>CAYWBK010000071.1:0-18394 GCA_964455745.1 uncultured Armatimonadia bacterium
TTAGCCATGCTGGCGCTCGCGCCAGCCCGGCGTAAGCCCCCGGATTCCCGGCCCCGAACAGCCCGCAAGCCCCGAAGGGGCGACACAGAACCGACAACATTGCGCCATTTGTGCCGCCCCCTTCGGGGGCTGTTCCTATCCAGTAAGGGGCCGTGTTCCAGGCTCTTGCGAGCCTGGCTAAACTCTTTCGGCCCTTCGGGCCTTTTGAGGCAACGGCCTGTGGCACGCACGCAACATGTGGGTAAAGCATAGCCACTTGTGGAGAGGGGCTGGGGGTGAGGTGCCGTTACCCTTTCGCCTTATCCTGCAGCCTCTTCAGCGCGATCAGCGCCTCCACCGGGGTCATCGTGTCCACATCCATCTTCTCCAGTTCCTCGACCACCGGGTGCGTCCCCGCCTCGAACAGGCTGAGCTGAACCGTCGGCGCGATCTGCTTGACCGATGACTTCCGGGGCCCGATAGCAGGCGAGGACGCCTGCCCCACGCGACCCTCCGCCATCGCCGTCATGTCCCGCCCGATGTCCTCCTGCTCCAACGAGTGCAGCACTTCCTTCGCCCGCTCGATGACCTCCGCCGGCAGGCCCGCCAGCCGCGCCACCTGGATGCCGTAGCTGCGGTCCGTGCCGCCGGGCACGATCTTGCGCAGGAAGATGATGTCTTCCCCCTGCTCCTTCACCGCGATCCGCAGGTTCTTCACCCGTGGGAGGATCTCGCAAAGCTCATTGAGATGATGGTAGTGGGTCGCGAAGAGCGTTTTGGCGCGAATCTGGTTGACGATGTACTCGGCCACTGCCCAGGCGATGGACAGCCCGTCGAAAGTCGAGGTCCCCCGCCCGATCTCGTCGAGGATGATGAGGCTGCGGTCGGTCGCGTTGTGCAGGATGTTCGCGGTCTCGGTCATTTCGACCATGAACGTCGATTGCCCGGTGGCGAGGTCATCGCTCGCCCCGACGCGGGTGAAGATGCGGTCCACGATCCCGATCTGCGCCGCCTTCGCGGGCACGAAGCTGCCCATCTGCGCCATCAGCGCGATCAGCGCCACCTGTCGCAGGTACGTCGACTTGCCTGCCATGTTCGGCCCGGTGACCACGAGGAGCTGGTTGCTCTCGCAATCGAGCTTGGCGTCATTGGGGACGAACGCTTCTCCGTATTGCGTCCGCTCGACCACCGGATGCCGCCCCTCGACGATGGCGACGGTATCGGAGGTGTCCACCTCCGGCTTGCTGTAGCCATATTCCATCGCCGCCTGCGCAAGCCCCCCTAACACGTCGATCTGCGCCACTGTGCGCGCGGTGGCGAGGATGCGCTCCGCCTGCGCCGCGACCTGCTCCCTGATCTCAGAGAAGAGCGTGTACTCAAGCTCCTGCGCCTTCTCCTCAGCGCCGAGGATCTTGCTTTCCATCTCTTTGAGTTCCGGGGTGATGTACCGCTCGGCGTTCACGAGCGTCTGCTTGCGCAGGTAATCTTCCGGCACAAGCTCCTGGTTCGCCCGCGAGACCTCGATGTAGTACCCGAAGACGCTGTTGAAGCCGACTTTGAGCGACTTGATCCCCGTCCGGGCGCGCTCCTGGTCCTGAAGCTGCGCGATCCACTCTCGCCCGTGCGCCGCTGCATCCCGCAACTCATCCAGCCCCGCGTCGTAACCGGCGCGGATCACGCCTCCCTCGGTGATCGTGATCGGCGGGTCGTCGGCGATGGCGCGGGTGAGAAGCTCGTAGATGTCATCCAGCCGATCGAGCCGGTCGCGGGCCTCGCCAAGCAGCGGCGCAGTCGCCTCGGCCATCACCTCGATCAGCCCCGGCAGCTTCCCCAGCGACAGCGCCACCGCCCGCAGGTCCCGCGCGTTCGCCGTGCCCGTCGCCGCGCGGCTGACGAGACGCTCGAGGTCGTACACTTGCTTGAGATGATCGCGCAGGCCCTCGGCCATCACCCGGTCGCGCACGAGGTTGTCCACCGCATCGAGCCGCCCCCGGATCGCCTGCACATCCAAAAGCGGCTGCAGAAGCCACGTGCGCAGGAGGCGGCTGCCCATCGGGGTGCCGGTCTTGTCGAGTAGCGCCAGCAGCGTGCCCTTCGTATCGCCCTCGCGAATCGTGCGCACCAACTCGAGATTCCGGCGCGTGGTTGCGTCAATCATCATGAACTGCGCGGTCGAATAGGTGGTCAGGCCGGTGAGGTGGGGGAGGGCATCGAGGCGATTGCTTTGCAGGTACTTCAGCGCAAGAGCCGCGGCAGCCTGCGCAGCCGGCATGTCTTCACACCCGAAGCCCCGCAGCGATTCCACGCCGAAGAACTCGCGAAGCTGCTGTGCGGGCGAGCGGAACTCGAAGTCACCCACCGCGACCGGGGTGACCGGGATGTTGAGCGCCCGGCCGACAGCGGCCCGCAGCTCCTCCGCCTGCTCCATCTGCGCGGGGAAGATAACCTCCGCCGGACCGACGCGGATGATCTCGTCGAGGAGCGGTGCATGACGCTGGCCGTCCGGCCCCGTCCATCCGATCTCCAGTGTATCGCGTGTGGTGGACAGGTCGCGTGTGGTGGATAGGTCGCGTGGGGCGGGCGTCTCGCCCGCCGCCGTTCCCTCCTTCTGCACCGGGGGCTGAATGGGCGGGCCGATGGCAGGCGAGACGCCTGCCCCACGCGGCAATTCGGTGACCAAGAACTCCCCCGTAGAGACGTCCACGACCGCCACCCCGTACTCGTCTCGTGCGTGCCCGACCGCCATCAGGAAATTGTTGGTCGCCCCCGATAGCAAGCCGTCCTCAAGGATCGTCCCCGGGCTGATGACCCGCGTAACCTCCCGCCGGACAAGCCCTTTGGCCTTCTTCGGGTCCTCGACCTGATCGCAGATCGCCACCCGGAAGCCCCGCTGCACCAGGATGGACAAATAGCGCTCGAGCTGGTGGTGCGGGGCCCCGCACATGGGCATCCGGCTGTCTTTGCCGTAGGCGCGACTGGTCAGCACGAGATCGAGTTCGCGCGCGCCGATCTCGGCGTCTTCACCGAACATCTCGTAGAAGTCGCCCATCCGGAACATGAGCAGCACGTCCGGATACTCGCGCTTCGCAGCCGCCCACTGGCGGTACATCGGTGTAAGGTCATCCATGGCGGAAACGATGAAGGCGGAATGATGAATGATGAATGATGAGCAAACGGCAACGGCAGGAATGAACGGCAAGCGGACGGCTAACCACTAACGTCCATGTGGGGGCGCGATTCATCGCGCGCAAGGTCGCTCTGGAAGTGATGTATCTACATGGTGTACATGGAATTGCGAGTTCTGTACAGGGCGGTGTCTCAGGCGTCCGGTGGGCTAGCGACAGTGCCGATGAATGAAGTCTCGCACGCTGTCGCCCACGCGCTCGACATTCCTCGCCGGGATTTCGTCCGACCTCCTGAATAGATGGCGATGTACTCTGTGTCTGATGTCGCCCCACGGCTGCATTTGAGCGCGTTGTCCATCTCGATACGCCCAGAGGTCGAAATACCGCGAGTTGCTCTGCAATCCGTAGCGTTCCAGGAAGATCCGTCGGAATTTGTGACCGAATAAGTCACGGCACTTGTACCCGCTCCGCATTGCAAATGGCCGGTTCCCCTTGGGGATCAGCCAAAGCCGGATCATGCCATCGCGCAATGCTTCCAATGTCTGTTCGGGGAGCTTAAGGCCCGACTGCTGCATATCCATGAGCGCCGCTTCGTCGACCAGGCAGGGGTTGCCTACGAAGAGAACCTCAGCGCGGTAGAACGTCAGGTCGTTGTCCCGGCCCTCGCCACAGCCCATGCCGACGGTCTCGTCGGGGTGATGCGCCAGCACGTCCCTGATGTCGGCAACGACTTCTTTGCCTGGGCGAGCGTTCAGGTCGGCATACCACCGGTTCTCCTTCACGGTCGCCATGGTGGAGCACACAACGAACCACGTGAGCCCAATGATCAATAGTGCCATCGGCGCGTGTGGAGCGTTCGGTACTCGTACCGGTGACTTTCTGATCTCGGCGACCACCAGTGCCAGAAGATACGCGAAGAGCGGCATGTACGGCAGGAAGTGATGGGGCCCGTTGCCGATCTTCGATGCGAGCGGGAACATGATTACCAGGCTCACCACAAGAGCCTCGACGAATCTCTTTTCAGTCGCCAGGAGGCTCTTGAGACCCTCAGGATGGGTGTTGTGGAGTTGGATCATCCCGACCCAGATCGGCATAGTCAAAGCTGCCAGGTTGTAGGTATTCGACATCGCCTCGCGGACGTCGAGACCGTGGCGGGCAGTTTGCGTAAGCCAGGCGGCATAGTTTGCGAGTGATACCTGCGGGTGCAAGAACGGTGCGACGGCCACGGCAACAGCGCCGACAATGCAGATCACCGTGGCGCGGAACCCGTACCGGGAGTACAGAGCCGTCAGAAGTGGCAGGAAGTACAATGGAGCGTGCGCCTTCAGGTTGGTTGCGACACCCAGCGTCAGCGCGCACATGACTACTGCCGAGGCGCGTCCTCCGAAGAGTATACCTATAAGCCCCAGAGACGTGCATAGCAGTAGCAATGGGTCTGCCCTGTTCTGGAGTGCAACCAAGTCGAGCAGCACCATGGCCACTGCGCAATACCAGGTCAATGTAATGGCGTCGCGCAGGCCGATGACCCGTCGCCCGACTACAGCGACTGCGCCAATGCTGAGCATTGCAGCCGCGACGCTCATGACCTTGGTGGACAACAGGCTGGGCCCTAATAGAGCGAACATGCCTGCGTGTGCCAGGTACAGCAGCGGGCCATACTCGAAACTATAACGCTCCGCCGAGGACAGCGCATGATATATGGGATGGCCGGTGTGCACCAGCCATGACACCGCGCAGATGTTGGCTTCAACGTGGTCCTTGAAGCCGTAGGTGCTCGCGTAGAAGGCTGCCAGGCCGGTGAAGCCCAATAGTTCCAGACACGAGCTGGTACACAGCGATCGCAGCGCCCACTTGGTCGCAAAGTCCCTTCGATGAGGCAGCGCGTATGCAACTCCGACGAGTACGGCAGCCAGCATACATATCAGAAGCCCTGCGCTTCTGGGGCCGCTGGCAACAAGTGCGTCCCACAGTCCGACTGCCTGATTTTGCAATGACGTGGTCCCCGCTTATGGTGATTACAGCAACCCGATCAAGTACCCGTGGAGACTACTCCTTCGCGGACTGACTGCCATTCGCCTGCCTGACGCGCCAAGCACCGCTCAGACCGGCATATCAGCGGTCGCCGTCCGATTGTCCGGTGTACCCCCACAGGAACCCCTTCTCCGCCCGCACTTGCACCAGCGTCCCCGGGGGGATACCGACACCAGCGAAGATCATCAGCTTGTTCTGGCGCGTCCGTCCGCGCAAATGGTCGGCGCGCTTCGGGTCGGGGCCCTCCACCATCACCTCGAACACCTGCCCCTCCTGGGCGCGGTTCACCTCGCGCGCGATCTCATTTTGCAGCTTCACCAGCCGCAGCAACCGTTCCTGCTTTGTGCCCTCGTCGATCTTGTCCGGGAACGAAGCTGCCGCGGTGCCGGGCCGGTCGTTGTACTTGAACATGAACGCCTGGTCGAAGCGAATCTCGGCAAAGGCGTCCAGGGTGCGCTGGAACTGCTCCTCCGTCTCGCCGGGGAAGCCGACGATGACATCGGTCGTGATCGCGACCTCCGGCGCCGCTGCCCGCATCCGGCGTATGAGGTCGAGATAATGCTCGATGGTGTAGCGCCGGTTCATCCGCTGCAGGACTTCGTTGTCGCCCGACTGGATCGGCAGGTGCAGATGCTCGCAGACCTTCTCCAGCCGCGCCATCGCCTGGATGAGCTTGTCCGACAGGTCCTTTGGGTGCGAGGTCGTGAACCGGATGCGCTCCAGCCCCCCGATTTCATTCATCATCCCCAGCAAATCCGCGAAATCCACCGCAACCGACAGGTCCTTGCCGTAGGAGTTCACATTCTGGCCGAGGAGAGTGATCTCCCGGATGCCGCCGCTTCGCCTTTCCAGACCGGGCACTTCAGTGCCCGGTACCTGACCCATCAACCCAGCGCCGACTTCAGTCGGCGAGGATTCGGCGGGGCACGCGTCAGGTTCGCCGACTGAAGTCGGCGCTGGCACAGACAGGTTAAGCACCTGGGGCTGAAGCCCCAGGTCTTGAACGGCAGGCCGCGAGGAGCGCGACGCCTCCTCCAGACCGGGCACTTCAGTGCCCGGTACCTGACCCATCAACCCAGCGCCGACTTCAGTCGGCGAGGATTCGGCGGGGCACGCGTCAGGTTCGCCGACTGAAGTCGGCGCTGGCGTAGGCAGGTTAAGCACCTGGGGCTGAAGCCCCAGGTCTTGAACGGCGACGGCCGCCGCCAGCCCCCTCACCTCCCCCAGGATGTCATCCGGCAGCCGGCTCTGCTCCCGCCCGCGGGCATAAGGCACGATGCAATACGCGCAGAAATTGTTGCACCCGTAAGCGATGTTCACATACGCCGAGATCGCGCTCTTCCGCCGCGCGGGAAGCCCCTCCGGCACTGTAGCCGCCGTATCAGTGACTACCGTCTTCGCTTCCGCCGCGCTCAGGACCGCCTCGCGCAAGTCGCCGACATTTTTCGGGCCGAGGATGATGTCCACGAATGGCGCGCGGGCGCGGATGTCGTCGGGGATGGCCTGCGCCATGCACCCGCATACGGCGACAATCGTATCCGGGCGCTCGCGCTTGAGCTTCTCCATCGCTCCCAGCCGCGAGAACACCTTATGGTGCGGCTTCTCGCGCACCGAGCACGTGTTCAGCACGATCACCCGGGCGTCATGCCAGTCCTCGGTGGGCGCAAATCCAAGCTCTTCGAGCACGCCGGCGATGGTCTCGCTGTCGCGTTCGTTCATCTGGCAGCCCATTGTGTCGATGTAGTAGGTCATGGAGGCAGATTACAGATGATAGAGTACGGAATGCACAGTGCGTTGCCCTCTGCGAGGCCCCGGCAGTATATCACGGGCCAGAGTCGAAGGGGAAGGGAGGACGACGCCGGGGAACGAATACGAGTGGCGGGGTCTGCTGGCTCCAATACCTGCGTGGATGTGCGCCACAATGACTAGATCGCTGTTTTGCCTATGGTGTTACGCTCTTATAATAGAACTTGCGCCGCATGTTGACGCCGCACCCGCCCCGAAGCTCGTCCTCGACCCGCAGCAGTTCGCCTTCGCGGCGAAGGCCGCCGAGCAGGTGACGCCGCTCATCAACTCGGTCGGCTTCTCGGCGCGGTTCACTGAGACCGAAGCCGCCTTCCGCACCACCGGAGTCGAGAAGGTCGAGCCGCAGCCGGATGGGGCGCAGCGCGTCACCTTCCGCCTCGAAGGCCCCGCCGCCGCAACGGCCTCCGTGACTTGCGATGCCCGGCAGGTGAGCGAGGTCTGCGTGCGCCTGACCTGGAAGATCGCCTACACTGGCCCCGTGCGCTCGTTCTTCGGCTGGGGCGACGGGTTAAGCTTCGCCTTCGCCGGTGAGCCGAAGTTCGCCCGCGCGCGCCCGATGGTGAAGTGGGTCGCCCCGACCGGCGCAAAGCCGTGGGAAGTCGTCGGTGATACGCCTTACGCCGCCCTCGACCGCCAACTTCGGGAAGTGCAGTTCGGCGCATCGCGGCTCATCTTCGCGACGAGCTGGTACGATTCCGACTGGTTTTACAACCACGAACTCGCGCGCGTGCACTTCATGCGCCTGGGCCTTCCGGCCAAGGCCCCGCAGGAAACGACCGCCACGACCGAAGTCGTCCTCGCCGGGCCGGAAATGACCGATGAGGAGGCTCTCGCCACGGCTCTTGGCGAGCCGATTGCGGTACAGATTGGCACCGGCAGGCCGGGGAACGTCTTCGCCCCCGGAGAGACGCTGCAGATGCCGGCCCGCCTCCGCAACGTCTCCGCAAACGACGCGGCGGCGACACTGCGCTGGGGGCTGTACGACTATTACGGGAAGGCCGTCGTCTCGGGCAACGCGGCCCTCAATCTCAAGCCCGGCGAGGCCCATACGCTCGACCTCGCCCGCAAGGCCCCAGCCAGGCAGGGCATCTACTTCCTGGCCGGGGACCTGCAGTGGCCCGGTGGGAGCAGAGCGCTGCGCACGACCCTCGGCGTGCTGCCGCAGCGCACCTCGGCCCTGCGCCCGGAATCGCCTTTCGGCGTGTCGGGGATCATCTGTAACCCCGGCACCTATCCCGATCAGCCTGACATCGACACCGTCCTTGGCCTGTGCGCGCGAATCGGCGTCCACTGGGTGCGCAGTTTCGGCTTCCCGGTCCGCGAGGACGTGAAGCCCGAGGAGATTGCCGCCGCCCACCAGCGCCTGGACACCTTCCGCAAGTACGGCATGTCGGCCCATGTCCAGTGCGCGCAGGGCGTTCCCGCCGATGCCGCGGCCACGGAGGCCTTCCGCCGCGCCTTCACGGCTGCTCTGCCCCAGTTCAGCTTCATCTCGCCTCACATCGAGCTTGGCAACGAATTGAACGGCGGCGCGAAGGCTGCCGACTGCATCTCGCGGCTGTTCAAACCGCAGTTCGAGGTCATGCGCCAGCAATTCCCCGAGGGCAAGGTGATGAACTTTGGCCTCGCCGGGGTTCCGGCGGACTGGTGGGCGGACTTCGTGAAATCCGGCGGACTCGACTACATCGACGCGATCTCGGTTCACCCCGGCCACCACCCGCGCGCCCCCGAGTTCTGGGAGGGCTGGGACGGGTGGGTCTGGCGGCCGCAGATGCAGCGCGTGTTCGGCGCGCTCGACAAGCTCGGCCTGCGGAACAAGCGCGAGGTGTGGGTGACGGAGGCCTACGCCCCCAGCACGCCCGAGCGCAGCCAGCTCGATGCGCGCACCGCCGCCGACTACCTTGTCCGCGAGTACGTGCTGTCGCTCGCGCTGGGGGTGCGGTGCGTGGAGTGGTATCAGTTCCAGGACGGCACGTGGTTCTCCGCCGCCCCCAACCCGGAGGACAATGAGTTCAATTACGGTATGACCTACACCGACCTCGCGCCGAAACCGCAGTATATCGCCTTCGGAACGATGACCGCCCAACTGGAGGGCGCGAAATGCCTCGGGCGGCTGCAGTTAGGGGCGGACGACCTGTATGGCATCCGCTTCCGACAGCAGGACGGGCCGGTGGACGTGCTGTGGAGCTATCGCGAGAAGAACGAGTGCGACCTGGGCTGGTGGCCGCCGGAGAAGTTCAAGAACGATCACCGCAAGCCCGGCGAGCCGTGGATCGAGCGCTGGCGCAAGCCGGTGCAGGTGACCCTCGCCGCAAACGGCCCGGTCGAGGTCACCGACCTCATCGGCACCCGGCGGACAATCAATCCCATCGGTGGCAAGGTCACGTTGAGCCTGACGGGCTCGCCGGTGTACGTCCGGGGCCTGGCGGAGATGGCGGTACAGAAGGAAGTGTGGGCGCAGAATTGACGGGGCGGAGTGTATCGACTGCAGCGCGGCACCAGCAATCGGACCCGTCAACGGCTGCGAGCTCCTGCCCGGGAAGCCGCTGGTCCCGATGCGGGTTGGTGCCCGGGCGAGGGGCCCTCGTTGCTTCGTCCGCCACGTCATAGCGTCCTGTCGCAGTGATGCGCCGCGAGTACCATGCGTCGGGCTATCCCGAACGGCCAGCAATGGTCCGGCTCAACTGCAGTTCCCGAGCCTTCCCCTCCGCGGGTGCGATCACTTGCGAGTGCAGCGAGCTGAGCAGGTCGCTCTGGTCCGTGTAGCGGTAGATAGGCAACACCCAGGGGTATTTCAGGAGGTCCGGGAACATCGCGTACCCGTCCGTACCGTCCAAGAGCACTGGCATGACCGGCACAGCCAGCGATGGGGTGATCGCCTGAAGTTCCTGGGGGATGCTGCTGGCATCGGTTATGTCCGCGATCACGAAACGCGCCAGATGTGCGAGTGTAGAGATCGTCTCGGTGAAATCGCGGCTGGCAGGCCTCTCGAAATCGAAGACGACAGGGACGTATCCGCATTGACGCAGTTCGTCCCGAAGCGCGTCGAGGACAGCCTTGCGCTCAGGTGTGAAGCGCCCGAGGACGAGGGCCACCTTCGAGGTGATGGTGTCGATCACATCACGAAGCCGTTGGTTGTTGAGTAGTACGTAGAGAAACTGCGCCACCTCAAGGCCGTCAACGGAGAGGGGCGGACCCGACAGACTGGAGATCGCATGTGCCCCTGAAGGCACCGGGACACGCTCTGCCTCATAGGGGTTATCAGGGTGTACATCCTCTGGTTCGGTGATGACAAGATCGGTCTGGTCGGCCCCGTCTAGCCTCACGTTCCAGGCTGACACTGCGTAGACATAGCACCCCCGGAGAGTCGCGCCTTCCAGATTCGCCCGCACCAGCCGCGCGCCGACGAGGGAGGCCTTGGTTAGATCGGCTCCCGAGCAGTCCGCACCACTCAAATCCGCACACGAGAAGTCGGTCTGTCTGGCCGTGGCTGAATTCAGCTTGCTGCCTCTCAGGTCCGCGCCCGGGAGCCAGCCACTGCTGAGGTTAGAGCGTGTGAAATCGGCCTGGCGCAAGTCAGCCTCGTTGAGAAGCACCCCCTCCATGCTTGCGTCCGCAAAGACGGCACGGTCGAGAACACATCGGATAGGCGAGATCGGGTGAGATCAGCGCCGTGGAAGTCGATGCACGATAGACGCGTACCATCGTGGTACGTGACACCCCGCAAATCCGGCCGAATGTCGGGGTTCTCGCTGCGCCATCGGTTCCACGCGCCGACTCCGTCCTGAAGAACGGCAAGATGGCTCTTGTTTGCCATGCGCTCACATCTTCCTGCGATGTGGTCGGGTTCCGCGGGCAGCGCCGTTGGCCCCGTCCAGTGAGAACGGCCAGACCACCAGTCGCTTCAGCCTCGTGAGGTGGTGACCGACGAACTCGACGAGGACTGGCCGACACGCCGGCACGCCTCGATGAGTAGCCGTTCAGCGACCTTGGTCAACTCAATCAGTGGACACCGGAACTTGAGAGTGTCTTTCTTCTGCTTGGTGTCATAATCAGCTACCTCGATCATGACCTCCCCCGTGGTCGCATCCAGTTCGCACCTAAAGAGGCAGTGAGCGAAGCCGTTCCGAAGATGGCGCAGCAAGGCTTGCGCGTCTGATGTTCCGCGCCCGTGGTCGTTCAGAGACGCGTAGCCAACAAGTGGCGTCAGTATGTCGGCCAGGTCGGTAGGCTTCTTGGGCACGCTACTGTATATCCCCACATGGACTAGGATGAACGACGTGGCGCAGCATTGCAGGGCCGCCCCCAGGACGGCAGAAGGCCTACTCATATCAGTTCGGTTTTCAATGTGCTGCCATAGCTTGGAGATGCTCGTCTTTTGCCACTGGCTGAGGTTGGCTTCGGCGATGAACGCGTTGGCAGATTCGACTCCTCCCAGAGCTCGGGCAGCCTCTTGCGGCAGTTGATTGCTCGGTGTGCACATACAGCTATCCCTCCCTACGCTCGACGTGATGAAGTGCGTCATATAGAGCACTATTCTTTGGCACTGCGCATATTCCTGCGCCGTCCGCCGATCAGCAACCTCGCCCGGTGACTTGCCGCTGCAGTGGCGGCAGTTCAACACCGACCGCGCCACCTCGGGCTCTCACTCCACTTATAAGTCCCCGCCGCATCCCCGCAAAGGGATACCCTCCCTTCGCGCCGAATAGCACCCGTGGTCTCGTCGCTGCGTGCGCGGACCATTGCGTCATTGCCCTGCGGAGATCAAGTATGGCCCGAAGAAAACAGCAACGCCTCGTCGGCATCATCTTCCTTGCGCCCGCGCTCGTTCTGTATACCGCGTTCGTCATTTACCCGGCGATACAGGCGTTCGCGATCAGCCTCTCGCTTTGGACGGGCTACACGCCCGACCGCGAGTACGTGGGCCTCGACAACTACAAGTTGGTGCTCCACGATACCGTCTTCTGGGGCGCGATCGGCAACAATGTCCGGCTCATTCTCATCCCCGGCATCATCATCATGGCGCTCGCGCTGTACTTCGCCTCGATCCTCGCGGCGGGGGGCAAAGGGTCGCAGGTCTATCGCATCGCGTACTTTTTCCCGAACGTCATGTCGGTCGTCGTGGTGGCAATTCTGTGGTCGTTCATCTACCACCCCGACTGGGGCATCTTCAACGGCATCCTGCGGCTGATCGGCCTGGGGCACTACGCAAAGGCCTGGCTGGCGCAAGACACCCTTATCCCGGCGATCTACGCCCCGACGGTGTGGATGGCGGTGGGGTTCTATCTCGTCCTGTACCTGGCGGCGATTCAGCAGATCCCCGAGGAGCTGTTCGACGCCTCGAAGGTGGACGGGGCCTCGGGCTTGCAGACCTTCCGGCACATCACCTGGCCGATGGTGTGGTCGGTGAACCGCGTGTGCGCGGTGTTCCTGGTGCTGGGCGGGTTGAAGGCGTTCGACTTCATCTGGGTCTTCGCGTATGGCCGCCCGGCTCTGCGCAACCATACGATGGCGACGTGGATGTACCAGAAGACGATCACCGAATACGACATGGGATACGGCACGGCGCTATCGGTGGTGATGTTCCTGCTCGTCTTCGGGGCCAGCATCCTGACCTTCCGGCTGTCGAGCCGGCGAGAGGGCACCTAAAGGACACGGCGAGTAACCACAGAGACACAGAGAGCACAGAGAACGGCAACGTCGTTTGATGCTCAAACGGCGAACGACGCCGCCTGTGCCGTTCTTGTTGTTTATGCCGTTACCGCCGTTCTCTGTGCTCTCTGTGTCTCTGTGGTTACTCGCCGTTCACGCACACAAGGAGTCTCAGCGTGTCAGGTTCCGCAGCAGAGAAAGCCCGCAAGTTTGCCGTACAGGTCAGCCTTCTGGCCTATCTCATCGTGGTCCTGTACCCGATGATCTGGCTGCTGCTCAGCTCCGTGCGCAAGTCGACGGAGTTGTTCACTGCCAAGAACCCGTGGGGGCTGCCCCAGGTGTGGTATTGGCAGAACTACGCCAAGGCTTGGGTCGAGGGCAAGTTCGGCGCGTATTTCCTCAATAGTGTCATCATCACCGTGGCGTCGCTGGCGGTGATCGTGGGCGTGTCCTCGATGGCCGCGTATGTCCTCGGGAGGTTCAAGTTCCGGGGCAACAAGGCGCTTCTGTACTACTTTCTCGCCGGCATGACCTTCCCGATGCAGCTTCTGTTGATCCCGCTGTTCTTCATGATGCTGCACCTGCATCTTCTCAACACGTACATTTCTCTTATTGTCATCTACTCAGCCGCATCATTGCCATTTACTATCTTCGTCCTCACCGCATTCTTCGAGGGCCTTCCGGGAGAGCTTCACGACGCGGCGGAGATCGACGGCTGCTCGGAGTTCGCGGTCTTCTGGCGAGTCATGCTGCCCCTCGCGCGCCCGGGCCTCATCACCGTGGCGATCTTCAACTTCCTGGGCATCTGGAACGAGTACCTGTACGCGTTGGTGTTCATCACCGACGAGAAGATGCGCACGCTGCCCCTGGGCCTCGCGAACCTGGCGATCAACAAGCAATACGACACAGACCTCGGCGCGCTGTTTGCCGGTTGCGTGATCGTGATGGTGCCGGCGCTGATCGTGTATGGCGTCCTGCAAAACTACCTGACGAAGGGACTGACGGCGGGGGCGATCAAGGGGTAGAGGCAGGTTTCAGGGGATAGGTTTTAGGTTATAGGAACGGCGACGACGGGAACGGCTGGGGCGCAAGCGCGTGACCCGGAGAGGCACTCGTTCCATGACGAAAGCACAGGAACAAACTAGGGATGCGGTCCAGATTGTCGACAACCTCGTTGGGGACGATGCCGAGATGCGCCGCATGGTCGCCGAGGAACTGATCGACCTTCAGGTGGCGCGGCTTGTCTACGACGCACGGACGCGCGCCGGACTGACCCAGCGCCAACTCGCCGACCTTATCCGCACGAGTCAGCCGGTCATCGCCCGCCTCGAGGATGCCGACTACACCGGCCACTCCCTTGCCATGTTGCAGCGCATTGCCGTCGCTCTCGGCCTGCGCCTCGATCTCCGCTTCGTGCGCGACCGTCGAGGCGCTGGACGCAAAGCTCGTCCCAACCAGGGCGCATCGGCGGTCTCTTGACTGGATGCTGGATGCTGGATGCTGGATGCTGGATGCTGGGGACGGCGACGGCGGGAACGGCTGGGGCGCTGGTGCGTGGGCCGGAGAGGCATTCTCTCTCTGACGAATCCACGTGAGCAAGTTAGGGATGCGGTTCACATCCTCGACAACGACGATTGCGAGGTACGGTGTTGAGATCAAATTCGTTGTTGCCAGCCCTGGCGCTCGCGTTTGTCCCGATGGTGGGTTTCGCTCAGTCGAATGTCCGCGACTTCGGTGCGAAGGGCGACGGTCGCACCGATGACACGGCCGCCTTTCAACGAGCGCTGAACGAGCGCGGGCAACAGGGCGGGGGCATCGTCTCCGTGCCGCCGGGCAAGTATCTCATCGCGACCCATCTGGCCATTCCTACGGGAGTGACCCTGGAGGGGGGCTGGCGTGCCCCGGCCACCGTTCAGCAGTACCACGACCCAGCCGACCCGAAGGGCGGCCCCGCGCTGGATGGGAGCGTCCTGCTTGCGACCGAAGGGGCTGGCAACGCGGCCGGGACTCCATTCATCACGTTGCACACGAACTCGTGTCTGAAGGGCGTGACCGTCTTCTACCCTAACCAGACAAAGACCAACCCACCGGTGGCATACCCGTGGACGGTGGCGGCACCGGGAACGGACAACCCCTCGATCGTGGACGTCCTGATGGTGAACCCCTATCAAGCGGTGGACTTTAGCAACACCGCCGGGCGCCACTACATCCGCGGCCTGTATGCCCAGGCACTATACCGGGGCCTGGTGGTGGACATCTGCCTGGATATCGGGCGGCTCGAGGACATCCATTTTTGGCCCTTCTGGACCGCGGCTGACAGCAATAGCCCAGCGCAGGAGTTCACCCTCAAGCAGGGCATCGCTTTCACGTTCGCTCGCGCCGATTGGGAGTATGTCACGAATTGCTTCTGCATCGGGTATCACATGGGCTATCGCTTCGTGAAGAGCACCCACCCAACCCTCGGCGCGCCGGCCAACGTGCTGCTTACCCAAAGTGGCGCCGATCTCTCGGAAATCGCCGTGCAGGTGGACGACTCGCAGGCCCACGCCGGGATCAGCTTCTCGAATGCGCAGATATTCGGCGACGTGATCGTGGCGCCCACGAACAGCGGGATGGTGCGCTTCACAGGCTGTGGGCTGTTTGGGAGTCTGGACGGGGCACGGGGCACGGCCCTGGCCAAACTGGCGGGGCGGGGGCGAGTCTCGTTCGACAATTGCCACTTCTACTGCATCGACCCCAAGGATAAGGGCGCGGCCACGATTCTGGTGGAGGGCGGGCGTCTGAGCGTGAACGGCTGCGTCTTCATCAATAGCCGCAACACCGCGGGAGTGAACTGCAATCCGGTTCCAATCGTGCTCGAACCGGACGTGATCTCGGCCGTCATCACCGGCAACGAGTTCTATGGAGCCGCAAACATCCGAAATCGAGCGCGAGGGCGCGTGGTCATCGCCAACAATGTCGAGCAAACCGACGAAGACCCGTACCTGGCTAAGTCCGCTCCAGGGAAATGACCGGACTGCGAGCCGGTAACAATGACCAGGAGACTTACGCATGAAGACGTTCCGTTTCGCACTTATCGGCGCCGGGGGGATGGGCGGGGGTTCACAGTGAAATCGGTCCGCCTGTCGGCCCATGCTCGCGATCAGGCGCGTCATCGCGGTGCGACCCAAGACGAGATCATGCAGACCATCCGCGACGGGAGTTGGCTTCCGGCGGAACGCGGCCGGTTTGCTGCATCCTGGGAATTCGCGTACAATGCGGACTGGAACGGCCAACACTACCGTACCAAGCGGGTACGGCCAGTCTTCGCTGATGAACCTGATGAGATTGTGGTCGTCACTGTCTACACCTACTACTATTGAGAGGATACGGGGCGATGAAGATCACCTACGACTCCGAAGTGGATGCCCTCTACATACGTTTCCACGATACGACGGTCACCACCAAGGAGCTTGGCGAGGGCATTGCCGTGGACCTCGATGCGGAGGGGCGGCTGGCTGGGATTGAGATTCTCGACGCGAAGACGCGTCTGGGCGATCAGGACGCCTTCCGGCAGATCACGCTGGAGGACATCGGCCTCGTCGCGCCACGGGCGGCGTGAGAGTCCGCAGGAATGTGCCACGAAGCATGAGGAAAGGTTAGCTGTATGTCCAAACTTCGTTTCGCACTTATCGGCGCCGGAGGCATGGGGGGCGGGCATCTGGCGTCCCTGCACGCCAATCCTCGTGTCGATCTGCGCGTCATTTGCGATGCTAACCCGGCGGTTCTCGACGGCTGCAAGGACCTCGGCGCGGCGCTCACCAGCGACTTTCACGAAGCGCTGTCGGTCGAAGGCCTCGACGCGACGGTCATCTGCTTGCCGCATGACCTGTATCCCGAAGCGGTGTGCCTAGCGCTGAGGAACGGCGTTCACGTGCTGAAGGAGAAGCCCTTCGCGCGGGACCTCGCCGACGCCCGCACGATGGTCGAATGCGCGAAAGCGACGGGGAAGATCATGATGGTCGCCGGGCAGGGGAAGTATCATCCGGGCTTCCAGCGCGCGCGCGAGATCGTCGACAGCGGCGTTCTCGGCAACGTGTTCCTCGCGCGGGGGATCATCACGTATCGCTGGGGCGCGGCGCTGGAGGCGAACTGGAGCTGGCGGGGGATCAAGAAGCGCTCCGGGGGCGTCGCGGTGATCGACTCCGGCTGGCACATCCTCGACCTGATGCACTGGCTGCGCGGGCTGCCCGAGACGGTGTACTGCACGCTGGGGAAGGGCGAGGCATTGCCGGGCCAGACTTACGACGTGGACGACCGCGCGGTGCTCGCAATGGAGTACCCCGACGGCGGGATCGCCAGCGTCGTGTGCTGCTTCATCTGCCAGCCGGGCAACCGGCAGGTGATCCTCCACGGCACCGGGGCGACGCTGGACATCAAGAACGATGAGGTGCGCCTCCACGTGGGCAATGAGGAGGACACGCAGGTCACGCGATTCCGCCCGCCCGCGGACTCACTGGGGCCGCAACTGGAGCGCTTTCTGCACCTGATCGACACGAAGGCCGACCCGACGGCGGGTGCGGAGGAAGCATACCAGGTCCAGCGGATCATCGACGCGGCGTACCGGTCGGCGAAGGCGAAGAAGCCGGTCAAGCTCGCGGAGTGAGCTCCAGCCGGCGGAAGGTCTCGCCAGTCACGGCAGGATGTTCACCGCGAGGCAGTCCTGCCAACTCAGCCACTTGGCGTGCCCGTCCATGAAGCCGCACTGGCTCCCGCCGTTGTGGCGGGCGTAACGATCGCTCATCTTCGACGTGAAGTCCTCGCACCCGTCTGAGCCGGTCACGGCGCACACGGACGCGTCGGACGCGGCGAGCCGATAGAGGCTGATCGAGCCGCTCGCATCTCCGACGTATACTGTGGACGCGGGGTCGCTGTAGCTCCAGGCCGGGTGTGTGCGCTCGAACGTATCCTCGACAAAACCGTATCCCAATGTGAATCCAGTCGGAAGCCGCTTCTCTCGGACCTCCTCGATGAGGTTATGCTCGGGGATGCCGTGCCCGTTGCACCAGTTGCTGAACCGCCTGCTGGGGCAATCGAACACCTCGGCGTTCTTCACGTAGGAGTATATCCTCGAGACGACGGAGATGCGATTTTCGGATGTCGCGCGTCTGCGGCACCGTTGGGTCGCGACCGGGAGCACGTCGTCATAGTCCTGGGTGTACATCTGCACGCCCATCATGATCTGCCTGAGGTTGCTCGCGCAGACAAGCTGGTTCGGCTTGTCCCTCACAGACCGCCGGAGCATCGCCGTCATAAGGATTGTGAACAGAATCACGATGATGCAAATCACGACCGCTAGCTCGACAAGCGTGAAGCCCCGCTTCTTCATGCGGAAGACCGCCTTGCGGTGCGACATGATACAGGTTGTGATGTGTTGGAGACGGCAGCCGCGCGCCCTATCACGTGCGTGAAGGGCGATCCGGCCCTTCCGTACCACAGTGGCGACATCATACCATTCGCCACGGAGCGGGCGAGTCCTGCTGAGCCGGGCTCTTCCTCAATGTGTGTGGGTAGCTTGACAGTGGCTGAACAGACCACCTCGGCACGTGGCCGTTATCCGCGCCGTCGCGTCCGCAGGACGCTCGGCCCCGCCGCAGGCGGGGACCCTCAGCCGGACGCTTCAGCGTCCGGGATTCCCGCCGCACAAAGACCTCCCCGTCCGCAGGACGGGCGGCGCGAAGCGCCCGACAGAAGGCCCAGCCTGCTGGCATCCCCGACGATTTGGGCGGCTGCGCCGCCACCCGTCCTGCGGACGGAAACGG
>CAYWBK010000072.1:0-18256 GCA_964455745.1 uncultured Armatimonadia bacterium
GACATGTTTTCGTCTCCATAGACGCTATTTTGGCACACTATGGGGTCCGGTCGCACTCTGGAGAGTGCTCCTACAGACTTTTGCAATTGCCTCTGCTGTATGGGGTTAGTCGCGTCGGAGGAGTCCGCCTGGCAGGTCACGAACTTGCTCCAACCTAATCGTCCGGGAGGTCGTCCTGATGAGAACCGCCGTGTGGACATCGCTTGCTCTTCTCGTTGCTGCCACGACTTGCGCTCTCGCCACCGATGAGGGGCTGGTCGGCTACTGGCGGTTCGACAATGCCGGGCCGACGATCCAAGACCTCTCGGGCAAGGGGCACGCCGCGGCGGTGACCGGGGGCGCTCTCGCAACCGAGAATGGGGTCTCGTTTCTCCGACTTGACGGGAAGGGACGGGTCGAGGTGCCTTCCGCTCCCGATCTGAACCTCAAACGCGGGTTCAGCATCGAAACCCGCGTGCGCGCCTCCGATTTGTCAGACGGGCGGGTCGTCGTTTTCAAGGACAGCGAGTACCTGTTGCGGGTCGACTGGCCGAAAGAACTCAGTCAGCTCTCGTTCTTCGTGTATCCGGGCGGCGGATGGGAGCCGCGTGTCAGCGCGCCCAAGCCCCCTACGGACACGTGGCTGCATATCGTCGCGATCTGGGACGGCACGCAATCGCTCCTGTGGGTGAACGGGTTGCCACACCAGATCACCAGGTTTGGCGATCCGCCGCCGGCGACGAACAATCCGCTGGTCATCGGGGCGGGCCAGGGCACCGGCTTCGTCGGCGACATCGAGTACGTCAAGGTCTACGACAGAGCGCTGACCTCCGCCGAGGTCATCAAGGCGGCGTACGGGTTCGGCGAGAAGCCCTCGACACCGCCGGTTACGGAGACCGCTTTTGACTTCCGGGGCGGCCTCCACGGCTGGAAAGGACGCGACGGCGCGCAGGTTTCGGCCTCCGGTGAGGGCCTCGCAATCAAGACGCTCACGCCAGGTTCGCTAGTCCTGCACGACCACCTCGAAGCGGATGTCAGCCGGCGAGACTACTTGAGCGTGCGGATGGCCGTCGATAGAGGCAGCCGGGCGACCGTAGTGTTCGCCACGACGCTGGGCGCTGCGCGCGTCCCCTTCCAAGTGCTGCCTGATGGGCGCATGCACACCTACATCCTCGAGCCGTGGCAGCACACCGGGTGGGGCGGGAAGCTGCTCGCGCTGGGGATCGTGCCCTCCGATATAGACCAGGCGACGGCCTGCATCCAGTACGCGCGAGTTACCGAGCAGCCGCAGGGCGAGGGCGATGTCCGGATCATGCGGGTGTTCTCCGATTCCGTACTTCCGCGCGCAGGCAGGCCGGAGAAGATCGTCGTGCGTCTCACCAACGCCGGCGGGCCGACGGCAGGCGTCAAGGCGTCCCTGCGCGTGCCGCAGGGCGTCTCTTTAGTCAGCCCGGCATCCCAGACCGTCGCGTCTATCGGATACCAGCAGCAAAAGGAGCTGTCATGGACCGTCCGCGCGGCAGGGCCTGTCAAGGGAGACTTCGCGGCGACCGTGTCTGGGGGCGGCATGGCGGACGCGTCCCTCGTCTCCCCTATCGCATTCCAGCCGGAACTCCATCTTCCGAAGGCCGCCTATGTCCCCGAGCCGATGCCCGCGCAGACCGGCAAGTACGAGATCTGGACGCATTACTGCCCCTTGTGGAAATACGGCACGCACGTGGGCTGGAAGGCGATCGAACCCTACCCCGAGCGCGAGCCGATCATCGGGTGGTACAACGAGGGCACGCCTGAAGTCGCCGACTGGCATATCAAAGAGTGGCTCGAACACGGAATCTCCGGAGTCATCTACTGTTGGTACCGCTCGAACACCGGCGGGCCGGTGCAACAATCCCTGGGGCACGCGATCCACGACGGGCTTCTGAAGGCGAAGTACCTGCCGAAGATCAAGTTCGCGATCATGTGGGAGAACGGCTGCGGCGCCGGCGTTTCCTCGCGCGAGGACCTGATGAACAACGTCCTGCCTTTCTGGCTGGACAACTACTTCACGAACCCCTCGTACCTGAAGATCGACGGCAAGCCGGTGTTGTATATCTGGGTGCCAAGCAACGTGACCACCCAGCTCGGCGGCAGCGAAAACGTCAAGAAGACTTTCGACGCAATGCGGGAGAAGGCTCGCGAGCGCGGCCTGGGCGGGCTTTACATCGTCGGTTGTGTGGGCGGGGCGGATAAGGAGGCCCTGCAGCGGATGGCTTCCGAAGGCTGGGACGCCAGTTCGGCCTACGGCAACGGCTGGTATCCTCCCCAGCAAACCAAGACCGTAGGCGATTTCGTCTGCGCCCCGGTCGAAGGCTTCGCCGAACAGCAGGAGGCCATCTGGAAGGCGAAGACACAATGGAACCTGCTGCCCGACATCACATCAGCGATGATGGGCTGGGATTCGCGTCCGTGGAACGAGACGCCGTTCTTCTGGTCCGACAATACACCGGAGAAGTTCCGCGACTTGTGCCTGCGAGCGAAGGCGGTCATGGACTCCAAAGCCGAAACGGACCCCGGCCGCAAGAGGATCATCTTCTGCTGCTGGAACGAGTTTGGCGAGGGCCACTACATCGAACCAACGCGAGGCTACGGGTTTTCGTATCTGGACGTGATTCGCGACGTCTTCACCGACGCCCCCAAAGCGCACACCGACATCGCCCCGGAGGACGTGGGGCTGGGACCGTATGACTCGTGGTACGCCCAGGCAAGGGCCGCTGCCCCGCTCAGCGACGTCTCCACGGCTACCTCGTGGTCGGGCCGTGGTCTTGCCACCTGGACCGGTTTCATGAACCTCGACAAGACGGGCGTTGACGATGCCGGCTGGCACGGTCTGTCCACGAGCGGCGATCCGGCCATCTCGTCGCCGAAGCTCAAACTCCGGGCGAACAGCATCACGCGTGTCGTCGTGAACATGCGGGTCAGCAAGCCCGCCGACGCGCAGCTCTTCTGGTCCAGCGCCTCCGTTCCGGCGATGACCGAGCCGGCCAGCCTGCATGCACAGACCGTCGCCGACGGGCAGTTCCATAGGTACACCTTCGAGGTCAGCAAAAACGAGTATTGGGGTGGATGTGTGACCGCCCTACGGTTCGACCCGACGGATGCTACGGACGTGAACATCGAGATCGCGTCAATCGAGCTTCAGTAACCTGGCTCTTTCCCAGGGGATTTGACGGAAACACGTCCCACACGTCGACGGTGCGTATCATCCGCCATCGACGTGTGGGATTTGTCGCTTCCTGCTGTAGGAGCGGTCTCCAGACCGCGATTGCCGTTATTTCGACGCAGATAATACATCATTTTGCGACAAAAAACGCAATTGAGACACGATTCGACGGGCCGGTCGCACTTTGTCGGCAGGCTTCCCTCGCCTCTACTTCACTTCCACCCGACACATCAACTCGCCACTCAGTGGACTCCACTCGCCGGGTGAGCCGAAATCGGAATGCTTCAGGTTCACAGACCCGTCTCCGCCGGTGAGCAGCTTAGCCTCGGGGTTGCCGGTGTACCAGACCTCGTTCTCCCCGTTCTGAAGCTCCGATGCGGGCACCGTGATCTGCAACCAGGCCCATGCGGAAGACGTGATCGGCGCCGAGTGGTCGTGCCCGTTGATGCGGAAGTGAACCTGCGCGCCGCGTTTCCCTGCCACGAAGACCCGGATCGTCGCCCGGGCCGCTGTGGCGGACAGCGGCACCTGCACCCGCTTGCGCACCCATGCGGTGCCGTTTGGGTCGGTGTACCAGCCGAGCACGTCGACATCGCCACTGTCCTCCTGCACCACGAGCGTCCCGTCAGGCCTCACCTGCGAGGCAGCGATGGGCTGGACCGACAGGTCGAGGGGCTTGCGCGGCGCGGGAGCCGCATCGAGGCCCGAGGTCTTGTACTTGCGGAATAGGTAGCAAAGCTCGTCCGGCCTCACGGCCACGTAATCCGGCCCCAGTTTCTGCAGGATGCGCACGACTTCGTTCGGCCCCGCGCAGAATCCGTTGAGTCCCACGAAGACGAAAGCCGGGCGACCGGGAGGTGTGCGGTCCCGAATGCGCTTGACATAGGTATCGACGTCATCCCACGGCTTCTCCCACGGGTTCACATCGGCCCAGATCGCGGCGGTGCGCCCCAGGAGTTCCTGGCGCTGTTTGTCGGGAACCCCATACTCGCCGAACAGTCCATCGACACCCAGAACGCGGGCCATCTGCGGGGCGGCGCTCGTCCCGTTGAGGAACCACAGGTGGTGTTGGTCGAGCGGGTCCATGAACTGACGGCTCCAGCGGAAGAACGCCTCCGACAGGCCCGTGTGGTCGCCGAGCGCCGCGCCGTACTGGTCCGGGTAGATGTAGCCGAGACCGTCCATCGTCACGAACAGGTCGTTCGCCGAGGCCGTCCGGTACCAGTAACGCAACGCGTTTGGCGTCAGCTCGACCTGTGTGGGGCAGATTCCCCAGCCGATAGGCACCTTGCCCCGCAGCCGCTGTTCCCACAACCTCCCGATCACGGCGTACAGGTTCATGCCGAAGTTGTCGCCGTCGGACACAATGAAGGCGATATAGGCTTTCCTGTCCAAGCTGCCATACGTGATCGGCTTCTGCTTCAGCGATCCGGGCATCGGCATTCCGGAGAGCATACCGAGATTGTACGCCCCAACGGTGCAGACCGTTATCTTCGCGTACTGTGAGCTGATCGCCACGCCGCGCCCTTCGCCGATCCCGCCGTCGTCCCCCTCCTGCCACCAGCCATACACAGATCCATGCGGGGGCATCTTTGCCAGGACGCGCTCGAAAAGCAGGGCCTGACGCGGCGTCATCGCCTTGCTGCACTGGCAGTCGAACCAGAAGGTGAACATCGGAAACTGGACGAGATAGTCGCGCGGTGCGATCCAATCTGGCGCCATGCACGCAATGGCCTTGTGTTCCAGATGCGGCCACAGGTTCTCCAAGGCCCACTCATACCCCGACATCGGGTCAGGAAAACGATCGGTGAAGTCATCCAAAACCGCCAACCTGTAGCGCTGCGCCAGTTCGCGAGTCGCGATTGGCACGCCTTTCACTCCGGCCAGCATTGTCGCGAAGTTGATGGTGTGCGGCTGGCCGGGAGAGTAGACGACGCAGCCGGGGAGTTCATGGCGGAACATGCGGATCAGACTGGCGAGGTCGGCGCACTCGGCCGTTTCGTATCCGTCAGCCCGGATCGTGTCCAGCCACCTGGCGTCCTTCAGTTCGCCGATCACGTAGATGCGAGGCTGCTTGCGGTTGATGACGCCCTGCAGTGTCAGCGCCAGGAGCTTCTCGTCCGCAGTCAGGGCAGTGGTATCCAGCACGATCAGCTTCCGCGCCGGGGCGGGCGCCCGCAGGATGAACGGGCCTGAGCAGGCCGCGCCCGCGCGCGTGGCCACAACGTACCGGGCGCGCGTGAGTCGCAGCGCCTCCCGCCGCCCGGCCGCGTCCAGGACCCCGATGCGCTCGAGCACATACGCGCACGTGGCGACGATCAACTGCTCGTGCTGTTGCATGGTAAGTCCGGCCTGGAGTGTGCCCCCGGCCCAGATGTCGATTGCGCCGTTGAACTCGGGGCAGTGATGCTCGATCGCGCAGACGGGATACCCGACAGGTTTGCCACCCTTCAGGACGGAAACCAGCGGGGTGATGGTGTCCTCATGGGGCAGGCCGAGGGGGTAGTCGTATCCTGTCGCTCGGTCGTCTGCCGGCGTCATGTTCAGCCGAGGGAACTGCACTACCCCGACCGGAGTCGCCAGCGGCATCCACGACAGGCCGAGTGGGTCGCCAGGCGCATATCGGACCGCATCGACATCCCTCGCTTCGCCCCAAAGCCCGGTGCCCATCTTTCGATGAGAGACGAACTCCCATCCATACTGCTCGATCCGGTCGATCCACTTGCCATCCTGCATCTCGCAGGGATGACAGAACGGGACGCCTCCGAAAGCCGCGATGCACCCGCGGGAGCGGTGGAATCGCTGCAAGTTCTCAAGCGCGGGAAACGGAAACGTGTTGCCGTACACATACGCCAGCACTCGATAGCGCTGTGCGTTGAAGCCCGCCGGGTCTGCGAGCTGCCGAGCGTCGATGAACTCGCTGTGGATTCCTGCCTGCGTAAGGCAGTGCTGTACGAACTCCGGGGTCACGGCCGGTGAGGCGATGTAGTAGGGGAAGCCCGGTTCGGAGAAGATCGCAACCGGCGCGTCGGCCCAAACTGCGGGCAGGCACAACAGTGGTAGCAAAGCGACTGTAACTCTCATTTGCATGTACTCCTCGCAACCAACATGGCATTCGGCGTGTCTTCAACAAGAGGTAACTGGTGTCCTACACGGCCTCGCATCTGATCTTGTGAGGCGGCAGAGGGACCTTTTCACAGCCCAGAGGCGTTCATCACAGCGTTGCCGGCTATCATCAGCATTACAAGCGGGAGTCACCGATTTCCATGCGTAAGTGGTTGAGCATCATGGCGCTCGTCATCCTCATTCCCCCAGGGACGCTTGCCCTCCTGCACCTGGCCGGAACGCGGTCTCCCCGCCCGTGGGTGCGACTGGCCGTCGTGATTGGCGAATCGATGGAGCCGACGTTCGTTCAGGGCGACGGCATTGTCTTCGCGCGTTTGCCCTGGAAGACCGGCGACGTCGTGCTGGCGAACGTCGGCGAGCTCCTGCCGGTCGTCAAGCGCGTCGAAGCAGTGGAGGGCGACAGCGTGCACATCGTCGGCGACAATAAGCCCCGCTCGGCGACCTACTGGCTGCGGCGGAGTAAGATCATGGGCCGGATGGCGTTCCGATTCGGTCACTTCCCAGCCCTCGCAGGAACTGCGCCGAAGGCGAAGCCTGTTCAGCAGCCCCCCGGCCCGTAAGGTCAAGCCGATGCCTGGTTGCCGTCCGCCTCTCCCCCGACTGTCGCTTCTTTGTGCTATAATGTCGCTCATCGTCGGCAGGAGAGGGCGCCGCACGGCTCCCCAACGCCGATGTCGGTTTGGCTGCCCCTTGCGAAGGGCCCAAAGGTGATCGCGCCTTGTTCCGCAGGTTGATCGTACGCGCGGATATCTCCCTTTTCGTCATCGTGGTGCTGCTTCTTGCGTTCGGCTGCCTGATGATCTATAGCTGCACGCATGGCGCCACCCCGACGAAGGGTGAGAGTCGCGTCAAGAAAGTCTACATGCAGCTTATCTGGATCGCCCTGGGCATCGTGCTCATGGCGCTCACGATGGCGATCGACTACAACAAGCTGCTGGGTTTCGCACTGCCGATCATGGGTACGGTCGCGGTGCTGCTGGTCATCGTGCTTTTCGTCGGCGGGCATGTGCGGGCGACACAGCGCTGGATACCTCTGGGGCCGATGCACCTTCAGCCCTCGGAGTTGGCGAAGCTCGCCGTCATCCTGCTGCTCGGGGCCTTCCTGTCGCACCACGAGGAGGAGCGCGAGACCTTTGCCCTGGTGGGGCGGTCACTGGGCTACATTGCCGTTCCGTGGCTCCTGATCCTGGCACAGCCCGACCTTGGAACCCCGGTTGTCATCGGCTTCGTGTGGTTCACGATGATGTTCGTGCTGGGAGCGAGGGTCGTGCACCTCGGGGCGTTCGTGTTCGCGTTCCTGATGCTTTTCTCGGCGGCGTGGACGCTTAATCTCGTCCGCCCGCACCAGAAGGAACGGCTTGTCGCATTCACGCATCCTGAGCGCGACCCGAACGGCAGCGGCTGGCAGCTCAAGCAGTCCCTGATCGCAATCGGCTCGGGGCATTTCTGGGGACAGGGCCTGTTCCACGGCACCCAGACGCAGGGGGCGTTCATCCCGGACCAGGAGACGGACTTCGTCTTCACCTCGATCGGCGAGGAGTGGGGCTTTCTCGGGGGGCTGCTCGTCGTGCTTCTCTTCGCTGCCTTGCTCTACCGAGGGGTCGCGGTCTGCGCGTCGGCGAAGGATACTGCGGGAAGGCTCATTGCCGGCGGCGTCACCGCGCTCATCCTGATCCACGTCTTCGTGAACATCGGTATGACGATGGGGATGATGCCGGTCAAGGGCATGCCGCTCCCGTTCATCAGTTACGGGGGATCCAGCATGATGACGATGCTCATCGCTGTAGGGCTATTGCAAAGCGTCCACATGAGGCGGCACAAGATCATCTTCTGAACGGCGGACGGGGCCACATCGGGAGCAACGCAGCGCTGCAGGGGAAGGCTTGCATGGCAAGAACACAGGATAGCGAGAAATGGACGGTAGTCGCATGGCAGGGGCTCACCATCGGGGTGCCCCAAGACTGGAACATCGGCGCAATCGGCGGAGAGGGTGACGAGGGCTATCTGCGGATCGATTCCACGGTCATGCCAAGGGTCGAGATCAAGTGGGCGAAGCCCCAGGGGTCTGTCGACATCAAGAGAATCGTCGACAAGTACCTCACCGAGGTCAGCCGCTCGCGCAAGCGCAACGCCCCCGAGGTCACCGTCGAGCGGAACATCAAACTACTGAGCAAAGGCAAGCGCAAGAAGAGCAGTCTGGAGTGTTTCTCCTGGCATGGCGATATTGAGGGGTACGGCGCAGCCTGGTACTGCAAGGACTGCGGGCGGACGATCATCGCACAGGTTATGGGCACGCAGGACGAGGACACCAAGGCCCTGGCCGAGCGGATTCTCATGGGGGTCGAGGACCATCCTGAGGGCGAGAGCGCACGCTGGGCGACATACGGGCTGGACTTCGCGATCCCCAAGGACTTCAAGCTGGAGGGGCAGAAGCTCATGTCCGGCCTGGTGGAGCTTTGGTTTAAGCGCGATACAGAGACGATTCGCGTTTCCCGCTGGGGGATGGCCGGCGTCGCTTTGAGGGGAACGAACCTCGGCGACTGGACCATCAAGCAGCACTGGAAGCGTCTCAAGGTGCAGAAGCCGGCTCACGAGAAGACCGAGCACGCCGGCCACGAGGCCCTGAAGATCACCGGCGGGACGCTATCGCCCGTGCAGACTGTGCAAAGGTTCGTGCAGCATTGCCGGGGAAAACTCTATGCCGACCGTCTGCGCGGACTGGTCTGGCACTGCCCCGACGACAACAAGATCTACATCATCGAGACGTTCGTCGATCTCGCGCATGAGGAGCTATACGCCGAGATCGCCGATTCCATAACCTGTCACGAAACGTAACCGGGTCGGGAGATCAACGATGAGGCGCCTGGCAAGCAAGCGGGGTTCTGCCAACTCTCGGCGTTCGACCGTTCGCCGAGCGATGTGCCGACCGATCACTCTCATCTGCCTCGCGCTGGCCGCTTCGGCTATGATCTGCCCGAGGGTCGGCGCACAGGCCACCTCGCGCGACCAGGTGGACACGCTGGTTCGCGAGGCTCGCGAGCTTATCAGTGCCAAGAAGTACGTGGAAGCGCGGGACAAACTTGATGCCGCGAAGGCCCTGATCCCGACCGATCCAAGCGTTTACGCGAACCTCGGGTACCTCTACGAATCACAGGGCGACAAGGAAGCAGCCCTGTCGAATTACGGTCACCTGCTGTACCTGGACGCCGGCAATCAGTACGCGTCCGCGCGTATCAAGGCGCTGTTCCTCACCGGCAAGTTCCCGCGCAGTTTCAAGCTGTCTCACCTCAGGTTCGCTCCGATCTCCGCCGTCGTGGACGATTGCCACTTCGTCGGTCCCGATGGGAAGCCGGAGACCGGATGCCGCCTGGCTTACACGACATCCCCCCTCTTTCCCGAGCAGATGACCGACAACGGCCCGCCGATCCAGTCGCCCCTCCCCGCGCTGGCGGGTGGTGCAGGCGCGACCGCACAGTTCAACCGCGTGACTTACGGCTACATCGTCGAACCCGGCAACGACACCGCCGACCTCCGGTTCATGCTCTACTATCCCTCGCCGCTTCTGAGCGCGAAACAAGCCGACTACTCACAGCTTGCGCCTCACCTCATGCACATGCTCCTGCGCATGTATTGGTACAATCGCTGGCACCTCGGGCTCAAAGGGCAGGATCGCGTTGTGAACGTGTGGTTGTGCGATAGCGGGCCGGCGGGCGCGGAGCAACTCGACGACAACATATACCTGTACGATGCAGTGACGCCTCGCACAGCACTCGAGTGGACGCGCGAGCTGGCGCACGAGTACGGGCACTACATTCTTCCGCAGGTCGGCAAGTTCGTCGAGCCGGAGCCGCTGGCTTCGGGTGAGCTTGGCGAACGCCTCTCGCTGCAGTGGCTCGCCGACGAGGCCGGGCAGGTCGCGAAGGCCCCGTGGCCCAGACCGGAGGCCCTCAGCGTGCTGAACAACCTGTGGGTGCACCAGGAGCTTCCGCTGCAAGACTACATCGTGGGGAAGTGCCGCAAGACGCTTGACCTGTGGCAGATGGAGGGGCCTGGATCACAATTGGCGGGCGGAGTCGGAGCCGACGGCATGAACTTCTTCGTCGGGTTCATGCTGTGGATCGACGCGGCACACGGCGACGCGGTCTTGCGCGATGTGCTTACCAAGGCTCCCGGAACGACGCCGGCGGACTTCGCATTCGCCTACAAAGGGATCGCCAAGGCACTCGCCGACGACAAGCAGCTTGCGATAGATGCGGGCGCGCTCTGCCTGAGCCGCAGCAAGCTCACAACACCGCCGGCGGAGGGGGCCGTACGCCGCGAGAACGTCGTGCTTGCCGGCGGCGACACCGCGGCGTGGTGGGTCTACCTGCCCTCGGCGGCATGGACACTGTCGTTGCAGCCTGCGCCAGCCACTCAGTTGGGTGTGTCGGTCGATGACGGCAACCTGATCCCGTGTAAGCCGGGCAATCCCGCGAACTTGGGGCAACTTGCCGAGGGATGGCACTGCATCTTGGTATCCGCTCCGGCAGGGCCTCCGGTCACGCCGCTGAACAAGCTCCTCTTCCTGAAGGCCCCCGAGGCCTGAAGGAAATCCCCCCTCGGAAGGCAGCACGAGCATGATGAACTCACTCTCCGCGGCGATAGGCCTTGCCGCCGTGGCCTGCGCTGCCGCCTGCGCACAGCCGGCGATGGACGCGGCCGCGCGTCCCGACGCAGTGTCAGTGCCGCGTGGCAAGACTGCAGACCTGAAGCTGCCTCCGCTTCCCGCGAAGGCAGGCAAAGTTACCGTACTGAGGTTTCGGGCGGTGATCGTTACCGGCACGGAGGCCGGGTGCAATTACAACGCGACGGTACGCATCAACGGCGAGGCGTTGGGGCTACGCGCTGCGAACGGAGATGAACGGCTTCTTGGACGCGACACCAGCTTCGAGCTGACCGCGCAACGCAACTTGGCATTCCCGGTCTTCAACGGTGACAAGCTGATGATGATGTTCGCGCCGTCAGCGGCGATTGGGGACGGCATGTCCACCGACGGACAGGGAGCGACCTTCCTACTGGACATTGGCGACGCAGTGCGGGGTGTGGACGGCAACACGGTGACCTTTGAGAACAAGCTACCGGAGCCGCCCGAGAATGGCACAGGCGCGCTGCAGGTCGAGGACATTGCGGTGGGCTGGCTCGATCGGGCCAGCCTGCCGCAGCCGAAGACGGCGGTGCCTATGCGGGGCCAAGTGCGGGCGAAGGTAGCCGTGGGCGCCATCTCCCTCGCGCAGAGCGCCCGGGGAGGCTTTGTCGTCACAGCGGCGGGAGGCCCGGACCTGCTGGTCGAAACGGGGATCGGTATGAGGCCGGATGTGACCTCGACGCTGATCGCCGATGATGCCGCACAGGCGGCACCGAACGTCAAGGTCGCCACCGAACCCTGGGGGCCTGCCGGATTCCGCATGACCGCCATATTGGCGGGCCTGACCCTAACCCGCACGGTTGCCGTGCGCGGAGACCTGGTCGAGTGGAAGGAGCGCTGGACGAATACAGGGGACGCCATCGCCGGCGTGCCCTTCCGGCATCGGTTCTTCCTCAGGAGCAAGGCGGGCAGATTCCGCATAGGAGGAGCCGAGGATGCGGTCAGCGCAGCAGGGAGCGCGTCGAATCCGACACTGTTCGTTGAGGCGGAGCGAGGTGAGAAAGGCTTCGGCGTCACGGCGGAAAGCGACTGGCTGCGGCTCCTGATGTCGATGCGGGCCAGGTCGGGGGTCGGCGAGATGCTGACAGACACGCTGGCGCTTCCGCCGAAGGGCAGCATCGACTTCGATCTCACGATCACGCCGGTGGCACGCGGGGGGTACTGGACATTCATCAATGGACTGCGGGAGCGCTGGGGCGTGAACGGCATCGTGCAGGAGCGCCCGGTGTTCTGGACGTACGCGAGAGCGCCCGGCGGGAAGACGCCGGAAGAACAGGTGCGCAAGGCACTGGCGCACCTCGGGCCCATCTACGTGGTCATCGGACCGTGGCAGCGCCTGGAGCCGGACGCGCAAGTAGTGGCGGCCGGGACGTATCCCAAGCTCCCCCCAGGGGCGCCACGAGCGCCCGGAGCCTGCCCCGACTTCGACGTGGATACGTTCCTGACCCTCGCGCACCGGGAGGCCTATTGGGAAGGTCTCAAAGCCGAAGCGGACCTCATCCGTCGCGCGGCCCCGCAGGCGAAGGTCATGAGCATGCTTCATCCGGCGATGGAAGCGGTGTACAAGCCGCTCGAGGACCGCTGGGCGATCGCGGGAGAGGCGATCAGACGGGCCGACGGCAGCGTGTTCGAGGACCCCGGCTATAGCAAGGCATGGATGGGGAACATGGTGGACAAGGGCTGGGTCGTGAACTACTACGTGCCGCGCCCGGGGTCCACCTATCTGGGGCAGATACTGGCGGGCGTGGACAGAGGGCTGGATCAATGCGGTCTGGACGGCATCTACTCCGACGAGTTCTCCTGGGCCTACAACACGCGCGGATACAGCCGGTACGACTACAGCCGCTGGGACGGGTACTCGGCAGACCTCGACGAGAGCGGAAAAGTGGTGCATCTGAAGAGCGATAATGCGTTCGTCACAGAGGCCAGCCAACTACAGATCATGGACGCCGTATTGCGGCGAGGGCGCTTTTTTCTGAACAATGGCGGAAATGCGCTGCGCAGCGTCGGCAGCGTCCCGCACGCGCGGTTCGTCGAGGGCGGTAACGGCGTTGGGGGGTTCTCGCAGGGCCACCTGAGCCCAGTGCCGCTGATTCTCGGCAACATGGGCGACGAAAAGAGCCGAAGAGGGGTGCTGCAAAGCGTGAGGACGTGTCTGGCGGAGGGCTGTGTCTATTCCCCGAGTGCGGTCAACCTTCTGCTCGACGGCCCGGACAACTTCGTTTGTAAGCTATATCCGATATCGGTCGAGGAAATCGGGCCGGGCTGGGTAGTCGGCCACGAGCGGCTGGCGACAAGCGTGTCGCGCTCGTTTGCCTGGCCCGCGGATGGTGGGAAGGTACTGTTGTACCGCTATGACGCCGACGGGAAACTGATGGAACCGAAGCCGGGGTTAAGCGTCAGGAAGGGCGATGCTCTGAGGGTGGATGTGCCTAAGGGCGGGCTAGTGATCGCGGAGAGGGGATGAACCCGGCCGGTTCTCTCTTCACCGAAGGCGAAAGCGGCGAGCACGGGCAACGCAACAGAAGAGAACAGTCAAAGCGGGAGGACTACCATGACGCGCACAGGCAAACGGAACGCCGCAGGGATTCTCGTCATCGTCGCTGCATTGGCCTGTCTGGCAGTGACCGCACAGGCCCAGACAGTCGTAACTCCCCGGACAACGGAGGTGTCACTGTTCAAGAACGGGCTGGGTTTCGTGACACGGGAGTTCACCGTGCCTTCAGGAGGCGAGTACCTGCTCAAAGGCCTCCCCGTTCCCGCGCACGGGACATTCTGGATACTGTCCGACCAGGCGGGTTCGGCGGTCAAGGAGGCCGTGGCGTTCAGCTCGCCGCGGACCGAGCCGATCGAGGCGCTGTCGCTGCAGGAACTGATCCAGGCGAACGTGGGGCGGAAAGTTGAAGTGCGGACCGATGGCGAGGGCTGGGTGGCCGGCACGGTGCTCGCCACGCCGGAGCGCACCCCGAAACTCCCCTTGCGGGCTTCAGGCGATAGCAGTCGTGGATACTACGGCTACTACGGATACGGTGGCGCATACCGGCCGCCGACAGCGCAGGGAGAGGCCCAGGAGGCGCAGTTCGTCCTCATCAAGACCGACAAGGGCGTGATGGCCCTGCCGCCCGCGGAGATCAAGGGCGTCAGAGCCGAAGGAGCGAACCTCGCCACCAGTGTCAGCCACAGCGAACCCGGCGCTGCGCTAAGGATGAAGGTGACCGGGCCGGGCGGCCGTTTCCGCATCGCATATCTGGAATGGGGGCTAACCTGGGCCCCGAGCTACCGGATCGACATCACTGACCCGAAGCGGGCTTCTCTCGCCTGCAAGGCTGAGGTTATCAACGATGTCGAAGAACTGAAGTCCACGAAGATGAACTTCGTGACGGGATTCCCCAATCTCGCCTTCTCCGAGGCCGTAAGCCCGCTCGCAATGATCGGTGACGTGTCCGACTTCATCCAGTCGCTGATCTCCCTGGGAACCCACCGAGCGCGCCCCGACGTGACGATGAACCAGGTCGTCATGCAGCAGGCCGCGGGACCGGGCGTCTCCGGTAGTGGACACCCGACGCTTCCCGAAGAGGGCGAGACCCGCGAGGACCTGTTTCTTTACCCGCAGCCGGACGTGACGCTCAGTCCCGGCGAACGCGGGTACTACCAGCTCTTCACGCGCGAAGTGCCTTATAAGGACGTGTATGAGTGGGAGATCGGCGATTCTCTAGACGAGGGCGGGCGGTGGCGATACGCCGGATCGTGGGAGGACCAGCGGAACCGCGCGCCGGAGCAAGAGGAAGTCTGGCATTCGCTGCGGCTCACGAACACTGGAGACACCCCCTGGACCACGGCTCCTGCGATGACGGTGCAGCAGGGCAGCATCCTCGGGCAGGACACCCTGTATTACACCTCGCCCGGCGGGCAGACGACGCTGAAGATCACACGTTCGATGGACGTGAAAGCAGAGAAGTCCGAGAAGGAAGCTGACCGGCAGCGAGGCGTGAAACCGCCATACTACGCCTCCGGCAACTGGGACCTCGTCACGATCGAAGGCGAACTGCGGGTGCGCAACTACAAGAACAAATCTGTGACGCTGCTCGTCAAGAAGACACTTTCGGGTGAGGTGCTGGCTGATGTTCCGAAGGCGCAGGTTGAGGCCAGGGCGGAAGGCGTCTGGCACCTCAACCCGCAACAGGTGCTGACCTGGGAAATCCCGCTACAGCCGGGCGGCAAGGCTAGCCTGACGTACCGGTACAAAGCGTATGTGGCGCGGTAGAGCCGGTCCCTGCCGCTTGCAGGCCGCTATTGAACAGCTTTCAAGGCGTCGCGAAGCCGAGCCAGACGTGACTTTAGACCGGCAAGGGCGTCGGCGTTCTTTTGGCCGTGAAAGTCCCATACTGCCACGCTAAAGGCGCGCGTTTCGGGCGGATACTCGGCGTCGATCTGCACCACGTATTCGCCATTGTCGCACTTCACGGCAGGCACGGGGGCCCCGAAAAGCACCGCGCAGGGGCCCTCGGCATGTTCGCGCGGAACGTCGTAGGTGCGATCCGCAAGCAGCAGCCAGTCGTCCCCCGTCTGCAGCGTCACCGGCGTTCCGTGCCGTACCTCTCCAACCCCGGTGACGGCGTACTTGTCCATGTCTTTCCACGAGCCGGCGCTTGGGATCGTGAACAGCCGCAAGCCAAGCTTCGCTCCCGTTCCCGCCACCGCACCGTCGATGCGCAGGGCATCCTCGATGATGCTGAAGCGTAGCGTGACCTCTCCCCCATCCGTCCGCCACTTCGCCAGCAGACACTCCCCGTTCTGGCCCGGCACGCTTGAGAATTCGGGCGCGTAGGCGTCCAGCGACTTGCCATCGAGCAGCACGTCGATGAAACCGGCGTCGTACCAGTTGCGGTAGCTCGGCCCAGTCATCCCCAGGCCGCTGCCGAAGTGCCACTGGGTGCGGTGGCGGGTGCCGTCGGGTTCCGTGGTCTGCGAGTACCGCAACGCGAAACGGCTCCAAAAGTTGCCGATTTCCAGGCGCTGCTCGCGGCAGACGCCCTTGTCCAGTTTCTGTTCCGTGACCGGGGAGATCCGCACTGCGCTTTGGCCGGAGGCGGCGCTCTTCGCTGCCTGCGTCATGGCGTCGGCGGAGGCAAGCATCCGGTCGGCGGAAGTGTCCTTGTCCGGCGGCGCGACGAAAAGCCCGGCGACTTGTCTTTGGGCGACGAGGCTGCGGAAGGCCTCGGCGGATCCACGGGCGGCTGCCGCATCGGCGGACAGTTCGCGCAGGTAGACGTCGCGGTCGGCGCTGGCCGAGTGCGTGGGCGCGAACAGGCGCGGGTACCACTTGCGGGTGATGTCGCGCCATTGACGGTACTGCTCCGCTGCCGGAGCGCCCCAGAGCGTCGCGAGCAGGCCGGTTTCGGTCACAGCGGGGTCGAAGCGGTCGGCATTCCAGCAGTAGCTACCCCACAGCGCGAACGGGTAGCTGCCCCCGCCGCAGAGCCACGCGTGCTGGGTCAGGCGCGGTAGATCGCGGAAGGCATCGTAGATTCCAGGTTGGGGGACGACCCCAAGCGCTGGGTCCCAGCGGTAGGCGTACCAGCCGAAGCTCATATCCGTCACGCCTCCCCACATCCCCGCAAGCCCCGGCTGTGTCGGGAGGCAGCTCTCGTAGTCGTAGTCCCCGTTGTACCAGTAGGCGAAGTTGCGCAGGCCCGCCTTCTGGACTTCCGCGATGTCGGCGCGTCTCAACAGGCAATGATAGACCTGCACGCCGTCGAGGAGCTTGGAGTTCCCCCATGTGGCGAAGTACTGCTTCCCGTCGATCTTGCCGCCGTAGGTGTCCTGCCAGCCCTGGTAGTACGCGGTCGGGCAAACGATGAAATGCGTCACGCCGCGTTGGCGACCAACCTCGAGCATCGGGCGCACCAGTTCAAGCTGCTCTTCGGCGAGATTGTGGAAACGCGCGCGGCACTTCTCACAGTGCAGAACGTGCTCGGCGGTGGCCTGGGGGATGTCATCGAACAGGAAGATGAGCCCGTCGCAGCCCCGGTCGAGAAGCTCCTCGGCGTACCGGCGGATATGGGCGATGTCGTCGGGGTTGCACGGGCAAAGCTCGCGCTTCAAGAGACGCTCGGTGCGCCAGTTGGAGATCTGCCCGTAGAGCGCGATGCCTCTTCGCGCACACTCGCGGTGGATCTCCGCGATCTCGGGCGGCGCGCTGTCCTGTCCCTCGTCCCCATAGATCTCGTAGTAACAGGCGTTGATGCGCCAGCGGGCGAGCCAGTCCAGTTGCGCCGCGAACCCGGGGGCCTTCGGGTCGCGAGGAACGCCGGTGTAGGCCCGGGTCAGAAGCGAGGGCCAGTCACAGACCGCGACACGAGGCGCGCCGCCGGGTTGCCCGCAGGTCGCCATGAGATGAGCCAGCGCGTAGGCCCCGTATATCAGGCCGGAGGGGCCGCCGGTGATCGTGATGCGGGTCGGGTCGCTCGCCCCGGCATCGAGCACGAAGGCCTGGTCCCAGCGGTCGGCAGGCGGCGACGGCAGGTGGAGAGCGGCGGCGGCCGCAGACAACTGTGACGCGGACTGGACGAGCCGAAGCGTAACGCGCACAGCCGACTTGCGCGGACCGGCGGTCGGCAGAGCGTGCCGCAGCACTTCGAGGGCATAGTCAGCCTGCGGCGACTGAGGGCCGGCAAGCGCGACGACGGCCCCGGCGAGGTCGAGAGCGCCCGGAAGCGCGGTGAGGCTCTTCGGTGCCGGCACAAGGACCGGCGCTGCCGAGGCGATGGAGCAGAGGACGACGAGGGCGAGGGCTCCCCATGTTGCACCCCGCCGCACATGGCGCCAAGCCCGTGACGGGAGGGTAGACGACACACGATAAAGCCTACGACCGGCAAAAGTTGGGACGCGCAAAGCAGGTCACCTCTGCAGATGGAACGGAATGCCTCAATATGGCGTCATTCCCCAAAGGTGTGGCTTAACCCTGCCACTAGTGCTCCGTCAGTCGTGAATCTTTAGGCAGCGGCTTGTAAGGCCACGCACACCAGGGGCCTATACGTCCTGGGGGATTGCAGGAAGATCGCTATGCGATCTTAGCCCCAGACCCCTGCATTCTGGACGCCTTTGACCCTGAAAATCGCGGGGGTTTGGGGGATGCAATCCCCCAAGGTGTCAGGGCCGTTCAGCGATCTTGCCGTTTTGCCATTCGACCAAAGATTCTCGTCTGACAAGGCACTAGTGCTCCGTCAGTCGTGAATCTTTAGGCAGAGACCTGTTAAGGCACGCAC
>CAYWBK010000073.1:0-17651 GCA_964455745.1 uncultured Armatimonadia bacterium
CTACGAGGGGTGCCCCGCGCAACAAGGGCGCAAACTGTCAAAGATGCGCTAGTCGGCCAGACAACGCGACCCACTGAGGAGATGCAGACTACATGGCAGCGAACAAGGTCATGTCGATCGCTGACGCCGCGGAGAAGGTCCTGGCCGCCGCCGGGATTCCCATGCACTACGGCGACATCACCGAGCGGATACAGCAGGAGGGCTTCGCAGTCAGTGCCTCCCAGACCCCGGCGATCAGTGTCTATGTCTGCATCCGAGCCGACATCAAGCAGAGGACCCAGAACGGCCAGCCCCAGCGGTTCGAGTTCCTGGGCAAGGGGAACTTCGGGCTCACTGCGTCCAAGGGCGACGCAATCACACTGAAGATCGCCGAGCACAACAAGGCAACGATGGAGGCCCTCGTTGCCAAGATGCACGGCCTCACGCCTGCTGAGTTCGAGGCCCTCGTCGGTGAGATCCTGGCACTGCTCGGGTTCGAGGACATCCTGGTTACCAAGATCACCAAGGACGGCGGCATCGACGCACACGGCACGCTGAACGTCCAGGACGCACTGAAGTTCTCAGTGGGCGTCCAAGCAAAGCGACTGAAGGCGGACGGGAAGGTCTCGCCAAAGGACATCCAGGCTCTTCGCGGCAGCTTGGCATCCGATCAGGTCGGCTTGTTCATCACCACTGGCGTGTTCACGTTGGGGGCGACCAAAGATGCCAAGAAGGCTGGCATGAGGCCCGTCTGGCTCATCAATGGCCAGAAGCTCGCACAGTTGGTCTGCGAACTGGAGTTGCCGTCCCTCAACGTCAAGGCAGCACACCACCTCGTGTTCGATGTCGGCTGATCGTGGGGCAGACTGCCTCGCTGCGTGGCTCTGCAGACGCCCTGATCGTTCGTTCACATTCGCTGCCTGGGGTCGTGTGGCGGTCGGGCAGTAGCCGCCTCGGAGAGTGACCTTAGTGACACGACGACGCAGGAGACGCGGGGGCGAACCGAGGTCGCAGGTGGATGCGGTCCTCGAGACCCGCGATCCGGTGGCGTTCGAACTCCAACAGAGTCATCGCAACGCTGGCCCGATGGATCACCGGCAGTCGGAGACGAGACGCCGACGCAGGTCGGATCGGCGAAAGTCGAGGGAGGCGGAGGGCGGGGGAGCCGACTGAACCTCGACCGAGGAGACCTGCGATGGTTCCCGCCCAGTGTTCGGGCGTCGAGGGACACTGGGCTCCGACCTCCCTTGTCCAGCCCTCCCCTTACTGCCACTCCCCCTCGGAGGCGACCCCACGATGATCCACGAGCCGCTCCGCCAGCTCGAGTCCGCCCCCACGAGGGCGGGGCTCGTCGTGACGACCCATCGGAGGCCCCGATGGCCCGCTCCGACCGATCGTACCGAGGGGGATGCTGCCGAAGCTCCCGGGGTGATTCGGGAGTGGTTCCACGTGTGCGTAGGGGGGAATCCGCTCCACATGTCACGGACGTCCACCGTCAGGACTGGCAGGCTTGCTCGAGAGCCTGGTGTGTCGCCCTGGCCGCATCGTAGACCTCGGCGACGAACTCGGCGGGCGGCAGCCAGCTCGCTGGGATCCTGAGGTCGAGCTGCATCTCGGTCGGATGGACCGCGAGGTCGAGCCCGCGGCGATCGGGGTACCGTTCCAGGACCGCCAGGTCGCCCGCCAGCGTGAGCAGGACCTGCCTAAACTCGGGCGTCACCACCGTCCACAGCCGGGGCCCCTGGTAGCTACGGGCGGCGAACAGCCCGTCGAAGCTCGGGTCGCCCGAGGTGGTCGCCTCCCCGGCGGCGAAGAGCGGCCTGGTCAGGATCCGCATGAGCCGGGACCGTGGCCGACCCGCAGTGCCATCGAGGTGCAGGTGGCCCCAGAGGCCGGGGGAGTGGCCCATCACGAAGCGTATGCTGACCCGGGTGTTGAGGTTGCCGTCCGGCCTCAGCGTCAGGACCGACGAATCCCCTGGGACCTCGATCTCGTACTCACGCAGCAGGAGCCAGGAGAGACGCCCGCGGTCCGGTGCGGTCGCCCCGACCAGCGGGGCGACCGCCGCACAGACCGACCCCATGTGTCCCCACCAGCGTACCCAGAGGAGCAGATGCCGGGCGGTCACCGTGACGAGGGACGCGGCGTACACCCACGCCATGATGCTGGGCACGATGGCCCGCAGTTGATCTCGCATGGGCGAGGTCGCCCTCCGCTGTCATGGTCTGGAGCGGGCATTCGGCCGGACGAGCATCATCTTCGCCGGACGACCGCCGCATCCTCCCGACCCTGGTGCTGGCCCCCCCTGGCGTACGCCTGCACCGATGCCCCGAAGCGTCCCATCCACTCCCCGTGTCCCATCCGTCGTCATCTCTCCGGCGTGCCCGATGACGGCGTCGCCGGGGTACTCGTCGATCCGTCCCCTGATCTCCGATTCCTCCTGAAGGCGGCGAGCGGGGCAAGGTGCTCGCGGACCTGTCACCTTGCTCGTCGGGGATGTCGGTGGTACCATGACCGTAGGCGTCCAGACCACGACACTCGGGACGCACGGACTCTCGAACGCCGTCTCGGGGGCATTCCGCCATGACCAAGTGCACGAAGCCGTCCGCTCGCACTGGATCGACCGACACCCGCTCGCAACCCCGCCAACTGGCGGACGGCAAGGGCTTCCACGACGAACTCCAGGAGGACTTCATCCGCACGTCCGAGGGGAGGGTGACCCGCGAGCGGCCCATCCGGTCAACCTCGGGCAAGACGGGAAGGATCGACATCCACGTGGCGGTCGACGAGGAACTGGACTCCGTGGTGGAGTTCAAGCGGTCCGACTGGGACCGCATGGCTCCCCACCGGGTCGGCCCCAACATCCGGCGGTACGTGCGTCAGGTGTGGCGTTACATCGAGGCCGTGATGGAGGAGGGCAAGGACGTCTCGCCGGGAATCGTCTTCGCCCACATGCCGAAGGACGCCGGACTCAAGCGACGGATCGAGGAGGCGTTCGAGGAGGAGTGCATCACCATCGTCTGGGCAGATGAAGAAGGTCGCACCGGAGACGATGCGTGTTGACGAGCACGGTCGCGGACCGGACGATGAGCGACCTGCCCAGGCCTGCGTGACGACCGGATAGGTGCCACGGGCTGGCATGAGCCCGCGGCACACTTGGGTTCGGTTCGCCGATCCCACTGGGTGCGGGTCGGTGAAGCCACACAGGGAGGCGTAGGGTGGTCAGGATAGGGACAGTTACCACGAAGGTGCGTCCGATCCGAAAGCTCTTCGTGCTGGATGATGGCGATCTGCCCGGATTCCTCAGTGTGGTCAAGGCCGTGTCAACTGAGCTGGTGGGGCTCTCGAACCTGATCCTCCTCAGGAACGGCCAACTGCTATCCGACTCCACCGCTGAGTTCGTGGGCTATCACGACCCGGACGTGGTCGTCAACCTATCGTCGGAAGGCGACGCAGACTTGAGGCGGAGGTTCGGGCTGCCGACGTTCAGTGTGGAGCCCGGCGACTTAGTCTTCCGACGCCTCATGACACGTCTGTCGATGGTGGATCACGTCCTCGATTTCCTGAAGCCGTACTGGGAGAGCGAGGATCGAGAGGTCTTCGCCTGCTTCACGGGCACCGATAGCCTTGAGGGCGTGACATATGCCCTCAACTTCGGCATGGCCGACCAGGAACTGGTAGAGGCTCTGGAGCACTCGCTTCTCGCGGGACTGCACGTCAACTCCCTGGAATCGGTCGAACAGCTCCTCGCCTTGGCCAGCGTAGACGAGGCGAACTTCCTCAAGGCGTCGCTCCCCCTCGCCAATGTCTCACACGGCTCGAGCGTGTGGACTGTGGACCGGAACCCTGAGGAGTACTTCGTCGACAAGCCCACTGTCGTGGTGGGGGCCCCTGGATCGCTAGAGAGCATGGCCTACTTCTGGAACATGCGAGCGACGCAACCTGACAACTGCACCACCTGGCTGCCAGGCGACATCGTGCGGGCGATCCCAGACTGCTTGAGGGAATACTCCCACTGCTGCCTATTCACCGACGACGAGGAGATAGGTCGCTTGGTCAAGGCGTCGGGAGTGTCAGTGATCGACCACTCGATGTACTACTTCCGTGGGTTCACTCAGCAGTGGGAGTGGTACGCATCGACCCAGAACGTCTCGGTGGTGGATGAGCGAGTTCGAGTCAGCCATCCGGCAAACCGGATGCTGTCGTCACTGGGGTTCAACATCGGGTTCGCATTCGACGTGTCTGGCCTGCGGGAGTTCTGGACACCGTCCGCGTCGGGCATGGGTGATCTGTACTACCCGCCGCCGGAGCACGGGTTCGACCGATGGCATTTCGCTCGTGTCAGGAAGGGCACGCTGTCGGTCTACGGGTCGATCCTGAACGTCTTCGAGGACGACCCTCTGGTCGAGGACATCCAACTACCCGAGGCCGACGCCGTCATCCGGGCTCGGTTCGCTGATCATGGCCTGAACATTACCGAGACGATTGCGACCAGAGCGTCTGACCAGGTCATCGCCCTCGTCGGAGGCGACGACGGGATCGGCAGTCTGACGGAGCGGCCAGTCTTCAACCTGTTGGTCAAGCTGACGCCGCCTCGAACCGAGAAGCTCGCAAGAAGCCTCGCCCGCCTGACCGGCGGCGACCATGAAGCCATAGTCCAGGTCCTGCGTGCGAGCGGCCTTCGCCCCTCTGCCGCGATCAACTCAGACGTCGTACTGGATCTGGACGAGATGCTGTCCTCGATAGCGACGTCCAAGACGGATCGGGAGCCGATGTGCAAGGCCATCGAGGTGCTCTATGACAAGCGGATTCTGCTGCGGGGCAAGAGCTTCACCTGTCCCCACTGCAACCAACGCCTCTGGTACCCTCTCGAGTCACTACAGGACGAGAACAAGTGCTACGGCTGCAGCCGCGAGGTGTCCATCCCCGTCTCCGCCGGGGGCAGATCCAGAGGCGACCACTTCCGTCTCAACGAGCTGGTGGCGAACGCGGTCGACCAGGGGCAACTGCCCCTCCTGCTGACCAGGCACATGCTGTCCTTACTGCCCTTCACCATGAAGCGATTCCTCAGCAGCTACGATGTCTCCGACGCCGACAGTGGTGAGCGTACCGCGGAGGTGGATCTCGTGTTCACGCTGTCGTCGTTGCTGGGACTTGCGGAGGTCAAAGCGGACAGGGGCTTCGAGGAGGAACAGACCGGGAGACTGATCGATCTGGCGATGCGAGTGGGTGCCGACATGCTGCTCTTCGCAACGCTCAAGAGCAGGGACAGCCAAGAGGTCGCCGCACTGGTCGAGCAGCTTCGGGTGAGGAGCCTGGCGATCCCGGCGTTCGTGGCTACCGGTGACGTGCTCTTCAGCAGAGAGTCGGTTGACCTCGGACGCTACTTCTGGATCGACCCGAGATCGAGCAGGCGTCCCAGTGGGCCCATCGTCATCTAGGCAGAATCAGTCAGCAAGCGGCAGCACGCTGGTAGCGGGGTCACCAGAGCATCGGTCTGGCCCCCGACACGATGTGTCTAGCCCGCATCACTCAGGCACGTCCCAGCGACGCTTGCAGTTGAACTCGGGCCAAGGCCCCTCTACCCGACGCTTCGCCAGGAGGGCTGCTTCCGCCAGCAGGGCGTCGGGGAGGACCGCCCACCGGACCTCAGGCTCCTTCACCCGCTTCCAGAACTCCTTCTTGACCAAGTTGTCATTCGAGTCGGGATCGGACGACCGATGATTATCGGTGCGGCCACGCAAGCCATCCTTCCGATCTGAGCAACCGATATACAGCAGCAAGCATTCCTTGCTCTCGCCCAAGTGCCCTCGTATCTCGTAGACGCCCGGCCCCTTCTCGCTGCAAGGTCGTGAGCCTTTCGGCCTGTGGGGCAGGTCCCTCCAGCAACTCCAATCGAGGGACAAGGTCACGACTCCGGCTATCTCGATCTCCTCCACCATCGTCAGCACCTCCGTGACTTATCGCCTCTGCGACGGCAGGCCGCACGTCCGCAGGAGCCTCAGCATCAGTCTTCGGCACCGCAGACATGATATGGGACGGTGCCCAGACGGTGGACGCTCTGAGCATTCCCGGACACGACCCAGTACTCCTGCGGCTGTGCTGCTGGAACAGACAGTCTGATGCTGCTTCCGGTCGCACGGGACCGTCAATAGAGCCGTCACCGGCGACCGGGAGGGCGAGTGTGTGCAGTTGGGCTGCGAGCGTAGAGACGACTTGTTGGAGTAGTGGGTTGGCGAAGGGGTGTTCGTGACCTCCCTTGCCGCGGCCCGCCTTCACCGCCATCTCGCCCCGGAGGTGACCCGATGAACATCGCCGAGCCGATCCGCCAGCTCGAGTCCGCCGCGATGCGGGCGGGGTTGATCGCCATGTTCGGGCCGCTGGCATTCGATCAGGGGGACGCCGAGGTCCTAGGTTCGCTCGCCGAGGGCGACGAGGCGGAGGTCGGATTCATGAACGAGGGCGGCCGGATCAGGAAGCTCCTCGTGGACTTGAGGGACTCCGGTGACCCGGAGGACGGCGGGTTGAGTGTAGGGCTGAGGGGATGGTGGTTACATGAGGATGTGGCGAGCGTGTGAGGGGGGGAGACGGAAGGCGTTGCCCTTCGCCGAAGGTCGGGCCCGACCGGTCGAGGAATCTGGTCATAGGCATGATGGATGGGCCACCATGAGCTAGGTCAGCCCTCCCTCGGCTGTGGCTCGGCCTGTGGACGGTACGGAGGTGTCTCGTGCTGGGGTACGTGCTACTCGTGCTCTCGACGCTTGGAGTGGCCGCGTACTTCCTCGTCGCGGGCCTCGTGGGTGGCAGGATCCTCCGACGGGGTGAGATGGCGAGCGGTACGGTGGTCGCAAAGCGGTCTTCCTTCCACGACGGTCACCTCGTGTGGGCCGAGTACCTGGAGCCCGAGGGGGTCGTGCGGGGATGCGGCCGGGCGTCGAGGGAGTTCTACGAGTCGGTGGCGGTGGGGGATCAGGTCGGCGTCAGGTACATACCGCGTTGGTGGACCAGGACGCGTGGGCACTTGCGGTCGTACGAGTGGATGGCCGATCCGGGGCCAGGCTGTTGATGGGCCCGCATCGCCTGGTCTTCGACGGGGATCGTGGCATCGCCAGGTACTACGTCGGGCTGGCGTACCTCGGGGCGGTGCTGGGGATGGCGTACGTGTTCCTGTTCGTGGGTTGCCTGGTCTGGGGACGGTGAGATGAGGCCAGACCCTCCCGCCGGACCCCGACCGGCATCGGCACGTCGTTGGGTCGGTCGAGCGGCCCTAGCTCGGGCTGGCGTCGGGAGGTCAGCGAGGATGGTAGAACAGGCAGCTACATATGTACATGAGCACGGCGAACGCCACGTACGCCCCGACCACGATGAACGCCCACTTGACCACGCACCCCACGGCCCCGCCCACGCACCCCAGCAGGTCGTTGATGCCACCCACCAGCTTCTCGACCTCGGACTCCCGTTCCTCATGTTCCGGCACGTCGTTCGCCTCCGTTCGTGGCGTCCGTCTATCCGACGGCCGCATTCGACTCGCCTGATTCCACCACCACGGCTCCGGCCGCCGGGCTGGGTGCCGCCTTCCCCTTCCGCTCCTCCACCCGCATCCCGAACCACCCGCTGTCCAACGAATCCCGCCGCAGCGTGACCACCGTCTTGCCCCAGGGGTGGGCCTTCTTGTCCTTGAGTCGCTCCGGGATTCCCATCCACGCCGCCTCGGTGGCCTTCGCCACCAAGCCGCTCAGGGCACGGGCACCGAGGCCCGAGGCCGTCGCCCGGCGGACGATCTCATCCACGAGGGTGTTGGCGAACTCGAATCGGAATCCCAGGCTCCGGGCGATGCCCTGCACCATCGGCACGGGGCCGTCGGGCACGTCGCAGAGGATCGTCCGCATGGCGTCGGCCGAGAGGTCGGACATGACGACGATCCGCTGAAGTCTAGCAACCAGTTCGGGTTTCAGTCCGTAGGTGATGAGGTCGGACGGGATGACCCGTCGGCGGAGTTCGGCGGGGCTCATTCCATCGGCGGTCGCCCCCGTCGCTCCGAACCCCAGCCTGCGTCGTGTGTGAATCCGGCGTGCGACGATCTCCTCGATGCTGCCGCCGTTGCCGCTGAACGCTCCCGCGGCCCAGACCAGCATGTGATCCACCCGCACCGGCAGGTGCTTCCGTTGCCCGAGCCCGTTGACGTTGTCGATCACCTCGACTCCGATGTGCCCTGAGTCCAGCAGCCTGAGGAGGCCATCCTGGGCATCGCTCCCAGCGACGTCTCTGAAGTAGGAGGCCTTGGAGGCCTTCTTATCACATTCGTCCACGAGCAATAGTCCACACTCGGCGAGAGGCAGGTAGCCCTCACTCATGCTGATCAGGGCCCTGATCCACTCGGAGACGCTCGACCCGACGTAGCCTTCGGCCGTCAATGACGAAGCGTCGGCCAAGTAGGCAGGGAGGCCGGTGATCCTGGCTGCCGCCCTGAGGAGCTGGCTCTTGCCGCACCCGGTAGGCCCCATCAGCAGGATGGGCGGAATCCGCACCGGGAACATCGTCATCATGCCCCTGGCCACCCGACGCACCCTGGTCACCAGGTGCTGGTAGAGGGCCACGCTCACCGCACGCACGGCTTCGTCCTGACCGATCACCCACTTCCCGAGCTGCTGCGAGATGTCGGCGGGCGTCAGGTTCAGGTTGTCCGCGTGCTTGAGCCGTCGGATGCCCCGCTCCTCGGGGCCTTCGGTCTTCTCGGTCGTGCTCATCAGCCGCAGCTCCTTCCATGTCGCTGGAGCCCGACGGGCACGCTCCGCACGACGACCTCGGTGTCCGTCGATGAACCGTCGGCTGCGAGCCACTCCTCTGCGACTGCTTCGGCCGCATCGAGGTGCACCGAAGCCTGCAGCCGTTCGACCCGCCCGCCCACGACCATCACGCTGACATGCAGGAGTCGATCCACCTGCACGAGCGAGTCGAGGGCGGTCCGCACGGCCGGAGCTTTCGTCGAAGCCAAAGCGTCCCAGGCCGTCCTCGGCAGCACGAGCATCACCGCATCATCGGCCGAGTCAGTCATGTCGGTTTCCCTCCCGTCGCGGTGAACGGCACCGTTCGCTTGACTGGGCCGCCGTCTCCGCCCTCGATCGTGACCGCCGCCGTCAGCAGGATCGGCCGGATGAAGTCGTCCCGATCCAGATCCCACGCACCCACGAAGGCTCCCTCCGCGACCGTCGTCGCCAACGCCCGTTCCACTATGTGGAGACCGTGGTCGTGGAACCACATCGCATCCGCCACCTCGCCCGACTGCGACCGGACCCGCTCCGCGATGGCGTAACGAGCCATCATCGATTCGTCCTTGGCTGAGACCGGATCCAGCATGCCTCGTGGTTCGATCCCGTGCTCGGCGGCGATCCGCCGAGCACGCTCGAGCCGCTGGAGGGCAGTTTCGACCATTTCGGGATCGGTCGTCCGCCGCCAGGTCGCAAGGGCCTCATCCATCGCGGCCGCAAGGCCGAACGCCGCCTGCCAATCGGCACGGCGGTGGAGGACGTCGTCGTCGGTCAGGGGGCGGCCGGTGAGCGGATCGGGCATGGAGATCTGAATGGCGAACTGCTTCTCGATCTGAGCCACGTGGCCACGGTTGGCGACCTCGGCCTCGTCGGCCGACACCAGCGTGATCTTGCCACCGGCATAACGCACGCCCCAGTCACTGCCCTGATAGACCCAGTTCCGGCGGGGCTCCCCCTTGGCGTCGGCCCACTCGATCATCTGCCAGTCCTCGGGGGTGCAGAGTCCTGCATCCATGATCTCATCACGGTCGGCATCGTTCACGGGCCAGCCGAGACCGATGGATCTGGCCAACATGGCCCGTGGCGTTCGCATCTGCTCGATCCTCGTGATGGGTGCGTGAAGTGCCATCTGCGTCGTCGTCCCGTCGCACATGGCGGCGTTCGATCGTCCGTGTTGGAGGCGGTGGCAACGACGGGGGGCCGAGGCAAGGCAGGTCGGGATGACCTCATCTGGGGGCAGATCATGGAAACGAGACGCTCATCCCATCGTCCGCCAGCGAGACCTCCCGGCCGACGAGGTCGGCGGGAGACGACAGCCCTTCGCCATCCACGATGTCCGACATGCAGCGGTGCTCGACAGGCTGGTTGGCGATCCGCTCCCCCGTGGCGACGATGAGCAGGTACAGCGTCCCGCCACCGATCACGTCGATGATGGTGCCGTTCATGGGGATACCTCTCGGAACTGGCGTGGGGTGTGCCCTCTCCGCTGGCGGCTCCGCCGCCAGCGGGGGGGCTGGTCAGTCCTCGAACGCCGATGCGGGGAACTCGCAGGTGCCGAACTCCAATGCTGAGTCTTTCACGTTGCCCTCGATGCGGAGGTTCCGGTCCGGGAACACCTTGACCGTCACGCAGTCCACCCACGTGTCCTCGTTCTGGTGCCCGTGGGTCGTCTCCTCGCCGAGCCGGGGCTGCCAGTCCTCGGGGGGTACGACGTAGCCGGTGCTGTCCGACTCGGTCAGCCAGTCGGGCTCCGAGTCATCATCGAGGGTCACGGCATCGTACGCCAGCCACGTCACCTCGAAGGGGAGGGCGGACAGCCACCATTCGGTCGAGTACAGCAGCCCCGTGCGGCTGGTGGTGGCATCGCCGATGAACCTCTGGGCCAACGCCAGCGTGGCGGTGACCTTCTCCGTGAGGTGCTTCAGGTCGTTCACTCCCGTCATCTCGATGAGGGCATAATTCGGCCCGTATTCGTTGTCGTCGTCCTTCGCGTAGACCTTGGTGAGCAACCGCTTCGGCATCTGGATCGTCCTCCGTTCGCTCTCGGGGTGGATGTCGTCCGGCGGGTCGTGGGGCAAGGCAGGTAATACTCACGAATCGGCGTCCCCATCGCTCTCGATGACCTGTTCGATGTACTCGATGGCCACCGACTCCCTGCGGCCAGACTCGTCCTCGACGACGACCATCGGCGGGTTGAACCCGGCCTGAGCGGGCACGATCTCGACGATGGTGCCCTCGCAGCGATCGCTCGGATCGGGGTCGGCCACGATCACCCTATCACCGACCTTCCCGAGGAACGGCTCGAAAGAGTGGTACGTCCCGCCGTCCTGGGTGGACACCGACTTCACCACGAACACCGGCCTCGCATCCCGGTAGGCCTCCCTCGCCCCGGCGAGGCCGATGGAGTGAGTCGGGTTTTCGCTCCCGATGTCGCCCCACACCCGGACCCACAGCTCTCCGTCTCGGAACTCGATCCACACCGGGGTGCCGTGTCCCTCGGCGGAGCACCTGTCGCCGTGGCCGGGAGCGATGAGTTCGATGCCCCTCTCCGTGCAGTGCAGCTTCACGGTCAGGGCGGTGTCCGTCACCTCGTCGTGAAGGAACTGCTCGATGGTGACCTCGTGGGAGGGAGTCCACGTCTCGGTCTCTCCGTTCCAGATTGACACGGGGGAGTCCAGGGCGGTGTCGTAGGTGCGGTACTCACCCGATGGCATCCCGTCCCGCACCAGGTCCTCCATCCATCCGGTATGGTCGCCGGTCTCGATGACCTCCCATTCGCCACCGGACCTCCGCTCCAACGCGTATCGCTCATCGGCCACCTGCGTCACCTCGTTCGTGTCGTTCTGACTCCGATGGCTCCTCGGACGAGCCGGGGCAAGGCAGGTCAGACGATGGTGTACGAACCATCCTCGTTGGCCCGCATCCCCTTCAGGCAGGGCTTGGTCATTCCGCCACTCTTCCAGGTCGTCCACACCCGCCAGCTACCGCAGCCTTCCAACTGGCAGCGAGTCAGGGTGCCGGTCGTCGTGCCGACCTCTCGGTTGCTGCAATCGCCATCTCGGGGATGGATCACGGTGCCCCTGGGGATGTCGGGCTTGGGCGACATCAGCGAAGATATGGTCTCGGGGATGTTTCGTGTCATCTCCGTTCCTCCAGTGTGCGACTCTGCCCGCTGGCGGCTCCGCCGCCAGCGGGCAGGGCAGGTCGGGGTCAGACGACGATCTCGCAGTCGGGGCAGCCTCGGACCTCGGTGACGGCTCGCAGCGGGAAGTGGGAAGGGCTACTCCTCGTCGTTCTCATCGTTGTGACAGTCTTGGCAGCACTGGTAGTCGTCGAACAGGAGGCCCGCACAGTCGCCGCAGGCGACGACTCTGCAGCCGTCGGGGTCGTCCTCGTCGTACCCGCAGCAGAAGATGGCATCTTCCCTTGAGACCTCGTGCAAGCAGTGAGAGCAGTGGAGGGATTCCTTCTCCGTCGCGTCGATCTCGTCGTGGCACAGCGGGCACTCGAACCACACCGGGATGGCTCCATCGTCGTACTCGCGGATGTCGTCATCCGGCTTCGGGTCGGGGTTGGATTCGATGTCCACGATTCCATGATCGGAGATCGGGTGGGCGACTCCCACCTCTTCCACGAGGAAGCGATACACGTACGATATCTCCTCACCGCAGTTGGGGCACTTCATCTCGTTCACCTCGATCGGTCGCGGCTCCGCCGCCAGTGGGCAGAGCAGGTCGGGTTCAGACGACGGTCTCGCAGTCGGGGCAGCCGTAGACCCCTTCGATGTTCGTGCCGTCAAGGTCCTTCATGTAGGTTCTGATCTCCTGCCCGCACTCGGGGCAGTGCCGGGTGGGGTCGGGGATGTCGAGTTCGGCGATTAGGTCCTCGGGCAGTTCGTCCTTGCTGCGGGCGAGGGTGTCCTCCGGGCCGTTCGGCCAGTCCTCCAGGGCGGTCGCCTCGGTCGTGTACCCGAGCTGCCCCCCGCCCTCCTCGAAGTTGTCGTGATCCACCACGATGACTCGCAGCTTGGGGATGTCGGCCCGTCGCGTCCCGATGTCCTGCACGAGGCCGCCGTGGACGCTCATCACGACCAGCACCTCATCGGCGGGCATTTCAGCGATCCCGTTCACGTCGGCTCCGGGTCGTGGCATCACGATCACCTCTGCTGGGGATGGCACTCGGGCGGTGGTGGGGCAAGGCAGGTCAGACTCGGTCGCCGCACGTCCGGTCAATCATCTTTGGGAGCCTCGTCCGGCATATCGGCGAACTCGTACGTCCACCCGTCCGGCAGGTAGTCCTGCCAGTCGGTGAGGCCTTGGTTGCGGATGACGGCGTGTTTCGTGTCGAAGTCGAGAACCAAGTCGCAGTGACCGAGGGGGATGTGGTCGGACCTGTCGTGGGCACGGGCGTGTCGCCGCCAGGCCGCCTCGGCCTTGGGGGTGTTGACCTGCCAGACCCCGGCCTTCTCGGCTCGTCGCTCGCACCCGCCGAGGTTCAGCGACGGGTCGAATCCGAACTTGGCCTTGGCCGAGAGGGCGGATTGCTCCTCGAAGTACTTGCGGTCGTCCGAGCCCTCGGAGAACGTCGCTGCGTGTTTCCGCAGAGATCGCTCCCGGCACTGATGGTACCGGCTCCAGTCCAAGACGCCTTCGGCGTAGTGTAGGTATGAGACTCCGATGCGGCTCCGAGTTCTGTATCCGATGTGGCACATGGACATCGTGATCGCCTCCACCGGGGATGGCACTTCGGCGGTCACGGGGCAAGGCAGGTCGGGGCTACCCGTCCACTGCGGCCTCCCACGGGGAGTCCGCCGTGGCCTCGCACGGCTCGCCAGTCTCACGGTTGCGGATGGTGTACGGGAGTCCGCAGGCCTCCGCCGCCTCCAGATCGGACTCGTACACCTGGCAGGCATCACATCGCTGGATAGCCTGAGGCAACGACTCGGATGACATCACCCGCCAGCCCCTCCCCTCGCAAGCCTGACAGTTGACGCATTCGGCGGGGACGGAGTCGAACAGCACGTCCTCCTCGTCGAGCACGTCCACGGTGCCGTCATCGTTGACGGTGGCGACGGTGCCAGCGAAGTCGTGCGTTACGGGGCGGATGGCGTTCGGCTGTGCCATCGGGACTCTCACGAGCACGTCCTCGCCGACCGTCGGATCGGGTTTGGCGGGCATCACTGTCACCTCTGCTGGGGATGGCACTCGGTCAGTGGTGGGGCAGGGCAGGTCGGGGTCAAGCGGACAGCCTCAGGGCGAAGACCTTCGTGAGGACTCCCGTGACGGGAACCTCGTCGGCGAGTGGGTCGACGTCGCACAGGTCGGCGTTCGCCTGGGCCTCCTCGTCCGACAGCCACAGGCCGCCGCTGGCATCCTCCACCATCACCCTGGCCTCGGGGGTTCCGAGGTTCACGTCCCCGTTCGGGTCGTACACGACGACCTCCAGGTCGTCGTGGAGCCCTTCGATCGCCGCCTTCAGTTGACGGACGTTCATCACTGTCACCTCCGATGGGGATGGCACTCGGGCGGTGGTGGGGCAAGGCAGGTCAGTCCTCGTCGTCGTCCAAGCACTCCAGCACCTGAGACGGGTCGCCGCTGACCTCGATGGCCAGGTTCTGTTCGTGGTCGAGTCCGACGATGGTATAGCTTATGTCCATCAAGAGTGGGCTGCCCACGAGGGCCTCGGCGATCAGGTCGAGTTGGTCCTCGATCGACTCGAGGGATATGAGGTCGCCAGAGTCGATGAGCACCGTCCCCCTGACTCGACCGTCGGGATCGGCGGCGACTCGCCCCTCGAGCTGCTCCTTCGTCAGCGGCTCCGTCAGCGGAACCTCGTCGGTGTGGTCTTGGGCGAACACGAATGCCATCGGGGCACCTCGCAGCATGTGGTCTCGCCCCGTGATGGCTCTGCAGCCATCACGGGGCAGGGCAGGTCGGGATCAGTCCTCGTCGCCCCCGTGGTCGTGCTCCTCGGAGTCCTCCCCGTCATCTTCGACGAGCAGGTTGAAGTCGGAATCCGAGTATCCCCCCACCTCGGTCTCTCCCTCCCGGACGCACCCGGCGGCCCGTTCCAGCAGGGCAGCGAGTTCCTCCCTCGTGTCGGCTGTGGCGTCGAACTTGGCGGTCAGCACCGGGGCTCACTCTCCCTCGTCGTGTTCGTCGTCGCTGTCGTCCTCGTACTTGGCATCGGCCTCGCCGGGGTCGTCGGTGGAGTCAAGAAGGGGTAGGAGGGCTTGCAGGACGTTGACAGCCGCATCGTCTCCGAGGGCCTGCAGGTTCTCGATGTGACCCTGTATCTGGCGAATCGCTCTGAACCTGCCGTGTTGGGAACCAACGAGATACACCTCGGAGCAGTGGTAGCAGACCCGCCGCTTCAGGACGGTGTTGGCGTCCAAGGACACGAGGATGGTCTCGCCATCCATCGCCTCGTCGTCGCAGGTCGGCATTTCGCAGAATCGTGTCTCGGGCATCCCCACGTCACCTCCGGCGTACATGGCTCCCCATCGTCGTCTGGGCAGGGCAGATCGGGATCACGGGGTGGCCTCGAGGGCCTCCCACTCTTCCAGTTTCATCTCTGGATCGATGATGGCCGAGCACAGGTATGCCGAGACGTACGAACGCTGTATCTCGTTCTCACATGCGACATCGTGATCTGGATACAACTCATCTTCGTTCACCTCGACCACGAACTCTTCCAACTTCCCGTCTGGTACACTCACGCAGAGATCGATCGAGGTATCGTTCGACTCCGAGACGAGGTACTTCAGCCCCAACTGCTCGGCAATCTCGATCACCCTGCGTTGCGTGTCCCCCAACTCGTTTCCAATGTGAGACCAGTACGCCTTCGTCCTCGCCATCTGGATCACCCCTCTGCCCCGTGGTGGCGTTCCCGCCACCACGGGGCAAGGCACGTCGGGATCGGGTATCACTCGTCCACGGCGGTCTCCATATTCGGTCATCTTGGTCACATCCAGCGGGGATGGCGTCCATATGATCGCCGAACAAGGCAGGTCGCAACTACATGAGGCAAGCCTCGTCGGCCTCGGACACCTCCACGATCGTGACCTCGAATCCCCTGGCCCGAGCCCCCTCGACGATGGCTTCCTCTATGCCCTTCGCCGTCTTCTCCTCGGGCACACGCAGCAGCACGGCGAACATCGGCCTTTTCGGCATCTCTCGGTCACCTCCGGCCGGGGTGGGGTGCGGTCCGTCGTGGGGCAAGGGAGGTCGTACTCAGACCGACCTGCCCAGCTCCGTGAGCCCCCAGCGACGTGCATCCACCAGCGGCACGAGCTTCTCCTGGTTGGGCGTGAGGCGATCGAACAACACTGCGTTCGGCTGGTGGGGAGCGACCTCCTCGACGACCCCGTCGGCCACCATACGCTCGAGGTTGTCCTTCGCCGCCCGGTCGCTGACCGACAGGTCGAGTTCCGCCAGGGTCCTCGGAGTGTCCGGTGCCCTCTGCATGGAATCCACTATGGCAGCCTGTGTCCCGTTCACGGGGATCACCTCCGAAGGGAATGGCGGTATCGGTGGAGTGAGGCAAGGCAGGTCGTCGGCACATCGTGGAAGGTAGTTGTGCCCGGTGGCGACGCCCACCAAGGCATTGTTGTAGCAGGACCAGCACGGTTCGGTGGTCTCTGGAACGTCCTTGTAGACGCAGGATTCGCATTCGCCCTCGTGAGCTTCACCACCGAGATGGATGGTGCCACAGACCTTGCACCCGTAGACTTCCTCCAGGTTCGTCCCGTCCGCTCCCTCGTTCATGTAGGTCCCCATCGGCTCGCCGCAGTCGGGACACACCAGGTCCACGTACTCGGGATGGATGGAGTCGAACACCTGACCGTCTCCGTCATCCACGTCCACCGTGCCATCCTCGTTGACGGCGTTGACATTTCCGAGGAAATCTTGCAGCACGGGCGTGATGCAGTCGTCCACTTGGGGAGTTCCGTTCTTCATGGTCACGATCACGGCATCCCCGACTTGCAGCATCGGCTTGTCTACCATTCGGGTCACCTCTGGCGGTGGTGGCGTTCGAATCGAAAAGGACACGACAGGTCTCAATGAGGGACATCATCCGACGATTCGGAACGGGGGCAGCGGACTCGCCTCACGCAGACGGACGAGGGCCAGCCCGGCGTCGCCGCCATCCTCGGGACGGGGAATCCGGTCCTCGGTCCTCCCCATCCTGATGTACGTCAGGATTTCCCTCGCGTCGGCCATCACGACTCCATCGCCGTTGGCGGACGCCTCGAGGAGCTCAGACATCCCCGGACGATGGGAATACTCCTCGGCGTCGAACTCGGCGAACCCGGAGGAGTGGCCATCGAACGGAATCCCCTGCTCGATGAGGTAGGCCTCCAGCCCCTGGAACCGACCGTACTCGGCCAGTTCGTCCTCGACTTGGAGGGTGCCACCGGGGGAAACGGTCGCCCCCCGGATGGATGGCTCGATCTCGACCATCCTCTCCCACTGGTCTCGTGTCACGTCCCCGCCGATCTCGATGGAACCGGCGAATCTGTCGGACATGGCTCGTCACCTCACTCGCCCACGAGGGCGGTTATCTCGTCGGCGTTGCGACGCAGCACGTTCCGGTGCCGCTTGAGGTCGTCCACGGTCCCGTCCAGCCTCAGGCTGGCCAGCGGGTCGAACCAGATCGATTCGTTCTCGATGCCGAGTTCGATGCCGGTGGTGGCGATCCAGGATGCCTGCGGCCCGACGATGTAGAGCGTCTGCTCCTCGTAGGCGGGGATGAGCGTTACGCCGATCTCGTCGAATCCCCCAGCACTCTCCAGATGACAGTACAGCTCGCCGAGGTCGAGACCCTCTCCTTCGGGAGTCAACCCGTTCTCCTGAGCCAATTGCAAAAGTCCGGCCTGCTTCATGTTCGGCGGATGATTCAGGG
>CAYWBK010000074.1:0-17603 GCA_964455745.1 uncultured Armatimonadia bacterium
CCTCACCCCCGGCCCCTCTCCGCAAGCGGAGAGGGGAGAACAGCAGCAGTTCCCTGCTGCGCGGGAATCGCCGTTTGCCTCTCCCCTCCCGGCACGGGAGGGGTGGCCCGCTGCAGGCGGGACGGGGTAGGGCCACTCTCATTGTCCAGGGTGCTGCACAGCAGCATGACGACCGTGGTCAATCGCCGTCCATTTCTCCTCATCGCATCTCATTGCCGAGCAGGGCCGGCGCAACCGGCGTAGTCATACTACCTACAATTGAAAGACGCACCCCTGGGTTCGATGCCTCATCGGGTGCGATGCCGCTAACCCCTTCCTGTCGGTTCCCGTTTCCTTGTATAATGCGCTGGAGACGCTCCGCTAGACTTGAGGTTCCTTTGCCATGACATCCTACGAAATCGTCCGTCGAGCGGTGGAGTTCGACAGTCCCGAGCGCATCGCCATCCGGTTTGGGTCGATGGGGCTCGATGACACTTACGGGATCGGGATCGCGCCTGCCGAGGGGTGGACGCCGCGCGAGCCGAATGCCGACGAGTGGGGGTGCGTGTGGCACTATCCGCCAGCCGGGAGCGGGGTCGTCAACATGGGCCAGCCCAAGGGCCATCCGCTCACGAGTTGGGACATGATCGACCAGATCGACTGGCCCGACCCGGATGACGACGCGCGATATGCCCCCATCGAAGCGGCGCTCGCGAATGCCGGCGACAAGTACGTCATGGTCGGAGTCGGGTTCACGTTCTTCGAGCGAATGCACTATCTACGCGGGTTCGTGGAACTGCTGGCCGACATGCACGTCTATCCTGATAAGGTGCACGATCTCGCCGAGCGCGTGCTGGCCTTCCCCGCCGGTGTCGCCCGGCAGATTGGCAAACGGTTCAAGGGGCGCATCCACGGGTTCGCCATGACCGACGACTGGGGCACCCAGCAGGCGACCTTCGTGTCGATCCCCATGTGGCAGGAGTTTTTCAAGCAGCGCTACAAGCGGCTCTTCGACGCCATCCACGAGGCCGGCATGCATGCCTGGATGCACTCGTGCGGGCATGTGAACGACGTCGTCGGTGAATGGATCGAATGCGGGCTGGATGTGGTCAACCTCCAGCAGCCGACGAACCTGGGCATCGAGGAGATGGGCGAGATGTACCGGGGGAGTATCTGTTTCGAGAGCCTGTGCGACATCCAGGCGACGCTGCCGTTCAAGTCGGCGGACGAGATCCGCGCCGAAGCGGCGCTCCTGCTCGAGCACTGGGCCACCCCGCAAGGCGGCTTCGTGCTCAGCGACTACGGAGACGGGAACGCGATCGGCGTGCCCATCGAGAAGAAGCGGGTCATGCTGCAGGCGTTCATCGACATGGCCGCTCCGGGGCTTGCAGTGCCGGCGTAGGGGATCGGCGAAGGGGCCGTTGCCGAAGAGCGGCATCCCCGACAAGATTGTCGGGGCCACGTTTCGCCGCGTTCGCTCGTAGGTCCGGCCCCTCCGAACATCCCCGACAAGATTGTCGGGGCCACGTTTCGCCGAGTGAACTCGGCGCTGGCGCTGGCGGCCTTCCAGGCCGCCACAGGTTAAGCACCGGGCACTGAAGTGCCCGGTCTCGTACGACACAGGCTCTTGCCGCTCCCATAGCTCATATCTGGTATCCCGTATCCCGGAACCCACCATGCGATCAGCCAGGCAAATCCACAGTACCAGCCGCGACCACAGTCTCATCGGCGTCGGCGTATTTGTCATCTGCGTCGGCCTGTTCGGGCTGTACGACACTTTCGCTTACCCGGTGGCCCCGCCGCCCAAGGGAGCGGGGGTCGTCGAGGCCAACATGGAGCAAGAGTCCGTCCTCGGCCTGGAGGTCAAACCCGGCCAGGAAGAGATCTCCATCATGTTCCTCGGAACCGATGAGCGCAAGGCGCCCAAGACGAATTACGTGGAGGGGCGCGCGGACTCGATCATCGTCGTCATCATCAACAAGCGCACGAAACGCGCGGCCGCCATCTCAGTGCCGAGGGACCTCGAGGTCAACATCCCCCCGCCGCACTCGGCCCGCACCAAGATCAACGCCGCGTTCGCTTTCTACATGCACGAGGGCAAGGGTGAAGAGGTTACCGGCAAGATCGTCTCCGGGATACTCGGCATTCCTATCGACTACTATATCAAGGCCACCATCGACTCGTTTCCGCGGATGATCGACACTCTAGGCGGCGTCGACTTGGACGTTGACAAGGACATGAACTACGACGACAGTTGGGGCCATCTCCACGTTCACCTGCGCAAGGGGTTCCAGCACCTCGGTGGCGAGCAGGCGACGGGGTTCGCTCGGCACCGCCACGACAACGACAACCGCAACATGAGCAGCGATTACGAACGAAGCCGACGGCAGATGTACCTCGCCAAGGAACTGATGAAGCAGAAAGCACAGCCTACCAGCGTCCTGAAGCTGCCCGCGCTGGCGCGAGAGGTCATCGGCGACGTCACCACGAATCTGACCTTCTCCGAACTCGTCTCCCTGGGCATCCTCTCTCGGCAGTTCAGCTTTGACAAGATCAAGACCGCCCAGGTGCCCGTGACCGACGGCCTCATCAACGGCGTGTGGCTCTCGCAGGTGCGGCAGGATGCGCTGGACCGAGTAATGCGTGAGGTCCACGCGAGTCTTCTGGGTGGAAGCATGACGACCAAACCGGTAGCCGTGCTGAACGGCTCGGGCGAGCCGGGACTGGCGCAGACGGTATCGACGAAACTCAAGATCGCGAGTATCAAGGTTGGGCGGGTGGCGAACGCCTCGCGCAACACTGTAGCGGAGACGGTCATCCACTATCCGGTGGGGATGGAGGACGAGGCCGCCGATGTGCAGCGGGCCATCGGCATGGGGCGACTCGAGCCGGATGTGCGCGATCAGGCCGCCGAGCCGGACGCGACGGTAACGGTTATCCTGGGTCGCGACGTTTCATCCGGGGCGACGATGGTGGCCGCTCCTGCGGCTGCTCCCTTGACCCCGGCGCCCGCCGCGACCAAGGCGGCGACAAAGGCAAGAGGTGGCAAGGCGGGCAGGACCCGAGGGACGAAGAGCGGGGCCACGGACGCGCAGTGAACGCCGGGGGACGGAGACGTCAAGCGCTGGCAAGGCTGGCGCTCCGGTAGCTCCGGGCCCTTCGGCTCGCCTCCTACGCGCTCGCCCTCTTCGGCTTCTCTATCCACGCCACCACGAAGTACATGACGCCACTCGCGCACGACAGCGCCAGCGCGCCGTAGGTGATGATCGCCAGGGCCACGTGGATGTGCAGCCAGAAGCGATTCTGTAGCGCCGGCGGGAGCGGCTGCACGCCCTTCTGGGGGAACCACAGGTAGGCGTACATGTTCACCAACAACGCCAATGCCATCGCCACCGCACCAATCGAGCGCGTCTTGATGATGAACTCCAGCACCAGATAGCACAGCACAATCCCCCACACGAAGCAGATTGCGAAGTCGTAGCCGCTGGTGAACGGGAGCCGCCCGGCCTGGACGGTCCGCGTGGCGATGGCGCCGGTCTGGGCGAGAAGCCCCGCCACCGTGAGCGCGGTCGCCGCCCGGCCAAGGAGCTTGTCTTTAGTGACCGCCGCACCGACGTAGGCGATGAGAGCGGCGACATACACGAACAGGTATGCCTTTGTTAGCATCATCTCGGCGGGGCCCATGCCCTCCCAACCGCCGAGGCCCGCGAGGCCCATAGCCGGTCTGCCGTAGGAGTGCATGCCGGGCAGCATGTTGACCCCGGCGAAGCAGAACAGGACCGCCAGGAACCCGATGACCGCGAACGCCGCCGAGGTCGAGCCGCGCCAGCCGCGCGAGGTTCGCCCGTGCAGGTAGGCCGCATAGATGAGCCACGCGACAAGGGAGGCGGTCTCCTTCGGGTCCCACTGCCAGTATTTCCCCCAGGCGAACTGCGCCCACACCGACCCGGTGATGATGACCAGAGTCAGCAGCGGGAAGCCGAAAGCAATGATCTGGTAGGTGCGGCGCTCGAGATCGTCGAGGGTCGAACCCTTGTCTGCAGCATGCGGCGGGGCGCTGCCCCCGGTCTTGGGCTTCGGGTCGGCCATGCGGTGTCGTTCTCCTAAGATCAGTAGGTCAGCGCAGGATATAGTGCTTTACGGGTCATGGACCTTTGGCTGATGGCATTCGACAAATGGCGAAACGGCAGGATCGCTGAACGACCTCAACACCTTGGGGGATTGCATCCCCCAAACCCCCTGCGATTTTCAACGTCAGAGGCCTTTAGAAATGCGAAGGTATGGGGCTACGATTCTCCTGCAATCCCCCCGGACATAGAGGCCACTGCGTTCGTAGTTCTCGTCGCCGGCGAGGCGGCGGAGCCATCACGGCATCTTGGTGATGGCCTCCCTGATGGCGCGGGTGTCATCGTCGGAGGGGCCTGACTGGCCGCCGCGCAGCGAGAAAGCGACCTGCGAACCCTTGCCATGCGAGCGGATTCGCACCAAAGCGATCCTGGGCTGCATGTAAAGCTGCAAGAGCAGGCCGATCATCAACATCGTGAAGCCGAGCCACACGAACGGCAGCCCCATGTCCCGCCGGACACCGAGCGTGCTCAGCTTGCGCACCTCGCCCAGCCTGATCTTATAGCCCTGGAACTCCACCGTGTTGCCGGACATCAGCCAGCCGAGCTGCTTCAGGGCTGGCGGAGCGTCCTTCTTGAAGTCGCTGGCGGCGATCAACATGACGGCAGGATTGCGCGGGTATTCGGCCTCGTCGCCCCGGACCGCCGCATCGGGGACGAACGCGTGGGCTGCAATGGCGGCTTTCCCCTCGGCAAGCCACACGATCATGTCGCTTTGCGGGACATACCAGGCGCGCTCGCCCTGCTCGTCCGAGCCCTCCTGAAGCGGGAGAAAGCACTCGCGGCGCTCGCCGGTGGGGGTCGTGATGCGCAGGGAGAAGCCGGCCAGCCCCCAGCCGATCTGGAAGAACGACAGGCCGCCGACCTTCATGGGCCGATTGACGGTGATGGTGCCGCTCTGAAGCTCTTTCCCGCCGCGCGCAATCGTGACATCGCTGGCGTACTTGCTGACGCTACCGTCGCCCGGGTGATACTCGATGTCAAACGTGTGCAGGGTCACATCAAGGTCGAAGCGGGCCTTGTCATCCCGGTAGGTCTCGCCCTCGGCGACCGTGATGACGGTGTCGAGGGACGTGCGCGGGGCGCAACCGAGGATCGCGCCGGCGGCGAGGACGAACAGCGAGTAGTGGGTGAGGATGGTCCCGAACGCCGCGTGCCGGTGCTTGAGGCCGACGAGCAGAACTTCGCCGTCTCCGGCGGCCTGCCGTTTCATCGTGTAGCGGCGAGGGGCAAGGGCCCTCTCGATCGCGCCGGCCGCCTCGGCAGCGGGGAGGTCCGACTTCAGCGCCGCCTCGGCAAGGGGCAATCTGCGGGCGGCGTCCATGCTTGGCCCGCGGTACTGCGCCCAAGCGCGACGCCAGGCGCGGCCCGCGCAGGCCAGAAGATTGAGCATCAGGACCGCCAGGATCAGCAAGAAGAGGGTGGACGTATACAGCCTGTCGAAGCCCAAATGCACGATGACGGCGCTGAGCCAGCCGGCATAGCGCGAGGGGTCGAAGTCCTCGCCCTGGGGGATTAGCTCCCCGATCGTCGCGACGATGGCGATGGCGATCAAGACATGGAGCGTCGTCCGGGTGGATCGGAGTTTGCGCCAGATTATCCCGATCAAGGACGGCTCGCGCCCCGGCGTTTGGCCCCGCGGTTCGTTATCATCAATCATCAAGCTGTGCTCCGGTCTACGGACTGGCGGGGCCGTTCCACCCGCCGACGACGACGGTGAAACTGATCGGGTCCATGAGTTCGCCACCATCCCACCATCGCCCGCTTTGAATGGTCACGACGGCGGTGGCGCCCCTCTGCCCCTTGAGCCGGAAGTGGCGCGTTCCGCCCGAGCCCGGCAGGCTAGGAAGCGACGAGGTGTACGAGTTAGCGACCAACTGCAGGCCCGACTGGGGCACCCATGTGCAATGCCAGGTGAAGCCTGTCGAGGGGTTCTCATCCAGGGCCAAGTCCAGCGTTTGGCCAATGGCGAGATGTACGGTTGGATCGCCCTGCAGGTCTGCGAGCGTCATGGCGACGACGCTGCTGCCGGACGAGCCGCCGCAGCCGACGACAAATGCGGCCAGCCCCATGCTGGCGACGACTACAAGTGCGATCCGTACGACGAAGTGGCTGTCGGTCATATCCCGCGACCTCCATCCGGTGCATTGTGTGACACGATCTGCCGATAGGCTTAATACGGACTGATCTCGACTTCAACCGTCTTCTGCTCGGCCACGTTCTTTTCCTTCCCGCTCTCGTCGGCGCTGAGGATGAGGGTGACGGTCGCCTGGCCGGCCTGCGCGGCGGCGAAATGGTAGTGACGAGTGCCGCCGGAACCTGTGGCCGCCGGCTGATCCGGGATGTATTCGGTCTTCGTCAACTGCAGAAGCCCCTCAGGCTCCCAGGTGCACTTCCACGAGTACGCGGTCGTGAGGTTCTCGGGTAGCGCCAGGTCGAACGTTTCCCCCACGCGCAGCTTCACCACCTGCTCGGTCTCAGCTTCGCCTTCATTGCCCGCCTGGCTCTCGCCGTCGGTGTCGGCGCTCGGCTGTGGGGTCGGTTCGACCTCGTCGCCGGTGTCCTTGGCCGCGTCAGCGTCCTGAGATACCTCGGCCTTGCCGCCTGTATCGGTCTTCGCGGGAGAAGCCGGATTGGGTGCGGGGCCGCTGCGACAGCCGCACGCCCCCGCCAGCGCGACAGCCACAATCGCGACCGCAACCAGCCTCGTGACCCGCATCATCACCGTCTCACCGCCACTCGTATGTAACATCGCCACGCCGAACAGCCCGGATCGCATCTCTGCGGCCGCTGCCGACAGGCTCAATCATCGTCATCCTCGACCGAAACACCCTTGTCGTACCTGGCGAGTTTGGTCTCGGGGTAAGGCGTGTCGGGGCCCTTGATCGAGTACCACAGGACGCGGTTGAGCTGCTGCCAGGGCGCGCGGTCCACTTCGCTGAAGTCCATCGCGAGGGACTCCTTCGCGCCATACGCGTCCGCGCGGTTGACCTCATTGACAGGCCAGGTGGCAAGCTTGCAGACATAAGGCCGCAGGTCGGGCTTGTCGGTGAAGCTAGCGAACATAGGGGTCGCCGCCGCATCAAACTGGCTCATCGGCTGCAGGCCCAGGATCAGTTCGATGGTGCGCACGATCGAGCATTGGTCGTACATTGTGGAGTCGACGATCCCTCGCCGCACATAGGGGCCGGCAATGACAGCAACGGTGCGGTGCGCGTCCACGTGGTCGGGTCCGTCCTGGGCATCGTCTTCAACCGCAACGAAAAGGCTTTCGCTCCAGAAGCGGCTCTTCGAGAGGCCCTCGAGGATGCGCCCCAGGGCCAGGTCGTTCTCCGCAACCATCGCCCGCGGAGTTGCGCCGCCGGGCCGCGTGCCCATCGTGTGATCGCAGGGCAGGTGGATCACCAGCAGGTCGGGGAGCGCCGCGCCGGCCTGCGCCTTGGCGATGTCGGCGAGGACAACCTTGGCAGTCCCGAGATCCGCCCCCGACCGGATCGGCCCACCGTAGATCTTGCACGTCCTGCCGGCGCGTTTGCACGCATCCCAAATGTAGCCGGCGGTGGGGGCGCGCACCGGGCCGCCGATCAGGGGGCCACGCTGGCCGTAGTTTCCCGGCCAGGTCTTCTCGAAAGCATCACTCACGTTGGCGGCCTTGCACCACTCGTGGCCGTCGATGCTGACGGTGCTGTCGCAGTAGAGGTTGTCGAGGAGTACAAACTCCTCGGAGATCGCGTGGTGGTTGGGGGTGACTTGCTTCCCGAAAAGCGCCAGTGAGGGGGCGCCGTTGCCCCGGGGCATGTCGCCGAGAATCTGGTCGTAGGTGCGGTTCTCCTTGATGAAGTAGAAGACGTGCTTGATGGGCGACTTCCCGCCGAGTCGCCGAGGGACCGGCGAGCCCGCTGTCTCGTCGGTATGGCGCACGCTGCTCCCCTCACCGAAGTCGTTGTCCTCCATGACCTGCCGCGTGTACCGGGCCAGCCGGCGAGCGTCGGGCACCCTCAGGATTGAGACCAGCCCGTGCAGCATGTTGGCGATGTACTGGCCCTGCGGGTTCGGCCCGGCTCCGAGGCCTTTCGCGCTGACGATGTACATTTCGCGGTTTCGCGGCGAGACCGCCACGGCGGTCGGATACCAGCCGGTGGGGATGAGGCCGATGACTTCACGCCGGGCGGTGTCCACCACCGCGACGTCGTTATTGCCGGCGTTGGCGACATAGAGCCGGGTCCCGTCCGGTGACACGGCGAGGGCGTTGGGGCAACTGCCCGCCGGCGCTCCCTGATATGGATGCATATCGACTGTGGCGACGGCCCGGTCGCTCTTGGTGTCGATCACGGTGACGGTGTCGCTATTCGAGTTCGCGCAGTATAGCTCGGGCGCGGTGGGACTGACGGCGAAGGCGCAGGGGTGGTCGTCCGTCTTGATCTCGTTGACGACCTTGCCTGACTTGAGGTCGACCACCACGACCATGCGGTCGCCCCAGCGGCTGACGTAGAGCTTGTTCCGATCCGGCCCGGTGATGACGGCATAGGGATAGCGCCCGACATCGAGACGCTGCACGACGGCCCTGGTGGCCGTGTCGACGACAACGACAGCGCCTTCGAGGACATCGGTGACGTAGAGCCTGGTTCCGTCGGCGCTGACCGCAAGCCCGGCGGGGAAGTAGCCTTTCTTCGGCGGCGGTATCGGCTGGCCTCCGGCGTACTTTGAGGCGTCGTCCGCGTCGACCGGCGGCTTCGGCTTATCCGGGGGAATCATCGAGATGGGTGTCGGGTCCGGCACAGGGCGGCGCGTGAGGTCGTACACCCAAACCTGATTGCATCCCCCGCCCGCCGCATACAGGCACTTGCTGTCAGGGCTGAAGGCCAGCCCCCAGTACAAAGCGCCCTTTCCCAGGGGCATCACAAGGTGAGTCTTGGGGTTGCCTCTCGCGCCTCGACCGATGGCAATCAGGGTGATGGCCTGCTCGCCCTCGCCGTCGTTCGAGACGGCCAGCGTCCTGCCGTCCGGGCTGAGCGCTCCGCCGAAGGGCATCTCCCCCACCTGCACCAGATACCCCGCAGGGTGAAGCGCCCAGTTCAACGGGATGACGGCGCTGTTCGCGGAAAGCAGGCCGCAAGAACGCATATAGTGGTCGACGGCAGGCCCGGCGGCCAGAGCGACTGATACCGCAAGAACAGTGATGATAAGCGCTTTGCGGGTCATGGGGGGGTCTCCTGGTCGTTGCAGCTACGGCAGCCTGCCACTGTTAGCTGAGGCGGTTGCACCAGTCTGCAGGAGCACTCTCCAGAGTGCGAACTTGCCGTCAAACATGGCGGATGTGCGTCATTTGGGGCAATAATGGTGTCTCGTTTGCGGCGCAATGACGGCAGCGCGGCCTGGAGACCGCTCCTGTACGGCATCCGACGACCGCTGTAATCACCCCGTCCGCTCACTTCAGCGGCACGCCGGCCTTCTTCAGCACTCCGCTGAGCGCCTGGCCGATGTCCACGGCGGTGGCAAAGCCTGTCTGCTCGGCGAGGGTCGACACCTCGACCCCTACCACCTGTCCCGTCGTCAGACTGAACACCGGCGAACCACTCATGCCCGATAATACCGCGATTCCGTGGTCGAACTCGGTGTCGCCGAGGCGGCTGCAGGCTCCAGTCTTATAGTGCGGCCTTGCTCCCGCGTTCATGCCCAGCGGGTAGCCGTAACATCCCAGGCGCTCTCGCTCCACAACGCGCTGTTGGGATAGCGGAGCTACGGCGAGGCTCTTGCCGCACTTCAGTTTCACCACCGCCAGGTCATGCTCGCAATCGGCGGCAGCGACCGAGGCTTCATTGCAGACAGTGCCGTCCTGCAATGTTACGGTGAGCTTCGTTGTCTTCGCGGCGAGGACGAGATCTTCGGAAGTGGCGCTCTCCGGGCCGCTGTTGGCCGCGCATTGCGGGGCCGTCACCGTGACCCCGGCTGCTACATGGGCGCAGGTCAGCACCCATGTGGTGAGGCCGCCGTCTTTCTTTTCGACGGCCACCACGAAGCCGGTCCCCTCATTGTGGTCGCGCAACTCGCGCGGATGATCCTCGCCCTCGACCCGAAAATGCGTCTCCACGTCAGCCGCAATCCACACGACGCTATCGCGAATCGTGTCGATATCGTGGTCCGCAGGATTCGCCGAGGCCGTCTGTGCGTCCGCGCGGCCTGGCAGCGAAAAGGCCGTCAGGGCCGCAAGCAGCGAGAGGATCGCCACACTGAGTTGGATCACCGGGACACGGTGACATCGGGCCCCTACGAGGCGGCGCGGCAAGGCGGAATTGATGGAATGCTGTCTCATGTTTCTCCATGTTGCCCGTGCGTCCGAGCGGGCGATTAGCCCCACGGCGGCGCTGCGGCTCTGCAACGCCGCCCCCGGGGGCCATGCCGCTCTGCGCGGACGACTTCTCCGGGAAGGATGTTCGCGGCTGGGACAGGTTCTCCTGCCCCGGTTCGCTATCGGCGGTTCGCTCGAAGCGCCGCCATGTCGAGGTCCGCGACGACGATTTCCTCCTCGTCGCAGGTCCTCGCGACTGCGAGGTAACCCGATCCGTCCGGGGTGAGTTCTCGCGGCCCGACGATGCTCGATTGACCTTCAAAGTTCAAGTCGAGCCACGTGCCGACGCCCGCGGCCTGAATGCCGAAGACCGGCTGCTCCTGGCAGCGGGTCCAAAGCCCGGCCTTGTTCGACGCCTGCTCCCCCTCATCCCAGCGCTTCGGGTTTGCCGCCGGGTCGCAGATGATCTCCGCCCCCCGCCGGTGCAAGTCGGCCACCAGCTCCGCGTTCCAGTTGTCCAGGCAGACCGCAACGCCGAACCTCCCGAACGGAGCCTCGAACACAGGCAAGTCCTCGACCCGCCCGTGGCTCAGATGCAGCGCATCACATTCGAGCGCGATCAGGCCGACCTTGCGCGCCAGTCCGAGGCACGTCCCGTCGGGTGCGAAGACCCCTGAGACATTGAACACGCGGGCCTCGTGAGTATCCTCCGGGGGCAACGGCAAGCTCCCGCCGACGATATAGGCGTCGTGTCTACGAGCGGCTGCGCTGAAAGCTCTGAAGTACGCCTCGCGCAACGCCGGCGCCTTCAAAAGCAGAAGCGCCCGCCGCAAACTGCACCGGCGGGATATTGCTGTGGCGATGAACCGCGGGAAGTGCCGCGCGATCATGCGCAGCGCGAATTGGTCCGAGCGCGCGCTGGCGCGGGCGATGTCGAGGTCGCCGAGAGCCAGTAGTGGCAGGCCCACGTCTTCCGGGAACACGATGAGCTGCGCGCCGAGGTCTCGCGCGGCCTTCGTGTGGGCGTCGATGGCTTGCGCGAAGTCGGCGGCATCTTCATACCAACGCATCTTCATCTGCACGGCCGCAACGCGAACGGTGGACTGCAAATTGGGCATTCCTTTGCCGCCTCCCGGCTGAGGTCCGTTCACGTTCGGCGAACGAATGCAGTCACCTCCTGACGACGCAGGCTCTTCCTCAATGTGTGTGGGGGTGCTGGACAGTGGCTGAACAGACCGCCTTGGCACGTGATCGTTATCCGTGCCGTCGCGTCCGCAGGACGGGGACGATTCTACTTCGGCCCTGAACCGGACGCTGAAGCATCCGGCTGAGGGGCGCTTCGCGCCGGGCGTCCTGGCGGACGCACGGCAACGGCTTACCCACAGCAGTCGGCTACCCCCCTCGCTAAGACCAGTTCCTGGCATCTACCCACACACATTGAGGAACAGCCGACGACGCAGGCTCTTCCTCGATGCGTGTGGGCAACTTGATCCCGCCGGGGCAGGACCCAAACGGACCCTCCGGTATATCCGGACGTGGCCTTTTCGCCCACACCAGCTCCGGCACGCGGTCGTCGGTCGTGCCGCTGCATCCGTCTTAGGAGAGAGGTGAAAAAACGAAGACTGATGCGGCTGATAGTGCTGTGCGCTTTGGGGGTCCTTGCGACCGCTGGCGGGGCGACTGTCCGTATCTTTGGGAATCTGGGCGACACCACTGGTGCGATCTCATACGGACGCTGAACCGGCATGGAACAGATGTGGGTATTGCGTCGCATTAGATGCAGACAGATCGCCATTACATCTTAATATTATTTTAATAACGTAATATGTACACAATTATTGACAATATCGTGAATATACTTATAATGGTGGGCAAAGTTATGTATCAGCTTGGTCTTTGGACAATCCAATGCCCTGAACCGGAGGAACTGAATGAGACCCCCAAACGATTTGCAGCGCTGGACTCGGACCTACGCCTTTTATGTCGTTCCAGTCTTCGCCTGCATACTGCTGGCCCAAGCCTTGCCCGTCCTGGCGGCCCCCGTGGTGAGCACCATCTCGCCAGCTTCGGCCGATACGAATCAGACTGTGTCCTGCACGATCACCGGCAGCGGCTTCGGAAGCTCAGGCACTCCGACTGTGCAACTGCAGATGAGCGGGCAGACCTCGATCACTGCCACAGGTGTCGTGCGAGCCAGCTCTTCGAGGCTCAACACGTGCACGTTCAACCTCACGGGGGCGGTGGCAGGCGCATGGACTGTGGCCGTCACTGTCAGCGGGGTAACCGGCACGAAGTCCAACGCTTTTACCGTTTATGCGCCGCCGATAGCGACCAGCATCACCCCCAACACGGGGGTGAACACCGGCAGCGTAAGCATTACCAACCTTGCCGGGTCGAACTTCCGTACCGGCGACACGGTGACACTCACGCAGACCGGGCAGACAACGATCACCGCGACCGGCGTGACCATTGTCAGTAGCTCGCAGATCACTTGCACACTGAACCTGACCGGCGCGGCCACCGGCACATGGAACGTGGTCGTGACTGACTCTAACAGCTTCTCCAGCACCATCACCAACGGCTTCACCGTCATCGTACCCCCGGTGCCGAACGTCACCAGCATCACGCCTACCACGGGTGTCGCCGGCTCGAGTGTCAACTTGACCATCAACGGCTCGAACTTCAGCACCGATGATTTCGCGGAACTGGAGAAGACGGGCGAGTCTGGCACCGGATCTACGATCACCTCCGTCACCCCGACCCAGATCCAGTGCACCATCACCCTCCCCAACACCGACGCCAACGTCATCGGCTTGTGGGATGTGAGGGTGTGGAACAGTCTACAGCAGGGTTCCACCCTCCCCGCGGCCTTCAACGTCACCGCGCCTCCGGCGCCGACCGTAACCAGCATCTCGCCAAACACGGGCACCCAGAGCACGTACTACTACTACCCCGTGACCATCACCGGCACGAACTTCGTCTACGCCGACACCGTGGTGCTGAGGAAGGCGGGGCAGACTGACATCCCCTTCGGAAGCGAGTCATGGCTTGGCTCGACACAGTTCACTTTCTCGCTCAGCTACTCCGCGAGCACCGCGGGCGGCTATTGGGACGTGGTGGTCACCGACCCCTTCGGCCAGACGGGAACACTCTCCAATGGCTTCTATATTCCCCCTCCGCCGGCGCCGACGCTGACCAGCGTGTCGCCGACCACGGCCAGCAATGGCCTGACCTCAGTGGCCATGACGCTCACCGGATCGAGCTTCTACAACGGCGACGTCGTGACCATCACTCAGAGCGGGGGAGGTGCCAGTCTCCCGATATCAGGTCTCACGGTGTCCAGCCTCACCAAGATAACACTCAACGTGAACCCTCAGGGCCAGCCGGTCGGCGCCTACGATGTGAGCGTGTCAAACGGCTTCGCGACGCCGAGCACGAAAGTGGGTGCCTTCACCCTCACGGCTCCGGCGGCGATTAGCCTGACCTCGATGACGCCGGATTACGAGACGAACAACTCCGCTTCCTACACGGCGATCAAGGTCTACGGCTCGGGTATCCAGACGGGCGCTTCGATCAAGTTCCAACTGGGGACAAACACGCCGCTCTCCAGTGTGGGCAGCGTCTCAGTACACGCCAGCCCCAATTACATCCAGTGCGCACCCTACTTCGCTTACGCCGGCAACCCGTACGGCACTCCGGCCCCCGTCGGCGCCTATACGGTGACGGTTACCAACCCCGACGGCGGGACCGCCAGCATCGCTCCCTTCAACGTGGAGTCATACGCGACCCCGACGCCTACCGGTGTCTCGCCTAACCCAGTCTCCAACGACGGCGTGAAGCATCTGACCATCACCGGAACCGGGTTCTTCGTGGCGCCGGATAGTGGCGGGGCACCGATGACTGTGATCCTCCGCAACTCGGTCAACAGCTCGGACGTCATATATGCCACGAATGTCTCCGCCTCCACTACCACCCAGTTGACCTGTGACGTGGACGTGACTGGCAAGGGGTATGGCTTGGCCAATCCATGGAGCATACAGGTCTGCCCGCCAAATGATGGCAATCCGTCGAACCAGTCTAGCGGCGGCGCAGTTACGGGTGGCAACACTCTTACCCCAGGCCTGTACGTCACCAATTCGACACCGTTCACCGTGACGAGCATCTCGCCCAACAACGGCTCGACTCAGACCACTATCACTGGCGTCACGATCACCGGCACGGGCTTCGTGGGCTACCCGGGACAGAATAACGCGGGCCTCGCGGCGCAATTTGTGCAGCATGGCGGGACAGCGGTCATCCCGACCAATGTGGTCTACTACGTGTCTTCAACGTCCATCACAGCCAACATCATGACCAGCACTGCGGGCCTTCCGTTGGGTCTGTATGACCTGAATGTCACCAACTCGGACGGCTCCACGGCCTCGCTGCCGAGCTGCTTCACGCTCTACGCCAGCCCGTCGCCGGTGCTGTTCCCGCCCAGCCCGACCACCACGGCGCCGAACACGGGTCCCACCGTCACGCTGACCTTCATGGCAACCGGGCTCGTAGCCGGCTCAGTGCCGCACCTCACCATGTCTGGCCAGCCCGACATCGTCGGAGACAACGTAGTTGTCAACCTGTCCGGCAGCCAGACCATCGCGTGCACGTTCCAACTGTGGGGCGTGAAAGCAGGCACGTGGAACTGCATAGTCGTGCAGCCGGATGGGAACTGGGGCGGCAGGCCCGGGAACGTCTTCACAGTCACCGAAGTGGCCCCGACGCTGACGAGCATCACGCCCAACACCGGCACGAACAACGGCCCCGTGACCACCACCCTGGTCGGCACGAACCTGGCACCCCAGGACACGGTCAAGCTGCAGATGGGCGGGCAGCCCGACATTCTTGGCAGCACCCTCACGAGCGTCACCCACACCCAGGCCGGGTGCACCTTCGACCTCACCGGCGTGGCGTCTGGCGCGTGGAATGTCGTACTGACCGACCTGAGCGGCTCTACAGCCACAATTCCCGGCGGCTTCACGGTAACCAACCCGCCGCCGACGGTCACCGCAATCACGCCCAACAGCGGCGCCGCCAACACTGTGGTGGGCATCACCAACCTCGCCGGTACCGGGTTCCTCTCCGGCGCGTCTGCGAAGTTGAGCAAGACGGGGCAGACGGACATCGCCGCCTCGAGCGTCACGGTCGTCAGCCCCACTGAGATCACCTGCAGCCTCAACCTGACCGGGGCGGCAGCCGGCGCGTGGGATGTCGTGGTGACGAACACGGATACCCAGTCGGGCACTCTCCCAGGCGGCTTCACGGTGAGCCCCGGCGCCCCCACGATGACTGCGCTGCCCACCTACACCATCGGCACCTCGCTCACGTGCTCGTGGACAGGCATCGCCCCCGGCTCGACGCATTCCAAGGTCCAGTGCAGCACGGACCCAGCATTCGGGACGGTTCTCCAAGACTCCGGCTGGCTTGCCGTGCCCACCAACTCCTACACCTTCACCGGCCTGACCATCGGCACGAAGTACTACTACCGGGCTCAGGTTGGCGTGCTGGTCGGCGGGACACCCATAACGACAAGCCCTTGGTCCAACGAGGTCTTCTCCACTCAGCGCAGCGCGACCCCAGTGCTTACCTACACCGGCGATACGACCAACGTCTTCGGCAACCCGGTCACTCTCAGCGCACAACTGACCTCGAGCGGGACGCCGGTGCAAGGCAACACGGTGCAGTTCATAGTGGGCGGCAGCACATACACAGGGGTCACAGGAGCGGACGGGACGGCTTCCGCCTCAGTCCCGCCCAACCTACTGCAGCCGGGAACCTACACGGTCTACTGCCAGGCCGATGCCGGGCAGGGGTACGCCGCCGTGAACGCGACGGGTACGCTCGTCGTCAGCTCGGCGGTCGTCACCGACACGATCATCAGCGATAACGGGTACTTCGTCCGCAACACCAAGCGATGCACGATCCTGTTCAGCTACAGCAAGAACACCGGTGAGGGAAGCCTCTCTTACACCGACCTCGGCAGTCCACTCACCCGGATCGTGGCGGGCGACGCAACCAGTGTGACCCTGTCCCCGAACGGCCACACGGCCACCATCTCCGGCCCCTGCACCGTCAACGGCGTAGCATCGACGTTCACTCTGCAGGTGACAGACACGACCAATACTGTCGTCTCACTCCGGACGGCATCCGGCTACAGCGCCGGGCCGGCGGTCATGGCATCCGGGGTCATCACCTTCGCGGTGTACTGAGCCCCGCAGTGACGCGGCGTCCCTCGCCGCATGGATAAGATGTGTCGAAGCTGAATTAGGGTCAGCCGACACGGAGGATGGATACCTTCCGCAATGTGGTGGATAGCCGTCGGCGGCCGCGCAGGACACAGACCTAGTACGCGCGGCCGCCGACGAGCATCGCTCGACTCATACGCAACCCGTAGCGAGTATGTCCATTTCCAGACGCAGTGTAGCCAAAACCATTGTCGCGACCGTCACAACGCATTCGTCGCAGCCGAAACAGATTGGCAAGAATGAAGTGAGAAGTACTTGTATTTCTGACGAATATATGCTAACGTTCGGGCAATAGTAGGTATTCGACCCCGAGTGACGCACGCGCGGCCTATTCACATTTCATGGAAAGGATGATTTGGGCATGGGTTTCTCACCTCTAAAGGCGTTCGTGTTCGTGGTGGCGGTGCTGGCGCTCAGTGTAGCTGCGGTGCACGCCGACTTGATCGTCAGCCTCGTGGGTGCGCCCACCTTTTCGACCGGACTGTGGACATACGACTACCAGATCAGCAACCCGGTAGGTAGCGACCCGGTCTACGACTTGTTCCTGACGAACGTCGACGACGCCACGATCTCCGGCACGCCCGATGGCTGGTATACCAGCACAGCACCGGGCTCGGTGGAATGGACGACCTACTTCTTCCAGGATGACTATAATCCCGTCAACGCAAATAGTACCCTGCCCGGTTTCACGATCACCAGCCCGTGGCCGGTTGGCAGCGGGACCGCAACTGTGTACCTCAACGGGAGTATCGTCCCCGACGGGACCGTGGACGGTCCGCACATACCTACGCCGGAGCCTGGCAGCTTCGCGCTGGTCCTAACGTCAGCCATTGGCGCGCTGGGGTTCCGCGGCATCCGACGAGCGCGGAAACAGCGCCGTTAGCCGATCTTTGACACTCGCGCCCGTGAGGCCTTGATACACAGGGGCTT
>CAYWBK010000075.1:0-17551 GCA_964455745.1 uncultured Armatimonadia bacterium
CGACGGCACGGATAACGATCACGTGCCGAGGTACTCTGTTCAGCCACTGTCAAGCACACACATTGAGGAAGAGCCGGTAGGAAGACGGCAGGACCGCGACGAAGTTAGAAAACAGAAGAGGGACGCCCGGGTGGGAGCGTCCCTCTTGTTGCAGTGTCGGTCATCGCACACTATGTCACTCGTCTTCGCCCTCGTCATCCTCGTCGTCCTCGTCGTAATCCTCATCTTCGTCATCCCAGTCCACGTACTGCGGCGGACTGTCCCCAGTGCGGTCGGTGACCCTTGGGTACTTGACGCCCGGTTCGGCCTCGCCGATGGCGAGCACGTCGATCTTATGATACCAGTCGTCGCCGAAGTCGAACCAGTATCCGAAGGACTGCCCGGCCTCGAGGCCCAGCTTCTCGATCCGGGTGCTCTCGACAATGCCTGCAGGCTTTGCGTCGGGGTCGAAGGGGTCCTGCGCGATGGCAGCCCCCGTGTAGCGATCGCCCTCGGGATCGTGCGGTCCCTTGCCGAACTGGAATTCATACATGTGTTCATCGAAGCGATCGAAGGCCTGAAAGATCGCCTCGTGAAGCCTCTCCAGCGTCTGATCGCCACGTATCTCGATCGTGCGGCTGATGGTGTCGTTCGCCTCGATGAACTCCTCGGTCATCGGGCCTCCAGTGATGAAGACTTGTAGCGTGTAAACACTTTTGGGCATCGCCGTCACTCCTTCGGTAGCAAGATGGCCGCATGACCGGCGGGGTCGCACGATCGGAGGCATCATTCGTCTCTGGGCAGCGCGATACCTCCAGGGCGGCGGGCAAACTGGTAGGTAATCGCGCGCGAAGGGATTGCGTCGTGCCCGAATAGGCTGACAAGACGGCGGCAGTCGGCGTATAATGCGCGAGTCGTTGGAGGAGAGGCTGGAGAGAACGCGAAAACCCCACATCACGGGGCTTGATGGAACTGGTGCCGGAGGTGGGAGTCGAACCCACACGGGGGGTGAACCCCGCCGGATTTTGAGTCCGGTGCGTCTGCCATTCCGCCACTCCGGCAACCAAGAGTCAGTATAAGTTTGGCATTCGCCTTTGTCAACGGGAAGGAAGCCCCCATGCCTGAGCAGACACCGCCGCCGCAGGAGCCCTCGGGTCTGGACGCTTTGTACTCCGGCGCCCAGCAGCCCGCGCCGGCCGAAACCACGCCCGCCGGGCAGGCCCCGGCAGTTCCCGATCCGACACAGACGCCAGGTGGCGTCTCGCCCGCTGCCACGGCCCAGACGTTTGCGGGGACGCCGCCTCCGGCCCCCCCGCCGCCTCCGGCCTATGGATATTACACTCCGCCGCCCGTCCGGCCCCGCAGTCGCGGCTGCCTCATCGCCGTGGTGATCGCGGTCGTCTTCATCGTGGCCGTCGTCGCCATCCCGGTGCTGGTTGCCCTCGCCAGGGGCGGTGGTTTTTCGCCCGGCGATAAGGTCGGCGTCGTAAGCCTCACGGGGGTGATCCACAGCGGAGCCACCCGATCGCTGTTCGGAGCCCTCAGCGGGGCCGATGTGGTGATCGGCCAGTTGCGCCAGGCCGAGGAGGACGCGTCCGTCAAGGCCGTGGTGCTGAAAATCGACAGCCCTGGAGGGAGCGCTGCGGCATCCGCCTCCATCTACCGCGCGGTACAGCGGCTTCAGGCGAAGAAGCCGGTCGTCGTCTCGATGGGCGATGTCGCCGCCTCGGGCGGGTATTACTCCGCCAGCGCCGCCGGCACGATCATGGCGAACCCGGCGACCGAGACCGGCTCCATCGGGGTCATCATGCACGGGATGAACTACTCGGGCCTGATGAACCGCTACGGCGTGACCGACCAGACCATCGCCACCGGGCCATACAAGGACACCGGCAGCCCTGAGCGGCCGATGCGCCCCGATGAACGGATCTACATCAAGACGATGCTGCTCGATATCTACGACCAGTTCGTCACCGATGTAGCCGCTGGACGGCGCATGGACGTGGCTGCGGTGCGCAAGCTCGCCGACGGACGCGTCTACACCGGGCGACAGGCGAAGAAGCTCCACCTGGTGGACGAGTTGGGCGACTACCGCGATGCCCTGGAATTGGCCTGGAAGAAGGCGGGGCTGACCGGCGAGCCGCGGACGAAGACGTTCGGACACACTTCATTGCTTGACACGATGCTGGAGGATTCCGTTCGCATCCTCCCGCGTTCCGCCAGCCCGCAACAGATGCTCGTCGAGCAGGCCCTCCAGCAGCAGTCCGCGTCCGGCGTGGACCTGCTGATGATGCCCGGTTACTACGAAACGCAGGCTCGGTAGGCGAACATGGCGCGCAAGCTGGTCCTCATCGACGGTCACTCGCTGGTCTACAGGGCATATCACGCCCTGCCACCTCTGTCCACGTCCAGCGGCCAGCCCACCAATGCGGTCTTCGGCCTGGCGCAGATGCTCATGGGCCTCCTCGATCAGGAGAAGCCCGACGCGGTGCTGGTGGCCTTCGACACGGCCGCTCTCACGCGGCGGCATGAGGAGCACGACCAGTACAAAGCAAACCGCCCCCCGATGCCGGACGATCTTGTCTCCCAGGAGGGCCTCATCCGCGAGTTGGTCGAGGCGATGGGGCTGGCGCAGGCCGAGACTCCCGGCTTCGAGGCGGATGACATCATCGGCACTCTTGCCCATCGCGCCCGGGCCGAAGGCTATGAGGTCCTGGCCGTCACCGGCGACCGTGACCTGTTGCAGGTGGTGCAGCCGGGGGTGAGTGTCCTCGCGACGCTGAAGGGCATCAAGGAGACTAAGACCTACGACGAGGCTGCGGTCCGCGAGGAGTACGGGGTCGAACCCTCGCAGTTCGCAGATATGAAAGGCCTCGCGGGCGACACGTCCGATAACATTCCCGGCGTGCCCGGCGTTGGCGCGAAGACCGCGCAAAAGCTGGTTCAGGAATTCGGCAGCATTGAGGCCCTGTACGAACGCCTGGACGAGGTGAAGGGCAAGCTGGCGCAGACCTTGCGGGACAACGAGCAACAGGCGCGGATGAGCAAGAGCCTCGCCGTGATCGACCTCGATGCGCCGGTCGAGCTGAGTCTCGAACAGTTGCACTGGGGTGGTATGAGGGCCGAGGCCTTGCGCCGCCTGCTCGGGCGACTGGAATTCACCAGCCTCCTGGAGCGCATCCCGGGCGCTGCCGAGACGCACTCGGCCGAGATCGCGATCGTGCAAGGCGAGTCCGAGATCGCTGAGGCGTGCCGGAGACTTCGCGAGGCCGCTGACGAAGGTCTTTGGGTCGTGCTGGTGAAGCTGGGCGAGCGTCCGGTGGGGTTAGGGGCGGGCGTCCATGGGGCCCTGTACTCTGAGATGGCGGGAACGGCAACCTCACCCCCGGCCCCTCTCCACTCGTGGAGAGGGGAGAACGACAGCGGTGTCGCGCCACGCCCCCCCTCTCCATTGGATGGAGAGGGGGCAGGGGGTGAAGTATGCTCTCAAGGCGGTGACGTGAGTTATTTCATCGAGATCGCCGAGGACCAGCCTGCCGACGGAGGCCTCTTCGCGGCGGTGAGCGAGCGGCGGGTGCCGCAGCCGGTGGCCGAACTGCTCGCGGATGCTTCCGTGCCCAAGTGCGGCATCGGTCTTAAAGACATCGCGGCATCTCTGCGCGCGCTGGATGTGGAGTTGGAAGGCTTCGGCTTCGATGCGGGGATCGCGTCGTATCTGCTGGCCCCGCACCGCAACGACCACAGCCTCGGGTTCCTGGCGGCGCAGTATCTCGGGCGCAGCATCCCCGCGCCGGATGTGCACGGACCGGACGACACTCCGGGGCCGGCGCACTTCGCGGCGGTCAGTCTGGACGTGCTGCGGGAGCTGCGCGGCCCACTGCAACGCGACCTCGACGGCGCAGGGCTGCGGTCGCTCTTTGACGGCTTGGAGATGCCGCTGGTCGGCGTGCTCAACGACATGGAGCGCAACGGCATCGCGGTGGATACGGGGCTGCTCAGGGGCCTCGGCGCGGAGCTTGAGAAGGCGGTCGGGTATCTGCGCGAGCGGATATGGGAGCTTGCCGGACAGGAGTTCAACATCGACAGCCCGTTGCAGCTCAGCGGGATACTGTTCGATAAGTTGCACCTGCCAAGGGGGCGGCGGACCAAGACCGGCTGGTCGACGAACGCGGACGTGCTGGAGGCGCTCGCCGGGGAATACGAGATCGTGGCGAAGGTGCTCGAGTACCGCGAGTACAGCAAGCTGCGGTCAACATACGTGGACGGTTTGCTGCGGGAGGTCAACCCCAAGACCGGCCGGGTGCATACCACCTTCGAGCAGACGACGGCTGCCACCGGGCGGCTCTCCAGCCGTGCCCCGAACCTGCAGAACATTCCGGCCCGCAAGGAGATCGGACGCGAGATCAGGGCGTGCTTCATCGCGGCAAGCCCCGAGACGCTGCTCATCGCCGCCGACTACTCGCAGATCGAACTGCGGATCATGGCGCACTATTCACAAGACCCGTACTTGGTTGATGCGTTCCAGGCAGGAGAGGACATCCACCAGAGAACCGCGAGTGCGATCTTCGACGTGCCTGTTGGGGAAGTCAGCTATGACATGCGCCGGGTCGCCAAGACCGTCAACTACGCCGTGATCTACGGAATGGGAGCGGGCGCTTTGGCCCAGCAAATCGGGCGGTCGAAGGAGGAAGCGCAGCGCTTCATAGACAACTACTTCCGTCGGCTGGGCGGCGTGACGGGATTTATGAACAAAACCGTTGCGGATGCTCGACTAAACGGGTATGTTAGCACTATACTGGGTCGCCGCCGCCCGATACCGGACATCAACAGCTCGGCGGGCAATGTCCGCGCCTACGCCGAGCGGGCCGCAGCGAACACGCCCCTGCAGGGCAGCGCTGCCGACATCATCAAGGCCGCGATGGTTGGGATCGCCCGGGGGTTGCCATCCTGCTGTGCGGACGCGAGGATGCTGTTGCAGGTGCACGACGAGCTCGTTTTCGAGTCGCCTGCCACAGAAGCGCAGCGCGTGGGCTGGTATGTGAAGGGAGTGATGGAGACGGCGGTCACGCTCAGTGTGCCGATCACCGTTGATGTTTCCATCGGATCAAACTGGCGAGACATGAAGTCGTTGGACGAGCCGGCGTGACCGAACGCCTGCCGCCGGCGACACGGTGCAACGGGAACAACAGGGCTTCCATCGCCCGGTCGGGGGACAGTCCCGAGCGCCGGCCCGCACTCGAAGCCGCCCCCCAATAACCTGAGAAGAAGCGTCCGGTAGTTCGCGCCCTCGCGTCAACGGCACAGAGGGCGTCTGCTTCATCACAATCGCCGCAACCTCCGAAATGCACGCGCCACACCATTCCAGCAAGCTCGCGAGGGCCAGACGCCCCCGCAGCTTCACCGACCCGGTTAGCCAAAGGGAGCAGGCACGATGACATCACTAGAGAGCAACGAGCAGGACCGCGACCTTGCCGCCGAGGAGCAGGCCGCCCACGACGAGTTCGAGCAGGCCTTGGCCTCTCCGGACACGTGGGTCGCCGGAGCAGCTCCACGTGACGTCGCGGAAAGGGACATTGTAGAGGGCATCGTCACCGCCATCCACGACAGCGGCGTTCTCGTTGACATTGGCACCAAGTACGAGGGGTTCATCCCTCTTTCCGAGTTCGCAGACCCCTCCGAGTACCCCGAGGTGGGAGAGAAGATCGAAGTCGCGGTCGTGAAGATCGATGAGGAGCACGACCGCCTCCGGCTCTCGAAGCGACGCGCCGACTTCGAGCGCATCTGGCACAAGCTGGCCGAGTACGTCAAGACGGGCGAGCCGGTCTCAGCGGTCGTCACCGAGCGTGTGAAAGGCGGTCTGCGGGTCGATGTCGGCGTCAGCGGCTTCGTCCCCGCCTCGCAGGTCGGCACCCGCGACCCGCGCAGTCTCGACCGCTTCGTGGGCCGCGAACTGCGCATGAAGGTCATGGAAGTCGATCGCGAGAGCAACAAGGTCATCCTCTCGCACCGCGTATTAGCCGAGGAAGAGCGCGAGCGGCGCAAGACCGAGACCCTCGCGAGGCTCGAAGTCGGCATGATCGCCGAGGGCAAAGTGCGCAGCATCACCAACTACGGCGCCTTTGTGGATCTTGGCGGGGTGGACGGGCTTCTGCACGTATCCGAGATGTCCTGGACGCGCATCAAGCATCCGTCCGAGGTGATGAAGGTCGGCGATACCGTCAGGGTTGCCGTCCTGGAGCTGGCCGAGGGCGGCGAGCGGATCAGTCTCGGCATGAGGCAGATTCTACCGGACCCGTGGAAAGCGGCTGCGGCCAAGCTCAAGGTCGGCAGTGTCGTCAAGGCCACGATCGTGCGCGTGGTCCGCACCGGCGCGTTCGCGCAGCTCAAGGAAGCCGGGATCGAGGGCTTCATCCCGGTGCGCGAAATGAGCCAGAAGCGGGTCAACGATCCCGCCGACGTCGTGAAGAACGGTCAGGATGTCGATTTGAAGATACTGGAGGTCTCGCCCGGGTCGCGGCGCATGACCCTGAGCATGACCGAGGCCGAAAGCGAGAAGGAGCGCCTGGAAGTTCGCTCTTACATGGACGGCCAGGACAAAGCGAAGACCACGCTGGGCGACAAGTTCGGCGGCGTCCTTGCCGCGGCTCTGTCGGGCGCGATGGAGGCGGAGGAGGAAGCCGAAGTGGCCGCCGAGCCGGAGCCGGTCGTATCCCCGGAGCCGGAACCCGCGGTCGCCGAAGCAGCCGCCGTCGAGAAGCCTGTTGTCGAGCAGCCTGTTGTCGAGCCGGCCGCTGCCGCATCGGTTGCCGAGCCGGTTGCCGCAGAAGCCGATGAGGCGGCCCCGGAGGCTGACAAGCCTGCGGAAGCCGCTGAGGAAGGCAATGCGTAGCGGTTGCGGCGATCGGGAGATAGATGGGGCAGGTGCGAACGCCTGTCCCCGCCTGCACGAAGGGGCGCCCGGTCCGGGTCGCCCCTTCGTTTTGGGTGTGATCGGCCCTATCGCCGCCGGGAAATCCACGGTGCTGGCGGCCCTGGCGCAGTTGGGGGCGGCCACGTTGCAGGCGGATGAGGCCTCCCGGGCTCTCATGCAGCCGGGCAACCCGGCGCTCGCGGCCGTGGTCGAGGCCTTCGGCGCCGGATGCCTCAGCCCCGACGGAACCTTGGATCGGGCGGCGCTGGGGCAGATCGTTTTCGCAGACGAGGCCGCTCGCGAACGGCTGGAGCGCCTCACTCACCCCGCGATGGTCGAGTGGCTGCGAGATCGGATCGCGCAGATCGGGAACACTGCGCCCCGCCCGGTTGTTGTAGCCCTCGAAGCGGCAGTGCTCGATCGAATGGGCGCGCGTCCGCTTTGCGACAGGGTTCTCCTCGTCACCGCTCCACACGGCGTCCGCCGCTCACGGCTCGTCGCCAAGGGCCTCGGCGATCAGCAGGCCGACGCGCGCCTCCGCGCCCAAAGCAGCATGGGCCTGGAGGGGCCGGCCGACTATGTGATTGACACGACCGGGCCTGAAGCCCAGACCCGCGCCAAAGTCGTGGCCTTGTGGCCTCGCATCCGGCGCGACATGCACTCGTGAGGTAACGGCATGGCCTCCTCCAAACTGGCATTGCTCGGCGGAGAGCCGCTCGGCGCGCCGTCCGCCGATACGCATCCCAGTTTCAGCCCTCATACTCTCGACCGCGTCGTTGAGGTCATCAAGAGCGGTCGCACCGTCGGCCTCAACAAGACGACGCCCGAGATCGGCGAGGCCGAGGCCGCAATCGCCGAGTGGCAGGGCGTCAAGCATTGCCTGCTCGCCTCCTCGGGCCATGCCGCACTGCACGACTGCCTCATGGGGCTTGAGGTCTCGTGGGGCGATGAGGTCATCACCACGCCCTTCACCTGGGGCGCGTCGATCTCGTGCATCCTGCACAACAACGCCATCCCGGTCTTCGTCGATGTCTGCCCCGACACCGGCCTGCTCGATCCCGCCAAAATCGAGGCAGCCATCACTCCCCGCACCAGGGCCATTCTGGCAGTTCACATCTTCGGCCAGGCCACGAACATGACCGCGATTCGGGAGATTGCCGACCGGAGGGGCCTCGTCGTCATCGAAGACGGCAGCCAGGCTCACGGGGCGATCCACGCGGGCCGGAAGGTGGGGACCTTCGGAGATGCCGCCGGGTTCTCGTGCATGGGCGGGAAGCTGCTCGCCACCGCGGAAGCCGGGTACATGGTCACCCCCCATGCGGACGTCTACTACAAGGCGGCGCTGTGCACCCAACACATGGGGCGCTCCCTCGAGCCCGACTATCCGCACGAGAAGTACGACCGGTACGTGGACTCCCTGGTCTACACTTACAGGCTTTCGCCGGTCTTCGCCGTGATGCTCGCCGAACAGGTGCGCAAGCTCGATCGGGAGAACCTCGGACGCCGCCAAAACGTCAAGCTATTCCGGGAGAGGATGAGCGGCGTGCGGATCGTGTCTTTCCCCGCCTACGCCCCGGACGATGACCCCGTCTATCACATGCTGACCATGAACTTCGACGCCGACTATGCGGGCATCCGCAAGTCGACCTTCTTCGCCGCTGTCGGGGCCGAGGGCGCGGGATGCTTCCAGTACATCCCCTCGCCGATTCCGACCTGGCCGCGATTTCACTGGCAGACTTACGACGGCCCCAAAGTCATGTGGACCGAAGCCCTGCGGCAAAGCGGCATCGACTACCGCGCCGTGGCCGTGCCGAACTGCGAGCGCAAGATCGCCCGCTCGGTGGAGATGGGCTGGAACTATGTGGAGCCGAGCGAAGAGAAGATGTCCCGGCTGGCGTCGGTGTTCCAGAAGGTCGAGGAGAACCTGCCTGCCTTGAGGGATTGGGAGCGGGCGAACGCCAGGTAGCGGCGTAGCGGGCGGTCCCAGGGCGCGTACCCGGCGGGATGTGCATCCTCGCCGTGACTGCTCCGGCCGTAGCGTCCGCAGGACGCTTGGCCCCGCCGCAGGCGGGGCCCCTCAGCCGGACGCTTCAGCGTCCGGTTTGGGGCCGACAATCAATGCCGTTCCCGTCCGCAGGACGGGTGGCGCGAAGCGCCCCGCCGAAGGCCCAAACACCGCACGGAGGGGAACGATGCGGCAGGCCAAAGCAGAATTGTACGTCCACATGGTCTGGGCTACCGAGGGGCGTCGAAAGTTGATGAAGCCGCCTGTCCACCGCACGCTGTATCGTTGCGTGGAGGGCCAGGCCCGGCAGTTGGGCTGCACCGTGTTAGCCATCGGCGGCGTGGCGGATCATATCCACATGGTTCTTCGTATGCCGACGAAGCTGTCGGTGGCGCAACTGGTACAGCAATTGAAGGGCGTCTCGTCGAGGTTCGCCCGTGGCGAATTAGGGCTGGCGGCGTTCGGATGGCAGCAGGGCTACGGGGCATTCAATCTGAGCCGAGCCCACGTCAATTTGGCAGTCCAGTACGTGCAGCGGCAGGAAGAGCGTCACGCAGGCGGCAAGCTTTGGGCGCAGTGGGAGGAGACGTGTGAGGAGGCCGGGCCTGCGGCCACCCGTCCTGCGGACGGGGAGGGTTTTGGGGGTGGGCGTTTCCTGGACGCTGAAGCGTCCGGCTATGGGACCCCGCCTACGGCGGGGCCGGGCGTCCTGCGGACGCAACGGCTTACGCAAAGGCGGGATTGCACTCCGGCGGCCTGCGACAAGCGTTTGACGGGCCGTGGAACCAAGGCTATACTCTGACCCTTGTGTTGGATGGCCGACCGTCTGCGAAGCCGGATGCGGCGCGCCCCGGGTCGGGATGGATCGTTCGTTGTTGAACCACAATCGTACATAGCGTGAACACGCGTCAGCCCCGCGCAGCAGCTTTGCGGGCAGGCGCAGCGCTTCACGCGAATGCACGGAGGGATGTGCAATGATTGAAGTTGAGGGCCTGACAAAGTTCTACGGCCCGCATCCGGCAATATCGGATGTCACATTCACGGTCGACGAGGGGGAGATCGTAGGCTTCCTCGGCCCCAACGGGGCGGGGAAAACGACCGCCATGCGGGTCATCACCGGCTACATGCCGCCGACCACGGGCACGGTTCGCGTGGCCGGACACGACATGGTGGATGATTCTCTCGAAGGCCGGCGCAACATCGGCTACATGCCCGAGAAGGTCGCCCTGTACACCGACATGCGCGTGGTGGAGTATCTCGGTTACGCCGGCCGGCTTCAGGGCATGAAGCGGGAGGCGATCGGCGAGCGGACCGAGTTCTGCCTGGAGCGCTGCGGCCTGCAGGAGCGGCGCAACGACATCATCGGCAGGCTCTCGATGGGCTATCGGCAGCGTGTGGGCCTCGCCCAGGCGATGCTGCACAACCCGAAAGTCCTCATCCTCGACGAGCCAACCGTCGGCCTCGACCCCAACCAGATCATCGAGGTCCGCAACCTCATCAAGGGCCTGGCCAAGGATCACACGGTCATGCTCTCGACCCACATCCTGCCGGAAGCGCAGATGACCTGCGAGCGGGTTATCATCATCAACCACGGCAAGATCGTGGCGGTCGACACGCCCGAGCAGCTCACCTCGCAGATCCGCCAGTCCGAGACCCTTCTCGTGCGCGTGGACACCAAGGACAGCAATGTCGTCCAACAGCTCCTCGACCTGCCGAAGGTCACGGGCGTGCGCCCTGCTGAGGGCACGGGCGGCTACTACGTCGATGCAATGGTCGGCACCGACATCCGCGCCGCGCTGGCGGCGTTCGTGCTGCAGAAGGGCTGGGGTCTTCTGGAGCTGCGAGTTGTCGAGATGTCCCTCGAGGATGTCTTCCGCCAGCTCACCACCGAGGAGGAGGTCTAGCTCATGCGCAACGCCCTCACTATCGCCGGCAAGGAGCTGCGCTCCTATTTCATCTCGCCGATGGCCTATGCGGTCATGGTTTTCTTTTTCGGCCTCTGCGGGCTGATTTTCGTGTTGTACATATCCTCCGGTCCCGGCGCCGACGCGGACATGAGGCCCATGTTCCACAGCATGCTCTTCCTGTCGCTCATCGTGTCACCCGTTCTGACGATGGGCCTCCTTTCGACGGAGCGCGCCACCGGCACCATCGAGCTTCTCATGACCAAGCCGGTGCGCGATATCGAGGTTGCAATCGGCAAATATCTGGCGGCGATGGCGCTGTACGCGATCCTGCTGCTGGTCAGCCTGGAATTCCCGCTGGCCATGGCCAAGTTCGGCCACCTCGACTGGTCGGCTACGATGGGCGGGTATCTCGGATTGCTGCTCTGCGGCGTGGCGTTCATGTCGATCGGCGTGTTCGCCAGCTCGATTACCGATAATCAGATCGCGGCGATCGTCGTCGGCTTGCTGTTGCTGCTGTTCTTTTGGCTGATAGGCTTCCTCGGGGCGGCCGCCAGCCCGACACTCGGCGATGTTGCGAAGCATATCTCGATTCTCGAGAACTTCCAGGACCTTGAGAAGGGCATCATCGACACCAAGAGCATCCTGTACTTCCTCAGCCTCGCGGGGTTCATGATTTTCCTCGCGGTACGGTCTTTGGAGAACCGCCGCACCGTGTAGGCAAGATCGAGGGCGGGCCATCGGCCTGCTCGCCGCACCGCCGTCGTCCGCTGCACCGCGCGACCCCGTGTCGCCAGACAACCCAATCATACACAGCCTAGTTACTACAGGCGGGTGAGCCATTGATGTCCGATAACAAAGAGAAGCTGACTCCTGAGAGCGAGGGCCGTCGCCGGCCCGGAACCGACTGGCGTCTGCAGGCAGAGACCGAATCGCAAGACACGCAGATGATTCAGATCGGCAAGGTCCTCGGCTGGGTGGGCCTGCTCGCGCTGGTCGTCGCCCTGTTGTGGTTCGCGGTGACGAAGGCCTTCAACGCCGGGCCCATCGCCGCAACCGTGCTCGGCCTGGCCTGCGTCGCGTTCTGGGTCGTCACCAACTTGCAGGTGATCGTCACCTCGTTCAAGGTGCGTGGCGCGCGGAACCTCGTCAACTCGATGGCGTTCGTGCTGTTCGTGCTGGGCATTCTGGTGATGGTGAACATCATCGGGGCGCGGCACCACTGGCGCCATGACTTGACGAAGGACAAGACTTATTCGCTGTCCGACCAGACCCTCAAGATCATCCAGGGTCTGGACAAAGACGTTCAGTTGGTAGCCTTCCTGTCACCCGACCCCCAGTCAAACTCGCGGGAGATAGAGGACCGCGTCCGCGAGTATAGCATCCAGTCCCGGCACATCAAGCTCGAGCAGTACGACCCGCAGCTTAATGTGCAGAAGGTCCAGGAGTACAACGTCCGCTTCCCCGACACCATCATCGTGAAATGCGGAGATAAGAAGGAAGAGGTCGCCGGCGGCTCGGAAGAGCAACTCACGAGCGCGATCCTCTCCGTCACCGAAGGCAAGAAGACGAAGATATACTTCCTCTCCGGCCACGGTGAGAAGTCCATCGACGGACAGGGCAAGGACGCGCTCACGACCCTGAAGGCCAGCCTGGCGAACGAGCAGTACGACGTCCAGACCCTGACGCTGGCGACACAGGCGGAGCCTGCCATACCGCAAGACTGCGCGTGTCTCGTTGTGGTCGGCCCGAAGCAGAAGCTGCTGCCGAAGGAGAAAGAGGCGGTCAAGAAGTACGTCGATCAGGGCGGCAGGATGTTCATCGCTCTCGACCCCGGCAATGGCGAGAAGTTCGAGGATATCCTCGGCCCGCGCGATGTCACTCCCCTGAACGGCATAGTTATCGACCCGCAGGGTTCTTACTTTGGGCAGGCTGCAATCCCGACCGTCATCCAGCCCAAGTCGCACAAGATCACCGAGGGCCTGCAGATGGTGGCCCTGCCGCTGACGATCGCTTTCGATGTCAAGCAGCAGGCCCCGCCGCCGGCATATCCGGGCGCGCCGCCGCCTCCGGCGAGCAAGGCCGTCTCGCTCCTCGACAGCACTGCGAGCGCGTTTCTGACCCAGGCAACCTCGGGCAAAGTGCAGAAGCAGCCCACCGACAAAGTCGGGCCGCTGAGCATGGCCGTCGCGATCGACGAAGCAGGCGACAAGCCGCCGACGCCGCCGGGTATGCCCGATCAGCCGCCGCCGGACCAGGGGCCTAAGACCCGCATCGTGGTCATGGGCAGTTCGCGAGCCATCACTGACGAGATGATCCAGGCCGGTCTGCAGGGCAACGTGGTGCTCGCCCTCAGCAGCATCGCCTGGGTGACCGAAAACAACAAACTCATTTCGATCCCGCCAAAGGACAAGCAGGACAAGAAGATGACGATGACCGACCCGCAGCGCAAGGTCGTCATCATCATCACGCTGCTTATCGTGCCCGGCGGCCTCTTGGTCGCGTGGGCCCTGGTGTGGTGGACCCGCCGCAGGAGGTGATAGCCATGGCAAGATACCGAGCCGTCATCGCAGCAGTCGTCTTCGTAGGGCTTCTTGCCTGGGTGCTCACCAACGAGCGTGGACGCGCCAGGCAGGAAGGCGAGGTATTCGGCTTCGACCCGAAGTACGTGTCGATGGTCGATATCACGCAGAATAAGACCGACAAGCTCACCCTGGAGAGAAACGGGGATGAGTGGTGGATCAAAGCGCCCATCGCCGCCCTGTGCGACAAGGACAAGATCGACGCTCTCCTGCAGAACATAGTGTCCTTGAAGCCCAAGAGCCGCTCCGGCGTCGATCTCAACTCCGACGACTTCGGCCTCAAGGACCCGTTAATGGTCCTGACCTTCACCGGCAAGGGCACGACTTACACCCTTTCGCTGGGCAAGGACCTCGGGATCGGAAGCGAGACCTACGCGAAGCTCACGGGGATGGGCGGATGGGACTCGAAGCTTCTACTGGTCCCGACCTCGTTCAAGACCGAGCTTTTCAAGAAGCCCGAAGACCTAAGAGACAAGAAGCTCGTCCGGTATGACAAGGAGAAGGTCGCCGGCATCACGCTCGAACAGGAGGGGCAGCCGCGCATCGTTGCCACCTGTGGCAAGATCGCGGACAAGAACGAGTGGAAGCTGACCGAGCCGATCCAGGCCAAAGGCGACGAGATATCGCTCAGTGGACTCGCCGGCAAGCCTACCGAGAGCGATGCGCTCGGCTTCAAGCCGGTGCCGCAGAACCTCGCGGACGTCGGCCTCGACAAGCCCCAGGTCAAGCTGACTGTCGCCGTCCAGGACGGGAAGTCCTACACGATCCTGCTCGGCAAGACGGCGCAGGAGGATGTCAGCGCCGCTCCGCCTCCCAGCGGGCCCGGCGGTCCCCCGCCCGTGCCCACGACCGGGAAAAGGGACATTGTCTACGCGATGCGTGAGGGGCGTCCCGAGGTGCTGCTGATGGATGCCACGTTGCTCACCGACTTGCAGAAAGACCTCATGGCGGTGCGCGACAAGCACATCGTGACGGTGAAGCGTGACGCAGTGGCGGAGGTCAGCGTGCAGCGCGCCGTGGGTCTCACGTACACTGCCCAGAAGCGGGCCGGCAAGTGGCAGGTCTCGGTCCCGAAGAGCGGGGACGCCAAGGAAGGCAAGATTGACAACCTGCTTTGGGACATCGAGGACCTGCAGGCGACCAAGTTCGTCGATGAGGCCCCCAAGGACCTCAAGGGTTACGGCCTCGCCAACCCGCAGACCGTCATCAACCTCAAGCTGAGCGGCGTGAACGAACCGCTGAAGATCAGCTTCGGCTATCCTGTTGACACGGACAAGAAGAGCTACTACTGTCAGGTGACCGGCAGCCCGCAGGTGTACGAGGTCTCGTCCCTGATCCTGGACGACATGCCGAAGGCGGCTGAGGACATCGTCGAGTCGCCCGGAGCGGCGCCGAGTGGTATGCCGACGCCTCCGCCAGGCGGCGTGCAGACAGCCCCGCCGATGCCGGCTCCCGGCAAGAAGTAGCGCAGGGGCCAAGACGTTCCTGTATGTGTCCACTGCCGGGCGCCGCGAGTTCATCGTGGCGCCCGGCTTGCCTTGTGCGACAGGACGCCCGACTTCACGAGCGTCCCGATCCGCGATTCGTCGGAGGTGACCGAAGCGATGGTCTTCAGGATACTGGGCTCGGCGGCTGCCGAGGGCTGGCCGGGGATGTTCTGCGGGTGCCGGTACTGCGCGGAGGCCCGCCGCAGGGGCGGCCACGACATCCGGCGGCGCACCTCTTACCAGCTCGGCGACAAGATCCACATCGATTTCGGGCCTGATACCTACAGCTCCGAGATCTCAATGGGCCTCGACTCCTCGCAATGGGAGCACCTGCTCATCACCCATTCGCACCAGGACCACTGGGCGCCGATGGAACTCGCCTGGCGGCGCCGGGGCTTCTCGATCATCCCGGAGGGCTCGCATCTCACGATCCACGGTAACGAGCAGGTGCAGGTGAGCCTGTACGCGACCTACTCCGACCCATCGATCCTGGCGGTGAGCTTCAGTCTTGCGAAGGCGGGGGAGGTGATCGAACTGCCGGACGGGGTGACCGCGCTGCCCCTCGAGGCCAGTCACGCGAGCGACTTCGAGCACGCTCTCAACTACGTGCTATCCGTCAACGGGCGCTCCCTCTTAATTGGCAATGATACAGGCTGGTACTCGGAGGCCACGTGGGAACTGCTGTCTGACAGGCACTCCGACCGCAATTTGGACATCGTAGTGCTCGACTGCACTTCAGGCGCCATCGAGTACCGCGAGCATCACCTTGGTGTTCAGGCCGTCCTGGACATGAAGCAAGAGATGCTCCGGCGCGGGATCATCAACGAGAGCACGCGCTTCATAGCCAACCACTTCTCGCACAACGGCAAGATGCTCCACGAAGACCTGAAGCGCTTCTTCGAGCCGCGTGGCATCGAAGTAGGCTATGACGGGAGAGAGGAAGAACTCTGAACGCGGAACGCTAAACGCGGAATCAACGGCAAGAAACGGCAAAGGAACGGCAAGAAACGGCAAAGGAACGGCAAGAAACGGCGAAGAACGGCAAGAAACGGCGAAGAACGGCAAGAAACGGCCCTACCCAGGAACCGCGCTGCGCGGGCATCCCTCCCGTACCGGGAGGGGGGACGACTAACGGCAACCCCACCTCCGGCCCCTCTCCGGATCGCGCAGAGCGCGGCACAGCCGAGAGGCGAGAACGCCCCCGGCGGACGGCCGCGCAGCTTACGAGTTGGCGAACACAACAACGGCCAGGTAAATCGCAGGCTCACACCGCACTCACCCAGCCGTTTTGCCGTTCTTCGCCGTTTCTTGCCGTTCCTTCGCCGTTTTTTGCCGTTTTTTGCCGTTCCTTTGCCGTCGATTCTGCGTTCAGCGTTCAGAGTTTAGCGTTTACCTTCACCGCTTTCCCTGTTTCCGCGGACTTGTAGATGCCATCCAGCACCTTCTGGACACGCACTCCGTCGGTGCCGGGGGACATGCAGGGGATGCCGTCGAGGATGACATCGACGAAGTGCGCGACATTCGCGCTGTGGCCGTTGATCTCCGGCGGGCGGGGGGAGAAATCCACCTGCACGCCGTGCTTGTCGGTGTAGATGCGCAGCGGGGCGGTGTCGGCCCCGCCGTCGGTGCCGTAGACGGACGCGTAGATCAGTTCCTGGCTGCAATGCTGGGCCCAACTCGTCTCCAACATGATCGTCTCGCCCCCGGCGCACTTGATGAACGCCGCGGCGAGGTCCTCCACCTCGTAGTCCTTCCCCCATATCTTGTGCCCGAACTTCATGTACATGGAACCCATCACGCTTACCGGCTCCACATTGCCTATGAGGTACATCGTCATGTCTAGGACGTGTACGCCGAGGTCGTACATCGGCCCCCCACCGGCCGTCTTCTTGGTGATGAACGACTTCGACCCCGGAATGCCCATCCGCCGGACCCACCCGCACTTGGCGTAGTAGATGTCCCCCAGCTCGCCGTCGGCGATGTAGCGCTTGAGGAGTTGGATGTCGCCGCGAAAGCGGTTGTTGAACATGATCTGCAGGTGCACGCCGGCGTCGGTGGCGGCATCGACCATCTTCTGCGCATCTTTCGCGTTCGTGGACATCGGCTTCTCGCACAGCACGTGCTTCCCGGCCTTGGCCGCGGCGATTGAGACAGGCGCGTGTAGGAAGTTTGGCAGGGCGACGCTGACAGCGTCGATGTCGTCTCGTGACAGAAGCTCCTCGTAGCTGGTGAAGGCCAGAGGGATGTCGAATTCCTTCTGGACCGCATGGAGGCGCTCCTCATTCACGTCACAGATCGCGGCCATTTCCGCGCGCGGACAGGCGCGGTAGCCGTGCAGGTGCCCGACCCCCATCCCCAGGCCGATAACGGCGGTTCGTAGCTTCTTCTTGGTCATCGCATTCACCCCAGATAGAGTGGAAAGCCAGTGTTTTGCGGACGCGGTGCAGCTCTTCGACGCGCGGCACAAAAACCCTTCGGATGATCCCAAGAGAACCCCAGGAGCATCGTTCCTGCGCACCACGCCAAGCCCTGGTGTGTCGCGAGCCGTGCAGAGCGCGGCTACAGGGCGGGTGGTTGCCAGGACGGCGCGGGGTCCCCGTCACGGCCTCGTTCCGTCTCGCTTCGCGGCCGGAACGAGGCCGCGACACCCCGCGCCTTGACCGCCAAGAGCGCCATATCCAAAA
>CAYWBK010000076.1:0-9073 GCA_964455745.1 uncultured Armatimonadia bacterium
TTTCCGCAACCCGCAGGCTCTTCCGCAATGTGTGTGGGTAGCTTGACCGCGGTTGGACAGACGCCTTGGCACGTGGTCGTTATCCGTGCCGTCGCGTCTGCGGACGCAACGGCAACGGCTTACCCAGAGCAGTCGGCTACCACCCTCGCCGGGACCAGTTCATGGCATCTACCCACATACATTGAAGAAGAGCCCAACCCGCAATAGACACCCACAGCGCATGTCCGGGATCAATACACGAACCCGGGAGCCGGCAGCAATACGCTACCGTGGCATCCCCCGTGGCAACAACACACTCGACACAGCAAACCGGATATGCTAGGATGGAGTTGCTATGTAGCGCCAGCTCAAGCGGGGCTTCAGGAAGCCATCTGATACTGCAACGACCTCGACACCTACCGTGAGTCCCGCGTGACGCCACGACAGCCGGATGACGTTGCCCGCCTGCGTTGCGGCGCTGCCAACTTAGGGCCAAGCGATGGAACAAGCCGTTCGCGAGACTACCCATCCGTACCGGATATCATCTGACACGCTGCGGGCCAGCGAGTTCGTTGGCTCGGGAGATCGCTGTTTTCTGTACCACGGCGACTGCCGCGAATTCTTAGGCGCCCTGCCGGACGAATCTGTCCAGTTGATCGTCACCTCACCCCCGTACAACATCGGCAAGGAGTATGAGACGGACAGCACGCTCAAGCAGTACCTGCAGTTGCAATCCGAGGTGATTGCCGAGTGCGTTCGCGTGCTCAAGCCCGAGGGTTCGATCTGTTGGGAGGTAGGCAATCACATAGTCGGGGCTGCGGAAGTACTGCCGCTGGACATCGCCCTTCACGGCGTCTTCGCAGGACAGGGGCTACACTTGCGGAACCGGATCGTCTGGCATTTCGAGCATGGCCTGCACTGCAAGAAACGGTTCTCCGGTCGCTACGAAGTCATAATGTGGTACACGAAGAATGGCGACTACTACTTCAACCTAGACCCCGTGCGCGTGCCGCAGAAGTACCCAGGGAAGCGGCACTTCAAGGGACCGCGAGCAGGTGAGTTGTCGGGCAATCCATTGGGGAAGAACCCCTCCGACGTGTGGATTTTCCCGAATGTGAAGAACAACCATCGCGAGAAGACGGCCCATCCCTGCCAGTTCCCCACCGAACTCGTGGACAGGCTTGTGCTCGCATTGACGCGACCGGACGACATCGTGTTAGATCCCTTTGCGGGAGTATCATCGGCCTTGGTCGCCGCATTGCTCAGGGGGCGCAGGAGTTGTGGCGCGGAGCTAGTGGCGGAGTACGTGGATATATCCCGCCGGCGCATTGAGCAGGCCTTCGCAGGAACCCTTCCCGTGCGCCCGGCCAGTCTACCCGTGTATAGTCCGCGCGGCGAGGGGATTGCCCGCCTTCCGCGCGAGTTTGAAGAGGTCCGTCTGAATGGAGATCAAGGATCAGTACAGCTACCGCTATGCTAGGGCGATCCTCGAGCAAGAGTTTCCGAGCCAGATGGGTGAGATAGCCGAGGTTGTCGCTGCAGTCGAATGGCAACCCATTCTGCCGGAACCACGACAGCGCATCCGAAAGGGGAAGGTGGTCGCCACTCTCGCGATCAACCAGGACGCAACCAACGGTCGGTTCGACGATGAGTTCCGTGCGCGCGGGTGGGAAGTGCACCCTCTCATTGTCTCCGATGCTACGTCCAAGTTGGTTGCCGACTTCAAGAAGGGGCCGATACAGGTTGAGGTCCAGTTCGGGAACATGGCGCGGTGGTACACGGACATCTTCAAGTTCCTGCTGTCCTACGCTGCCGATGACATCGAGATCGGCGTTCTGATTGTCCCGATGCAGAGCACCGCGAAGCAGATAGATGAGAACGTCGTCTACTTCGAGCGCGTCGTTCGAGAGCTTCCGCACGCGAAGATGGCCGTAACGATTCCAGTGTGGGTGATCGGTGTCAACGGGGGCATCTAGCTGTCGGTCATCCTCCACGATGCACATAGTAGAGCGCCCGCGTCGCCCCGCGGGCGTTTTCCGTTGAGGGCGCTGTTCAGACCTGCTGTATCAGGCGCATCACGGCTCAAAGAGGTGTCACCCCTGTACAAGCGTTCCCGCACTCACCTGTGGCTTCTCATGGCTGCATCAGTTCTGGCATGGCACGCTCCCGCTCGCCCGGCCTGGGCGCAAACCGCGGCTGCTCCCTCGTTCGTCTGGATCACCGATACCCACATCGGCTCGGCGGAGGGGAATGCCGGAGCGGCGCAGCTTCGCTCGGAGCTTGGCGCTCTGATGCCCCGCCCGCAGTTCATCGTCCTCACCGGCGATTGCACGGAGTTCGGCTCGCAAGCTCACTATGCGCTGTTCCGCAAGCTCGAGAGTGACCTGCAGGTCCCCGTGCTGGCGGTTCCGGGCAATCACGACACCACGTGGGCTCCGAAGTCGCGCTGGGAGGAGAACCTCGGCCCCCGGCACTTCTCGGTCCAATGCGGCAACCTGCAAGTCATCGGGCTGGATTCCACGCTGGAGATGCGCGGCGAGGGGCATATCGACGCCGCGGAGCGAGACTGGCTCGTGCGGACCCTCGACGGCTTGCCAAGGGGCCGCAGTGTGATTCTCGGCTGGCACCAGCCGCTTACCGGCGGCAAGTCGCTCGATTACAGCACCGAGGCATTCATCACCGGCATCTTATGCCGTTATCCGGTCATCGCAACCCTGACCGGGCACAACCACGCCGACTCGTTGCAGATCGTGGAGCAGGTTCCCTGCTTCGTCTCGGCGGCCACCTGGGGCAACGGGACGGCGTGTGCGAACATCATCACGGTGACGGACACCGAGGCCGTGTTCGAGAAGCTGCGGTTCGGCAGCGGCGAGCGCAAGACGTTCGCGACGCTCCCGCTGCAAGCCCCCAATCACGGCGTCCTGCCTCGCTTCATCGCGCCCGCCGGGCAGACCGTGTCCGGCGGCGCCGAGGTCATCATCCAGGCTTCCGACGACTATCAGAGCGGCCAGTGCCGCTTCGGCGGGGAGGACTTCGTGAGCCTCCGCCGCGACGGGGGAAACCTGCGTGCGACGCTGCCCGCGCCGCCGGTTCCGGGCAACTACAAGATCATCGCAGCGTTGAAGTCCGGCAAATCCACCCACTGGATGTGGCGCGATGTGACGGTGGCCGATCCGGCGCACCGTCAGGCGTGGCGGTTTCCCTCCGGCTCCGAGATACGCTGCAAGCCGCTGTGCGCCGACGGCAAGGTCATCTTCGGCAACTACGGCGGGCGGGTATACGGTCTGGACGCGAGGACCGGACAACCGGTGTGGCTCAGCCTGGTACACGGTGCCGTTCGCGGGCCTGTCGCACGTCTCGGCGAGGCGGCGGCTCTCGCGACGACCGAAGGGCATGTGTGCCTCCTGCGAATTGGCGACGGCGAGACGGTCGCGGACATCCCCGTCGGCGCGCCCGTCCTCACCGGCGTTGCAGTCGCCGATGCGCGCCTTTACGTGGGCACGACCGCCGGCGAAGTGGTCTGCCTGCAGAATCAGCGAGTGCTTTGGCGGGCGCAGACGGGGTACCTTCTGGATGCCGCGCCTCTCATCTCCCGCGGAGTCGTGTACGCCGCCAACTGGCACAATGCAGTCGTGGCGCTGGATGCGACAACCGGGCGAGAGCTCTGGCGGTCGAAAATCGGCAGCAACGAGTACTACAGCCCCGCCGCCGCAACGCCGGCGATCCTCGGAGAAAGCCTGTTCCTCGTCTCTCCCGATGAGAAGATGTACTGTCTGGACGCGAAGACGGGGGCAATCAGGCAGACCCTCCCCGCCGACTGCTACGCGGCCTTGGCCGGAGGGCCGGACGCGGTGTACGTGCGGTCGCTGCAGTCGAAGCTGGACGCTTATAACGAGGCGGCCAAGCGACTGTGGTCGGCGCAGGCGCTGTGGGGGTGGGATCACTCGCCGTCCTCACCCGTGGTCGCGGACGACACGATCTATGCGGCTGGGAAGTACGGCACACTCGAGGCCTTCCGGTCGGCGGACGGGGCGAAACAGTGGGGGTATCGGATCGCAGCCGACAAGGTCTTCTCCTCGCCGGCGTGCGATGACGAGAGGGTCTACTGTGGCACGCTGGACGGCGACGTGGTGGCGCTGGGGAGGTGAGATGGCGCGAGACGCTCGTCACTTCACCAGCATCACGACGCTCAAGTAGGAGCGGGTCAGCCGGGGCGGACGGCGCATGATGATGCTCAGACCGTCCATCGCGGCGATGTCCATCGTCTGCTGCATCACGGCGCTCGAGACGTAGATCACGCCGCTCTTGCCCGCAGGCGCCGTGTAGTAGCACCACCACTCCCCCTTGGTCCGGTCCCTCATTACGACGCCGATCTCCGCGTCGGAGCCGTCGGGGTTGCATACCTCCACTGCGAGGCCCCGGTATGCCCGCCAGTCGGTCAGCTTCCGCAACGGCAGGTGCATCCCCGGCCACTGCCACTCCTCTCCCCCGGGCCATGGCGTGATTGTGAACGTCGCCACGAAATGCCCCCCGCCAGCGTCATGCACCTCGGGCGTCAGGCGTACCTCCCGCCGTCCCTCCGCCCCGGTCTGGCTGTCCAAGGTGATCCCGGTCTCCGCAACGGGGCGGCCCAGGTCGGCGAGGACATCGCCGATGGTCGGGGTCACATGCGCCGGAGCCGGGCCGGTGGGCACCCTGTATCGACCGACTGGCTCGGCGAGCGGCGGGTACGGGCCGTGGGAGGCCCCAGCCTTCGCCTTCACCAAGACCGGCGTGTACCTGTCCACGTACGGTCTCTCCCACGCGTTGTAGGCGTTGCCCGCACCGTACACCCAGACAAATGCGCGTTGCTGCATGAGAAGCTGCAGGAACGGCTCGAAGTCCTCGATGCTCGCGACCGCCGGCTTCTCGGTCATCCAGTAGGCGCGGTGCTGCAGGTCGAGCCACGGTGAGATCGCGCCCCCGAGGACGAGTTGCGGGTAACGCGACAGCCAGAGAGCATTCGCTGCGGACTGCGCCACCAGCTTGTGCTTCAGCTCATCGAAGGAGGCGTTCGTGTAGCCGATTCCATCTTCCGAGCCGTCGATGACCGTCACGGGCGTGTGCGTCCGGCCGGCCCGGTCCATGAGGCCGCACAGGATGCACGCCTGAACCGACGGGGGCGTTCGCACAGGACCCAAAGTCGCCTCATGACTCGCGGTTGACCCCAGGCGCGTGTAGAGGCTCCAGACGACCGCGCCGGGGTACTCGTCGCGAATAATGTCAGCCATCCGCGCGCCGACAGCGGCGAGCTTGGCCGCCGTCGCTTCCAGTGTTTCCTCGCGACGCCTCGCGAGTGCGCCGAGGTCCTCCAGAGGGTAGTTATTGTAGAACTCCGGGTCGAGGCCGGCGCCCGGGCCGCCCATGGCTTTGGCGAGCTGCACGCTGCGCTGCCAGGTCTCCAGGAACTGGGTGAGGGCTCCTGTCTCGTCATCGAGGTCCATGCCCCGGATCCGGGCGAAGGCAGCGTCGGCCTTCATGCCGGTATGGTGCGAGCCAGTCGGGTTCTGCTGGATGATCCGGTTGAGGAAGACGAAGGGCCAAAGGTCCTTGCGGGTCAGCCGCTTGAGGTGATGGGCACGCGGCAGCAGTTGGGTGATGGACGGCGGATCGTAGGTGTCGTAACCGTCCATGAGCCAGGTTGCCATGCCATCGTAGGGGGAGGCTTGCAGGATGCGAAGCTGGTCGTCGGTGATGGCGCTGAAGCTGGCCGACTGGAAGGTGAACAAGGCCAGATAGGGCCGAGGCAGGGCAAATGCCGTCGAAGCTGCAAGGGTCGCGACGGCGACGACCATAGCGCGCTTTGCGGTTCGCACAATGCACCTCCGGTGAGGCAGGATCCGGCTACTTCTCGCCCATCACCTTCTTGATCCGCATGATCTCCCTGGCAACCTTTGCCCGCTCTTGCAGCAGCACGTTTGGGTCGGAGGTGAAGTGCGTCGTATCGCGCACGACGTCGGGGTTCACGGTCAGAAGTTGCTTCGCCTCGGCGATCAGGAAAGTGAAGTCGTGCTTCGTATCCCACGCCGAAAGCCGCGCGACGTAGTCCGACAGCACGCCGAGCATCTCGTAATCCTCGATCCCGTCGCGGATGACCTCGAGCCGAAGGCTCGGCAGCGGCGTCTGGTTCGGGCCGGGGTAGACCAAGAGACCATCCCCGTTGAAGCGCGAGAAAGTCCACGTGTTCCACGGGATGTCGGGCCAGCGCTTGCCTGCTTTGATGCCCGCGATGGCCTCCGGGTCGCCCGGCGGCTGTTCGGAGTCGTCACTGGAGGGGGCCGTGATTAGATTTGTGCGCCACATGGCGATTTCGTAGTAGAGAAAGCCCGTGACTCTGTACTTCCATGTAGCCCAGAACAGCGCCCGCGCGTCGGTTGCGGGATAGTCGATGAACCAGTTCGCGTAAGGGTGCTGCGGCCCGCAGCAGATGTACCACCACACCTCGTTGCCTTCCCGCCGGAAGCGCTCCGCCGTGGAAAAGTCGTATGACGCCGTGAGGGGCACCCAGATGTCGATCAGGCCCTTCAGCTTGTCGTTCGGCGTGACCGTGCAACAGCGCTTCAGATCGGGAATCGCCTGCTTGATCTTGCCCCAGGCGTTGGCCAACTCCCCGTAGCGATCCGGTTGTACCTCGTCGAAGCCGTAGACATAGGCCATGTCGAGCAGGCCCTTGCCCCGCAGATAGTTGGCCCAGTCTTTCAGGTAGGCAAGGTCGGCGTCCGAGGGATCGGCGACGCACTTGAGGTTGATCGAGTTCAGGCCGCGCTGCAGGCAATAGTCTAAGTCCTCGCGCGCCGGCCAGGTATCGCTCAAGTATAGCGATGTGGGGCTAAGGCGGTGCTCGAGCAGTAGATCGTAGTATTTGAGCAGGAAGTCATGGGGCACTGTCCCGTCGGGGAAGCCGTACCAGCGGGGGATGTCGTTGCGGAACAGCGTGCTGAAAGCGGTCTTGAGCTTCCCGCGCAAGGGCAGGGCGAAGTTCCAGACGGTCAGCGTGAGGCTCACGGTGCCCGCCGGCTGGCCCTCGGGCCGGAGGGTAATCGTGCCGGTGTAGTCGCCGGGAGCGGCGCCTGCGGGCGCAAAGACCGTCACCCAAAGCGGCTGCACCTGGCCCTGGATGGCGTCGAAGGGCTGCAGAGGGAGCAAGGGATCGGGATACCAGCCGACGTAGTCCACCGGATAGGCCGGAGTGCGGGTCTTCACGTAGCCCTCAAACCAGCATTGGATGTTGCCGGCCGGCAGCATCGCGCCGTTCGGGCCGCGAAGGTCGCTCCAGGACACCTTAACGTCGTGGAGGTTGGCGAAGGGGATGATCGCGATCTGGGCAGATTCGCGGTCGTTCTGGGCCGCAAAGAGGCGCATCGCGCGCCCCGGTTCGAGGTCGTGGTCATCGCGGCGGATCTTGCGCAGTGCGTTTTCGATGGCGATTCCGTAGCCGGGCAGCGGGTCGTCGCGACCGAGAGACGCGTATGCTTCTCCCTTCATTTGCAGCGTCGCGAGGGGGCCGCTAAGCTCCTCGAGCCGTACCATTGCCTGGTTCCACTGCTCCCGGTCAGCCAAGCCCTGCTCTCGACTGCGGGCAAGCCCGGCCTTCAATGACGACAGGGCGGCGTCGAGGCGGGTGAAGTCGCCCGTAACGGCCTCGAGAGCGGCGGGGTTCTTCATCCCGGCGATCTGCTCGCGCAGCACATTCGCCTTCGCCAGCATCTTCTGCAGGCGCAGCTCGGCTTCGGGGACCGAGAAGCCGATGCAGGGGGTCGAGTATAGGATTTGTTTCGTCTGCGCTTGCTGCACGGCGATCCGCACGTAGCCGTCGCCCTCGTCGGACAGCGTGTAGTCGCCTGCCGCCTGCGCTTGCGAGATCGGCACCGCGGCCTTGCGGCTACCTGTGGTCCCGCGGATCGTCTGAATTGCGGCGATATACTGGCCCGCGGGCGGAGGAGCCGATAGGGCCACGCTGAAGCGGTTCTTGCCGAGGAAGGGCACAGGCAGGTCGACGCCGGTCACGACAGGGGCTGCCGCGAATCGTAGCATTCCGAAACGCGCCGGCTCGTGGAAGCCGCTTTGGATCGGCGCCCAACTCGACCACTCGTGGTGCGGCTGCTCGGCCCGGTTCACATTGACCTGCCACGCGTCCCCTTCAGTTGGAATGGCCCGCAAAGCGGTGAACGGGATCGCAATTTCGCACGTCCATCCGCGTGCCGTGCGGCCGGTCGCCACCGTAGCCCCGCAACTCCAGCCCAGCTTGCGGTCGGTCGAGTTCGGGCCGTATGTTTCCGCGTCGATCGTGCCCAGCGGGTTGACCAGCATGTGGCAGTAGCCCCGCTGCACGGCGTCGCGGGGAGCGATGAAGACCTCCACCTCGTCGTCCAGCCACACATCGCCGCCATCGTTGATCTTCGCGTTCGCCCTGATCTCCGCCGGGCTGCTCTCGGCGCAATCGAAGCCGAAACAGATCGCCCGCTCGGTGCACAGTACGCGGACGGTGGTCTGCTCGGAGGCAAGCGTGCCGGTTCCGGCGAGCACAAAGGGCGCCAGCAGGGCCGCGCTCGCCCAGGCAGGATCGGACAGGTCCCCGTTGACCTTGATGTCCCCTTTCACCTGGGGGCAGACAGCCACCGGGGGCAGGAAGGGGATCGTCTCAGCGAGGGCCGATCCGCAAATAGGCAGACAAAGCGCGGCAACGCACCACCAACGCATCAAGTGCAACCTCCAAGCAGCAATCCAGCCCATCTATTCGCGCCACAAGCGACCGAACCTGCGCGAGGCCCAACGGCGACCTCACCCCCTTGCCCCCCTCCACGAGTGGAGAGGGGGAAACGGCGGCGGCCCCGACCTTGTCGCGCATAGCGCGTGGAGCGGGCGTCTCGCCCGCTGGCCGTTTGCCGTGGCCGTTGTCGTTCTCCCCTCTCCGCGAGCGGAGAGGGGCCGGGGGTGAGGTGCCGTTAGCCGTCCCCCTCCCGGAACGGGAGGGGTGTCCCGCGAAGCGGGACGGGGTAGGGCCGTTTGCCGTGGCCGTTGTCGTTCTCCCCTCTCCGCGAGCGGAGAGGGGCCG
>CAYWBK010000076.1:9173-17537 GCA_964455745.1 uncultured Armatimonadia bacterium
TCCCCCTCCCGGAACGGGAGGGGTGTCCCGCGAAGCGGGACGGGGTAGGGCCGTTGTCGTAGCCGCGGGGGGCAGGAAGCCGTCCCTCCGCGAGAAGGCCTCTCTCCTCATCACAGCGAATTGCTGCCCATCATGCAAACAGACATCCGCCTTCTCGAGATCGAACCTACCTTCGCCGATGCTGTGCTGCGCACGCCGCTGAAGTTCGGGACCGGCGTCGTGCGCGCGGTGACTTCGCTTACCGTTTGTGCGAAGGTCGAGAACCGCCGCGGCGATGTCGCCGAGGGTCTCGGCCACATCCTCCTGTCAGACCTGTGGGGCTTCCCCAGCGCGGCCCTGACCCACGAGCAGCGCGATGCGGCCATGCGGCGCGTGTCCGAGCGCTTCTGCAGGCTCCTGATTGATACCGCGCACTTTGGACACCCGGTCGACTTGTATCTGGAGGCCAAGCCGGAACTGCCGCGAATCGCGGCGGAGATCGACGCTGAGTTGGGCCTCGCGGACCCGATGCCGCTCCTCGGCGCGCTCGTCTGCGCCAGCCCCACCGATGCCGCGCTCCAGGACGCCTTCGGCAGGGCGAACGGAATCTGCGCGTATGACGGCTATGGCCCGGAGTTCATGGAACACGATCTGTCGCGATACTGCGGCCCTGCCTTCCGGGGCAGGTACATCGCCGACTATCTGCACCGCGCGTACAAGCCGACGCTGCCGATCTTCCACCTCGTGGGGGGCCTCGACCGCCTGACGCGCGGCGAGGTCACTGCCGACGATCCGCAGGACGGACTGCCCGTTAGCCTGGAGGAGTGGATCGAGCGCGACGGCATCCGGTGCTTCAAGGTGAAGCTACGGGGCAACGACATCGACTGGGACGTGGCCCGGACGAAGCAAGTCGCGGAAGTCATCGCCGCTACTTATGAACGCTTGGGGATACCCGATGAGTTCACGCTATCGACGGACAGCAACGAGATGAACGAAAGCCCGGACACGGTTGTGGAGTACCTGCGCAAGCTGGAGGAGGCCTCGCCGCCGGCTTTCGACCGCCTGCTGTACCTGGAGCAGCCCACCGAGCGCGACCTGTCCGCGCACCGATTCGACATGCGTCCGGTGGCGGCAATCAAGCCCGTGGTGGTCGACGAAGGCGTGACGGACGTGGACAAGCTCGACCTGGCGTTGGAGCTTGGGTGGAGCGGCGTGGGCCTCAAGACCTGCAAAGGGCACTCTTCATCGCTGCTGTACGTGGCCAAGGCTCGCGAGGCGGGCATGGTGGTCACATTCCAGGACCTGACGAACCCGGGGCTGAGCCTGATCCACGAGGCGGGCTTCGCGGCGCGCATCGACACGCTGAAAGGTTTCGAGTACAACGCGCGCCAGTACCTGCCGCATATAGAGCCGGAGCTTCAGGCGAGGCACGCAGACCTGTTCACCGTGAAAGACGGGATGGTGCGGACAGGCAGCCTGGGGAAGAGGGGGCTGGGGTACTGATGCGGCAGGGCGGGTGAGGCGGGGGGAGAAGAAACGGCGATTCACCACAGAGACACAGAGAACACAGAGAACGGCGGGTAACGGCCGTTGCCGTTACTGTGTTCTCTGTGTCTCTGTGGTAAATGCCGTTAGCCAGTCGCCCCGGGGCCGCTCTATCCTTCCTCTCGTTCCTCCGGCACATTATGCGCCGCCCACGGGCGCGGCGGTTCCGCCGCCGGCTCGTCCTCGATCAAGTCCGCCAGGCGGTACCGGAAGACGACCACCAGGGCTCCCTTCTCGTCTGCGAGCGCCCATTGCAGGAACAGCGCGGAGTGGTTGTGCAGGAGGCTCTCCCACCAGGTCTCGACTACGAACTCGGGCACGACCACGAGAACGAAGTCATACTTCTCCTCATCCCTCACCTTACGGATGTAGTCCCTCACCGGCTGCGCAAGCTCGCGATACGGGGAATCGAGCACGATCAGTTGGAGATTCGGCACGTATGAGGCCCAGTTCCGCAGAATGCGCGGATCCTCATGCCCCTCGATCTCCACGTGGATGGCCCGGACGTTCGTGCTGATCGACTGGGCGTATTGCAGCACGGCGAGCAGGCCGCGGTGCAGGCCTCCGGCCAGGACCAGGACGAGGGTCTTCTGCGGGGCGGCGGGGAGAGCCTTGTCGAGAGTCAGGGCCTGCGCGACCTTGCGGTAGTGTTTGTTGATCCGCAGGCAGACCGAAACGATCATCGGAATGAGGATCAACACGATCCACGCGCCGTGCACGAACTTCGTTACCCCGACCACAACCACAACCACGGCGGTCGTGACTGCACCCAGGCCGTTGATGACCGCGGACGCCTTTCAGTGGCTGCTGTTCCGCAGCCGCAGCCAGTGCAGGACCATGCCCGTTTGCGAGAGGGTGAAGGCAGTAAAGACGCCGACCGCGTACAGGGGGATCAGCCGGTGCGTATCGCCGCCGAACAGGAGGATCAGCAGGCTGGAGACGATCGCCAGCACCATGATGCCATTGGAGAAGACGAGGCGGTCGCCGAGGTTGGATAGCTGGCGTGGCAGGTAGCCGTCTCGGGCCTGGAAGGATGCCAGCCGGGGGAAGTCGGCGAAGCTCGTGTTGGCCGCCAGAATGAGGATGATAGCCGTCGCGGCCTGGATCACATAATAGAAGACGCCTTGCCCCATGGACTGGCGGGCGATCTGCGAGATGACCGTCTCGGCTGCGTCCGGGGACTGGTAGATGTGATAGTGGTGGGCGAGATAGCTGGTGCCGATGAACATCGCCGCCAGAAGAGCCGCCAGCCACGCCAGAACCGTCGCCGCGTTCTTCGAGGACGGCTCCTTGAAGGCCTGTATCCCGTTTGCAATAGCCTCGATGCCCGTCAAGGCTGCGCAGCCTGAGGCGAACGCCCTCAGGAGCAGGAAGAGAGGCAAAGCGGTGGTCAACTCAGCGGCGCCGCCCCCCGACAGCGGCGGGGGTAGGCGCTGGATGAACTGGCGGAACAGCCCCACGCCCACCAGTGTCAGCATACTGCCGATGAACAGGTAAGTCGGACCGGCGAACACGGCGGCGGACTCGCGGACTCCGCGCAGGTTCGCCATGCAGATGAACCAAACGCAGGCGACCCCGATGTAGGCCTTGTAGGGCAGCAGCGCGGGGGCCGCCGAGGTGATGGCGGCCACACCCGAGGAGACGCTGACGGCGACCGTAAGGACATAGTCGGTGAGGAGCGCCGCGCCGGCAATCTGAGCGACGACAGGCCCGAGGTTCTCGCGGGCAACGATATAGGCCCCGCCGCCCGATGGGTACTCCATAACGGTCTGCCGGTACGATAGTGCGACGATGAAGATCAGCAGCACGATGGCGACGCTGACGGGGATTAGAGCCCTGTCCACCGCCCCCGTCCCAGCCAGCATAAGGGCCAGGATGATTTCCTCGGTGGCGTAGGCTACGGATGAGAGGCCGTCTGCGGCGAAGACGGCGAGACCGGCGGCTTTGCCCAGCCTCTCATGCTTCAAGCGCTGCGTGGCGAAGGGCTTCCCTACCAGCAAGCGCATCAACACGCGGACCAAGTTCGTGTCACCTCAGTGGGCGGTCGCAGACGAGAAAGGGGCCCTGGTGGTCGTCTTCCGGTACCGCTTGGCGGACTTGATCGAAGACGAGCCCGGGCCGGCGGGTTAACGGCATTTACCACAGAGTACACAGAGAACGGCGGGTAACGGCCGTCGCCGTTACTGTGCTCTCTGTGTCTCTGTGGTGAATCGCCGTTCTGCCACGCCCCACCTGCCTACTTCCCAAACCCGTCACGCTTCTCCCATTGTGCGGGGTGGTCGAGGGGGAACTCCCGCGCCATCACCGACCGCGCGACCCGCTCCAGCCCCTCGTCCAGGGAGACCTTCGGCGGCCACAGCAGCCGGGCCATCTCGTCCGCCTTGCCGAGGAGCGCCGTGGGCTTCGGCTTCCCCCGGAACCGGGGCTTGAGGCCCATGAGCTTGCCCAGCTTCGTCGCGATCTCGCGGACCGAAGTCCGCTCCAGCCCGGTCATGTTCAACACCCGCGCCGGCACGGAGCAAAGCTTCGCGGAGGCGATCATCAGGTCGATCATGTCGCTGAGCCAGATCACGTTCACGTGGCCGGTGGTCAGATCGACCTCTTCGCCATCGCGGATCTGGCGCGCGATGTCCGTCGGCACGCCGAACTCCTCGTGGTAGGCGTAGAAGATGCGCTGGATGATCGCCGGCGTCTTGTTCCGGCGCGAGAAGTAGTCCACCATCCATTCCCCGCCGAGGCGACTCATAGCATAGAAACCAGGCGGGCAAGGCTGGTCCTCTTCTGTACATCCATCGACTGTATCCGGGTATACATTGCCGCTGGAGGCCATCAACACGCCCTTCGCCCCGGCGAAATGCTCCATGACCCGCCCGACAGCGCGCACGTTGAGTTCCTGAGTATAGTCCAGATCGCTCCCGGAGCCGAACTTCAGCGCGGCCTCATGGAAGACCCAGTCGAAGTCATCCGGGATGCCCCGGAACGCCGCAGGCTTGCTGACATCGCGCTTGTAGACGACAACCCCCAGCTTCTTGAAGGAGCGGAGAATAGCAGGATCGCTGAACCGGGCAACCGCATGCACCTCGTTCCCAAGCTCAACCAGCCGCCCCACAAGGTGCTTGCCGATCTTCCCCGCCGCACCGACAACCATCACCCTAGCGTTGTGCACCGTATACCTCGTGTGTTTCGCTACTGTTATGTCATAATAGAAGATGCAGCGGATAGACACACACGCGAGGGCGTCGTGTGACTACCCGCTCGCGTGTTCGACGGAGAGGGACGGAGGACCTGCGCGGACATGCAGGGAGGATGACCGGGCTGGAAGGCGAAGTCAGCGCCATTCATCGAAAATTAGACGCCAGAGACGGGGGAGTAGCGGATCGAAGGGTTGCTCCATGGACGGTACGGTTTCGGAGCCTGGCGGCACGAAGCGACTGGCGGAGAAGCACCGCCTCGCTACGCGCTGGGCACATTGGGTCAACTTCCCGGTGCTGGCCGCGATGATCTGGAGCGGCCTGCTGATCTACTGGGCCGACCCCGAGTTTCGTGTCGGCGCAGGCCCCATCACGCTATTTCGGTTCTTCCCCGAATGGTTCTACTCAGTGTTCCACATCGCCCATCGTCTGGCGGAGGGGATGGCGTGGCACTTTTGCTTCATGTGGTTCTTCGTCCTCAATGGCATCGCATACGTGGCCTACACAGTGATTTCGGGTGAGTGGCGGGCGCTGGTTCCCACGCGGCGGTCGTTCCGCGATGCGATCCAGGTGGTGCGCCACGACCTGCACCTGGCGAAGGAGCTGCCGCCGCAGGGTAAGTACAACGGGGCGCAGCAGATCATCTACACCGCGATCATCCTGATGGGCGCGGGGTCGGTGGCGACCGGGATCGCAATCTACAAGCCGATACAGTTCGGCTGGCTTACCGCATTGCTGGGCGGGTACCCCGCAGCCCGGCTGGAGCACTTCTGGCTGATGATCGGCTACGTGCTGTTCTTCCCGGTGCATGTAATCCAGGTGACGCGGGCGGGCTGGAGCAACTTCCGGGCGATGGTGGTGGGCTACGAGGTGGCCCCTGGCGAGGCGGGGGAGCGCGCGGGCGAGACGAAACGAGATGGGGCCGCGCTGGAGCCGGCGGGGGACAGCGCCCTCGCCGCCGGGGAGGGCGAGCGCGAGATGGCGCGCCTCAGCCGCCGCAGCTTCCTCTGGGGCGCGGCCGGCGTGGCAGGAGTGCTTGCGGGCTGGCATTGGCTGATCACTCGCCGTCCGGATGACGGCGCTCTCTGGCCGCTGCGTCGGGTGCTCGAGACAAACGAGGAGCTGGCGCGGGACTACTTTCGCCCGACTCGCCTCTCGCCGACGTTCGGCCCTACTCGAGCGGCGCGCATTCCCCGCGTGAACGGCGATCTGGGCCTGGGCGAGGACTTCGACGCGGCCAACTGGCGGCTCCAGGTGTACGGGCTGGCGGCCCATGGGGGCGTGCCGGATTCGGAAGCGGTGGAGTTTACCCTTGAGCAGCTCCAGGCTCTCCCGTTCACCGAGATGGTGATAGAGCTGCATTGCATTGAGGGCTGGACGGAGGTGGTCCACTGGGGTGGCGTGCGCTTCCGGGACTTCCTGGCCGCATACCCGCCGATCACGCGGAGCGGCCGGACGGCCGACGTCTACCGCCGGCCGGAAGATCTCCCCGAGTATGTGTCCCTCGCCACGCCGGACGGCGGCTACTATGTGGGGATCGACATGGCGAGCGCCCTCCACCCGCAGACCTTGCTCTGTTACGAGATGAGCGGAGCGCCCCTCACGGCTGAACACGGCGCCCCGCTCAGGCTGGTGATCCCGGTAAAGTACGGGGTGAAGAGCATCAAGCGCATCGGCACGATTCGCTTCGCCGCTTCGCGGCCCGCCGACTACTGGGCCGAGAGGGGGTACGATTGGTACATCGGGCTGTGACCGGCCCGAACTGACATCTTCGATCCCCGACCAGAAATGGCCCGCCACAGGCCCGGTGCCGAGCGAAGCGCTGCGTCATGAGCCCGGGCTACCGGCGATGCCTACGCAGGCGTCTTCCCTACCCCCATCTTCGGACACAACTCCTCCACCACGCACCTCTCGCACCAGGCCTTCTTTGCTGTGCAGACGCGGCGGCCGTGCCAGGTCATGCAGTGGCCGAACTTGATCCATTGGTCCTGGGGGATCAGGGTCATCAGGTCGGATTCGATCTTCTCGATGTTGAGCGACTTCGTCTTCGGTTGCGGGGTGAGGGCCATTCTCAGGGCGAGGCGCGAGACGTGGGTGTCCACGACCACGCCCTCGGCGACCCCGAAGGCTGTGCCGAGGACCACATTCGCGGTCTTTCGCGCTACGCCGGGGAGGGTGAGAAGGTCGGCCATCGTCTGCGGTACTTCCCCGCCGAAGCCTGACAGAATCGCTTGCGCCGCGCCGATGAGGCTTTTCGTTTTGTTGTGGTAGAAACCTGTCGGGCGGATGATCTGCTCCACTTCTTCCGGGGTCGCTGTGGCGAGGTCGCGGACCGTCTTGTAGCGCTGGAACAGCACCGGCGTGATCTCGTTGACCTTGTCGTCGGTGCATTGCGCCGAGAGGATCGTGGCGGCGAGAAGCTGCCAGGGGGTCTTCCAGTGTAGAGCGCAGGTCGCGCCGGGGTATTCACGGTCGAGGCGCGCGGCTATTTCAAGGGCGCGTTCGCGCAATGCTGACTTGGTCTCTCGTGGCATGATGGCACCTCATATCGGGGCGGTCGTCATGTCGGGGGACGGCGGGCATGGTGTAGAAACGCCCCGCCGGGGCGTCTTTACGAACAACCGCCGGCAATGGTGGTGTCACCCCGGAGACGCCCCGGCGGGGCGTCTCTACGAACAGCCGCCGGCAGGACCGTCGAGCCCCAGCAGGCCGCGCATCGTTCCGCTGGCTATGGCCGCTTTCGCGTCGTCGCCGATCTCGGCGTACTGTATCTGGGCGATGGCCCCGCCGCCCTCGTGGACGGGCAGGTCGGTGCCGAAGACGATCCTATCCGGCCCGAAACGCTCGCAGACGGCCTCGATCCCGCGATGGGTCTGGTAGCTGTGGCTCTCGACGTGGAGGGTGGCGTGCTTCTCCCACAACGGGTAGATGAGGCGGTCGATGCGATAATAGACATTGAGGACGATGACGTGCAGGCGCGGGAAGGCGGCGAGAACCTGCGCGATTTCGTCCCAGCTTGTCTGGGCGATGTCGATCTCGACCGGCACCCCGGCCGCCTCGAGCGCGGCCAGCAGATCGCCGCTGCACCAAGGCGCGAAGCGGAAGCTGTGCTCGACCGGGAACAGGCGGACCGCCCCGTGAGCCTCGCGGATCGTGTTCGCCAGGTCCTCCGGCGGCGGCATCTCGCGCGTCGCTCCGGGCAGGGCCACGAAGAGCGGGAACAGGCGCGGCTCGTCGGCGATTTCGGCGAGGAGCTTCTGGTTGCCCTCCTCCGGGCACCATTCCTGGGCCCACACGTGGTACGTGAGGCCGGCAGCGATGCCGAGGCGGTCCCACTCCGCGAGCAGTGTCGCCTTATCGGTGAACTCATTCGGCTGCGGCTTGCTCGGGCAGCCGATGTGGGTGTTGCAGTCGAAGAAGGATGGTGAAGCCAGCATCGGAAGGGACCTCCGAGGAGGGAGGTTCGACTGAGGGGGAGGGATTCCTGCGTGGAGGGACGGCGAACCTTACCCACGGCCGAACGGCCCTACCCCGCCCGCTTCGCGGGCACCCCTCCCGTGCCGGGAGGGGGACGGCTAACGGCAACGGCCACGACGAACGGCCCTACCCCGCCCGCTTCGCGGGCACCCCTCCCGTGCCGGGAGGGGGA
>CAYWBK010000077.1:0-17492 GCA_964455745.1 uncultured Armatimonadia bacterium
CCGTCATGCCGTAATCCTCCAAATCCTATCAATCCTGTTCCCCTCGCTGTTCCCTGCCGCCACGCTTGCGGCAGTTCTACCTACAATCGGCGGGCGGCCCCACCGATTGAGGGCCGATGGCCACTAACGGCGAACTGCGCCTGCCCGCACTCATCCCTGCCGGGCTGCGCCACCGAGACGATGGGCGAACTTTTCCGCCGGCGCAGAGGACATCGGCGCACGCCGGCGAAATGCACGGGGACATGGGAAGCATCATGCCGGCATTGGCGTGTGTCTCATCGGTCGGGTGCAAGAGGCTCGCCACGGCGTTGCCGGCAAACATGGAGCTATACCGCTCACGAAACGGAGGACATACACAATATGACCATGATTGAAGGCGTATTCGCACGCGAGATCATCGATTCGCGCGGCAACCCCACTGTTGAGGTGGATGTCGAGCTGTCCAGCGGCGTCGTTGGCCGCGCAGCGGTGCCCTCGGGCGCATCGACCGGCGAGCGCGAGGCGCTCGAGCTTGTTGATGGCGACAAGTCGCGCTATGGCGGCAAGGGCCGCTTGAAGGCCGTCGAGAACGTCAACGAGGAGATCGCCGCCGAGATCGTCGGCATGGACGCCGCCGACCAGCGGCTCATCGACAAGACGATGCTCGACCTCGACGGCACCGACAACAAGGGCAATCTGGGGGCGAACGCGATCCTGGGCGTCTCCCTGGCCGTCGCCAAGGCTGCCGCCGAGGCCGTCGAGTTGCCGCTGTACCAGTACATCGGCGGCGTCAACGCCCGCACGCTGCCCGTGCCGATGATGAACATCCTCAACGGCGGCCAGCACGCGGCGAACAACGTGGACCTGCAAGAATGGATGGTCATGCCCGTCGGCGCGTGCTGCTTCCACGAGGGCCTGCGGATGGGCGCCGAGGTCTATCACTCGCTCGCCAAAGTGCTGGCTGGCCTCGGCCTCGCCTCCGGCGTCGGCGATGAAGGCGGCTTCGCGCCGAACCTCAAGTCGAACGAAGAGGCGCTCAAGGTCATCATGGAAGCGATCGAAAAGGCCGGCTACAGCGCCGGCTCGGATATTATGATCGCGCTCGACCCGGCGGCCAGCTCGTTCTACAGCGCCGAGAAGGGCAAGTACGTCCTCGCGGGTGAAGGGCGCGAGCTGACCGGCCTCGAGATGATCGACTTCTATGCCGACCTGTGCGCTCGCTATCCGATTATCTCGATTGAGGACGGCCTCGACGAGAACGACTGGGAGAACTGGCCGAAGCTGTGCGCGAAGATCGGCGACAAAGTCCAGGTCGTCGGCGATGACCTGACCGTCACCAACACCAAATACCTGGCCCAGGCCATCGAGACGAAGGCGATCAACTCGATCCTCATCAAGGTCAATCAGATCGGGACGCTCTCCGAGACGCTCGATGCCATCGAGATGGCCAAGCGCGCCCGAATGACCGCCGTCGTCTCCCACCGCAGCGGTGAAACCGACGACTCGACCATCGCCGACATCGTGGTCGCCACCAATGCCGGGCAGATCAAAACCGGCGCGCCGTGCCGCATGGACCGCGTGGCGAAGTATAACCAGCTTCTACGCATCGAAGAGAGCCTTGGCGAAGTGGCCGAGTACCCCGGCATGGGCGCGTTCTATAACGTGAGCCGGTAAGTCCAACGCCATCTACCCAGATGCGTGCGGGGACTCTGCGCCCCCCCACACCTAAAGAGGCAGCATTGCCGTTAGGCCTCGCGTCATACATCCGCGCTCAAGTTCCGCAGGAGTCTGCCGATGACCCTTGTGGACCCGCGGGTACATAAGCTCGGGCGGAGGAACTGGAGACCTCCGCCCGAGCGGGCGTTCGCTGCGGCTATCCACCCGCGTGATCGCCTTCACCCTCGAGGGGGACACCCCGGTGCTGTCCGCTCAGACGCGCACACTGCTCGGCTGTCTTACGTTTCTGATGCTCGGTTTCACGGCCTGCGAGGGCGCGACCGACATTCCGGGCCTGATCGACACCTCGCAGACCTGGACACCCGCTGGCAATCCCTACCGCCTGTCGCAGAACGCACAGGTCGCGGCGGGGGTTACGCTGACGCTTGCCGCCGGAGTCGTCGTCGAGGTCGAAACGAGCGCCCAGTTCATCGTCTTCGGCGCTCTCAGCAGCCAGGGAACCGCCGACGCACCTGTTACCTTCCACTACTACATCACGCCTTCACCCGGAAGCTGGACCGGCATCACATTCCAGCCCGGCAGTTCGGGCGCTTTCACGCACACCGCTGTCACCGACGCCACCACCGGGATCAGTTGCGACGGCGCCGCCCTGACGATGAGCGACGGCTGCTCGGTGTCGTCGTGCACCGATGACGGCCTGCTCGTCGCCGGCGCCTCGACCCTCAACCTGCAAGACAGCTCCTTCTCCACGAACGGTCGGGACGGGCTGCACATCACGCCAAGCCCTGCCGTCGGCCTCATCCAGCGCTGCACCGCCTCCGGCAATACCCGCTATCCCGTGTACGCCTCCGCTTCCGTCGCCGGCCTGCTGGGCGCGGGCAACACGTATACAGCGAACGGCCAGCAGGCTATCGGGGTGGCCTGCACCTCGGCGAACGACATCACGACCGCCGTGGCGTGGACCGCCCAGGGCATCCCGTTCGATCTGAACGCCCGGCCCACGAAACTCACACTGCAGATCGGCTCCGGGGGGACCTTGACCATCGGTCAGGGCGCGATTTTGCGCGCCGGAGGCATCCTGGTATCGAGCGGCGGCAGCCTCGTGGCTCACGGGACGCAGGGCTCGCCGATCACGTTCACCTCCAGCGCGGCGACGCCGGCTCCCGGGAACTGGCCCGGCATCTCCCTCGATCCCGGCAGTTCGGGCGATCTGGCCTGGTGCGTCATGCATTATGGGGTGCGCGGGATGGCGATCAACTCCTGCAATCCACAGATCGCGAACTGCACGATCACCGATTCCCAGGTGGACGGCATCATGTATTCGGGCACGGCGGGCGGACTTGTCGGCTCCTGTACTATTATGAACAATGTGCAGGACGGCATTGGTATCTACGGCGCCGCCGCGCCAAACCTCGGGCAGACCGGAGTGACGGGGACGGGCAGTAACGCGATCCGCGGCAACGGTCGCCACGCGGTCCACAACCAGAGCACGCAGGCAATCAGCGCCCAGGACAACTATTGGGGAACGGCGGATACCGGCCAGATCAACACGCTGATCTATGACCACACCGACCTGTCTACCGCCGGTGTGGTCACCTACCTGCCGCTGATGGGGCGCGCGACGCCGTCCGCGGGGATGGAGGCCACCACCGGCTACGGCTCCGCCGGGTTCATCTCTCCCCGCACTCCGCTGTCGTATACCGTGTACTTCGAGAACGCGGCGACCGGCCTTGCGCTGCCCGTGCAGGACGTGATCGTCACCGATGATCTCCCGGCGCCGTTGGACTGGACGACTGTCGCGCTGGTCGGCTCGAGCCACCCCGCCAACCTGCAGTTCGCCGCGAACCCCGCGACCGGGCATGTGTCGGCGGCCTTCGTCGGGATCAATCTGCCCACAAACCCCAACCCCGGCGTTAGACAGGGCTGGGTGACCTTCACCGTCATGCCGAAGCTCGACCTGACGACCGGCACTCAGGTCGCCAACAGCGCCTCGGTGTCCTTCGACTACGACACCCCGGTCTCGACTCCGACCCACACGTACACCATCGACGGCGGCCCCCCTACCAGTTCGGTGACCGCCCTGGCATCCGTGCAGAGCAACCCGTCGTTCACCGTGCACTGGTCGGGAACGGATGATGCCGGCGGCTCCGGGATCGCGACCTACAGCGTGTACGTCTCGGACAATGGGGGGGCATACACCGCCTGGCAGTCGAATACCACCGCAGTCAGCGCGCAGTTCACCGGCGCCGTCGGGCACAGTTACGCCTTCTATGCCGTTGCGGTCGATCATGTCGGCAATGTTGAGTACCCGCCCGATACGCCGCAGGCAACCACCTCCGTCGCCATCCTGCGCGCCACCTTCCCGGCGGGCATCGTCATGGTCTCCATCCCCGGGTTCCCAACGTCCGCAGACCCCGCCGTCGTCGGGTTCGACGGGACGTCATGGTACAGGTGGAACCCGGCTTCGACCGGCTACATCGGTTACGGCTCCGATCCGGGCCAGTACACATGGCTCACGCCGAGCGCCTCGGTTCCGGGACGCGGGTATTGGGCCAAGTTCGCCGCCGAAACGACTACATCCCTCGGCGGGAACATCGTGCCGATCGATCAGCCCTATACGATTCACCTCGACCCCGGGGCTCACAGCGGCTGGATACAGATCGGCTGCCCGTTTATCGCGGATTGCCTGTGGCGAATCAAGGATATGAACGTCCTCAAGGTGGTCCGCAACGGCGTCTCGAAGACGGTGTCTGACGCTGCCACTGCCGGTTGGATCGGCGATTACGCGTGGAGTTTCGGACAAAACGGATACGAGCTGGTTTACGACCCCACCGTCTCGTCCGCCGGGGCGACCGACCGCATCAAAGCCTGGAGCGGATACTGGGTGAAAGCGAACGTGGCATGCGACTTCGTGGTCGGCCCTCCGACCGCCGGTACGTCGGCGCTGAAGACGAAGCCGGCAGTGAAGAGTAGCGGTGGATGGCAACTGCGCTTGTTCGCAACTGCCGCGCAGACCGTCCCTGCGGCGGCAGTGCTCGGGCTTGTGGGAAAGGACGAGTCGGCATTTGCCGCCGAGACCCCCCCGGCCATCACCGGGGGAGTCACGATTGCATCGGTCAGTGATAGCCGCCAATTGGGGGTTGACCTGCGGGCGGACGGCGCGGATACGACGTGGCAGCTTGATGTCGCAAGCGCAGCGGAACGCGCGCCCGTGGCGCTGAGCTGGCCCGACTTGTCGGGGCTGCCCAACGATGTCAGGCCGGTCCTGGTTGATGACACGGCAGGCCGGCGCGTCTATCTGCGGACCACGAACGGGTACACGTTCACAAGTGGCGCAGTGGGGGTTGCGAGGCGCTTGCGGGTCGAACTCCTGCAGCCGGGCACGGGCCTGCTGTCGGTCGCGGGCCTCGCGGCCGCCCCTATTGCGGCGGGAGGGGCCGACATCTCCTGCGTCCTGTCCGCCGACGCCGCGGTTTCGGTGCGGGTGATGAACATCGCGGGCGTGCCGATCCGCACGGTGTGCCGGGACCGCGCCTGCGCCGCCGGTGCGGTCCGCCTGCAATGGGATGGCAGAAGCGACCGCGCTCTGCCCGTGCCGTCGGGGGCCTACCTCATCGAGGTGCGGGCTGTGACGGACTCGGGGCAGGAAGTGCGGTCGCTCGTTCAGACGCATCTTGGGCGGTAGTCCGCGACGCCCGCCTCGTGTTCAGCGTAGGCAGGACCGTGTGGAAGACCGATGGTTGGGACCACGAGAACACAAAAACACGAAACGACCGTACCAACCTCCGGCAGAGTGGGTTCGCCGTTTGGTGCTCTCGTGTCTTAGTGACCAACCCCTCTTTCCGGCCTTCCCCCGAGGCAATTGCAAAAGTCTGTAGGAGCACTCTCCGCGCCGGACTGTGCCCGGCAATGCGACCGGACCCCATAGTGTGCCAAAATAACGTCTATAGAGACGAAAACATGTCGTTATCGCGGCGTATTAACGGCAATCGCGGTCTGGAGACCGCTCCTACAGACGACGCAGCGACTTTTGCAATTACCTCCCCCGTGCGTCGCCTACTCCTCCAGCACCTGATCGGCCGGCACTGCCAATGCCACGTTCCCGACGCGGGTGAGGGTGATCTTGCCCTCCTCCATCGGGTCGGGCAGCCCGGTCTCGGACAGACGCTTCGCGACCATCCCCGCCAGTTCCGCCTGCATCTCCGCGAGCTTTTCCGGCTGGCTGGCGGCGAGGTTCACCTGCTCGCCGGGGTCGGCCTTCAGGTCGTAAAGCTCCCACTCGGGCCGGTTGTGCATGTCCGGCTCGAGGCCCTGGATGAGCATGAAGTCCTTCGTGCGCAGCCCTCGCTTGCGCATCCAGGTGCACTCGGTGATGAGGACCTTCTCCGCCGTGCCGCTGTGGTCGTCGGCGTCGATCAAGGGCAGCACGCTCTTCCCCTCAATCGCGTTCTCCTCAATGGCGTCCGCACACCCGCAGAAGTCCAGGATCGTCGGGGCCACGTCCTGATGGCGCACGATCCCCTTCATGCGTTTGCCCGTAGGTAGCCGGTTCGGGCAGGCCATGATGAGCGGGATGTGCAGGTTCGTCTCGAAGATCCCGTGATGGTCGAAATACATGGCGTGTTCGTCGAGTTCCTCGCCATGATCCGAAGTCACGATCACCAGCGTGTCGTCCGCCTGTCGTAGATTGCGGATGCGACTGAAGACATGCGCGAGGGCGCTGTCGCAATAGGCAATCTCGGAGTCATACTGGCGGCAGGGGAACTCGATGTCGGTGACGCCGGGCATCCACTCGGCGAAATAGTACTGGAACGCCGGGTAATCCCACATCCCGTCGGCGGAGTGATTCGCGGGGTCCTTCTCGTCGCCCGAGTAAAACATTCGGGAAAAGGGATAGGGCGGCAGGTATGGCGTGTGCGGGTCCCAGTAGTGCAGGAAGGCGAAAAAGGGCTGATCCTGCCCGTCGCAGGCGTCGAGGATCTGCAGCGCGGTCCCGTTGACCGCCTCGGCTTTCAGCCACGCGCCCTTGGGGTCCTGGTCCCAGTGATAGCCCTCGTACACCTCGAAGCCGCGGCTGAACCAGCGCGCGAGATTGTCGGCGGCGGCGGTGAAGTACCCGCGCTCGGAAAGCACCTCGGCGAGCGTCTTGTGCGCGGGATCGAGTTCCGTTCGCCCGCCCTGGGAGACGATCTGGTGCGTCATCGCATCCTTGCCGGTGAACAACGTCGTGTAGCCCGGATGCGTGGGGATATGCGGCGCGATCATCTCCTCGAAGACGACGCCGCTCGCGGCGAGCTTGTCGATGTGGGGGCTGGTGAGGAACTCGAACCCGTAGGAAGACAGATGATCGGCCCGAAGCGTATCGACGGCGATGAAGACGACGTTCATGGGTGCTCCCTTGGCATAGTGTGGGTCGGCCTGTGTAGACCGGACACCCTCGTGAATTCGGTCAAATGCTGCGTCGCAGTGATTCTCCGCGCGTAATCTGCGTCAGGGCGTGCCCTGGGTCCGCCCGCTGGTTGTAGGTAGGACTGCCGCAAGCATGGCGGAACGGAGCAGGACACAGGATGGATGGGACGTGGGAGATAGTTCCGTAGAAGCATAACCTCCACGGCCTGTCCTTTGGCCGTTGAATACGGCCTGACTCCCGCCGATTACCTACCATTACTACGCCGCTTCGGCACCGGCGGGCGAAGCGCTCGGAATCTTGTCAGAGGCTGACCGTATCCCAATATGAAGGCTGAACGGCATTGAACCACGGAGACACAGAGGGCACAGAGAACGGCTGGGACACGGCCGGCCTGCCCCACGATAGGCGTTAAGGGACGTTGCCGTTCTCTGTGGTCAATCGCCGTCCATCTCTCTGCAGGGCATCTCATTGCCAAGCAAGGCCGCGCAACCGGCGTAGGAACACTACCTACAATTGAAAGACGCACCCGCGTGCCCTCAAGTGCCTTTACAGGTGTCAATATATATGTTACTCTATTCGCGCAATGGAACTGCAGCCGATTGGGGGACAGGGTCTGCGCTGTAGCCTCGCATGGCTCATCGACGACGATGGCCGCTGCTGGGGGCTTGAGTTCCTGGACTCGCGACCTCGTGAGAAGGCCAAAACGCTCACCTTGTTCCTCTATGCTACAGATTCCGGCCCTGGCACGAAAAGGTTCAAAGCCCTCAAAGCAGACATGAACGGGTTCTACGAGTTGAGGCCGACGGACCAGATCACCTACTTCTGTTTCCGTGACCGCGACACATACGTGATCACCAATGGTTGCTGGAAGACCACTGACACCGTTGCGCAGATACACAAGACGCGTGCCCAGCAACTCAGAGATAGGTACCGGAGGCAACACTGAGATGGTCAACGACCGCTTTGATATTGAGTACCGCGAGCATGTGGCGCAGATGGATACTGATCCGGATCTGGGCACGCAGTATGTTCTCCTCGCTGTAGTAGACAAGATAGAGGAGTTGATGGCGAGTCAGGGAGTGACGCAGGTCGAGTTGGCCCAGCGCCTTGGGGTCAGCAGAGCCCGCATTTCGGCTTTGCTAAACGGCCAACCCAACACGTCGGTCAGGACATTGATGCGGATCGCCTATGCGTTGGACGTAATCATCGACGTTTCGTTCGGCAAACCCGGAGCGCTTCGCCAGAGAGCGCGGGACGAGGCCTGTGTATGGCACCCCAGCCCGAGCCGTTCGGATATGCTGGCGTATGCGGCCGTACCGAGCTACGATTACCTCGAAGCGACAAAGGAGTGCTGCGATGCTCTCCCCGCTGCAGCTTGAGCGCCACTGGTTGGACGAACTTCAGGTGGTTGCCGCAGCACCAAAGACGGCCACACCCGGTGACGACGGGTACCACATCACCTTCGACAGGACTGTGCGCACGACCGACGAAGCGCATCGCTTCGAAGTTTCCTTGACGGTCGGACTAAAGCCAGTTGGTCGGGGCGCCAGGTTCCGACGTATCCGCGCCAAGATGACCGGGCTTTTCGTCGTCCATCCTGACTGTCCTGCAGAGGTCACCGATCAACTCATCCCTGGCAATGCACTGGCCATCCTATATGGCCTTCTCCGGGCTGCGGTTGCACAGACCACCGGCATCACTCGGTCAGGCCAGTTGGTGATGCCGACTGTGACCATCCCCGCGCTGATCGGTGATGATGTCACCGTCGGCGAATCCCCCAAACCGGGACCGGACAGTCTCGCGGCGCCAGGCCATGTCGAGGACTGACGGCGGTCTGCAACCGCCAACGCCTGGTTGCGGTCGGCGCTTGCCACTATCACGCCCCGAACCGGGCGCGCAGGGACTCCTCCACGGACGGGTACGTGATGACCAGCAGGTGGTCGCCCGCCTCCAGGGTGACATCCCCGCGGGGGACGATGATCTTGTTCCCGCGCAGGACGGCGGCCACCAGGCACTCTCGCGGGAGACCTAACTCCATCAGCGGCTTGCCCGCGATGTCGCCCCCGTCCGGCACGGTCAGTTCCACGATGGCCACCTCGCCCTCTCGCAGCTTCAGGAGGGTGACGATGTCCCGCAAGCTGGCCTCCTCCTCGATGAGCGAGGCGATGACCTGCGCGGAGTTGAGCGCCACGTCCACACCCCAGGCACGGTTGTAGAGCCACTCGTTCGAGGGGTTATTGATGCGGGTGATAACCTTCTTGACGTGGTATTCGTACTTCGCCAGGGCGCAGACGACCAGGTTGTCTTCATCGTGACCGGTGAGGACGATGACCGCGTCGCAGTGCGGCGTGCCCGCGCTTTCCAGCACCGCGGGGTCGCACGCGTCCCCGACCACGATCTGGCAGCTTTCGAGCGCGGCCTTAACCTCAGCCGCCCGCTCCGGGCTTTTCTCCACGATTGTCACACTGTTGCGCACCTGGGCTACCTTCGCGACCATGTGGCCCAGCTTGCCTGCTCCCACCATGACCAGTTTCATTGGGGTCACCTATTTCCATCCGAACATTCGCGACAGCTTGTCCAGGCTGCTGGCGATGACGAGAATGTGAGCGATGTCGCCGGCTTCGAACTTCGTGCCGGACACGGGAAGCACCGCCTTGCCGAGGCGCACGATGCTGGCGACGCGGATCTCGCCCGGCACCTCGACGTCGGTCACGGGTTTCCCGGCGAAATGTTGCGCGACCTGGGCCTCGATCATGCGCAGATCGCCGCTGCCGAAGCTCTGCTCCTGGTGTACGTGTGGCCGCGTGACCAGGTCCACCACCTGGGAGGCCCCCCACTGCGAGGTCGAGAACGTCGCCACCCCGAAGCGGCGGTAGATCTCGGCCCTCAGCGGGTCATTCATCCGGGCCACCACGATCGGCACGCGGAAGACTTCCTTCGCAATCCGCGCAGCCACGATGTTCGTGTTGTCGCCGTTCGTGACAGCCACTAGGGCGTCCGAACTCTCGATGCCCGCCGCAGTCAGTATCTCGCGGTCGAGTGCGAACCCCTGCAGTTGCTTGCCGGTGAAAGTGTTCCCCAGGCGCGCGAAAGCCCTGGGTTCCTGGTCGATGACAACGACGGAATGCTCCTGCCTCGCCAGCACCCTTGCGGCGATTGAGCCCACGCGCCCGCATCCCACGACGATGATGTGCACTATGCTAGCCTCCTTGAGCGCTCCGTCGGTCATTGCGGCGCGCAAGCGCCTTCCGCCCCTCTTCGGCGACGAGCAACAGCCCGGCGAACCCCCAGAGCACACCCCAGTCCACGGCGGACAGGGGCGCGGTGTTGAAGATGCCCTGCAGGAAAGGCACGTAAGATATCGCGCATACGATGATAAGCCCCAGGATTTCGGCGCCCAGAAGCGGCAGGTTGCTGAGAACCCCGACGCGCGCCAGGGAGGCCCGCTCCGTCCTGCAGACGAAGCCGTTGGCGAACTGGGAGACCACAATCGCCGCCTGGGTCGCTGTGATGGCCTCCCGGTAGACGGGATAGAGCGCGCTGCCGGGGCCGATGTCCGCGCCCCACTTCCACCCGTGGGACAACAGCACATGCAGGAAGGCGATGGTGGCCCCGGCGGACTGAATGGTCCCGAGGAACACGAGGCGACGCAGCACCCCGCTGTCCAGAAGACGTTCCTTCTTCGAGCGCGGCTGGCGGTCCATGATCCCCGGCTCGGGCTTCTCGGTGCCGAGGGCCAGACCGGGCAGAACGTCCGAACCGAGGTCGATGGCGAGAACCTGAAGCGCACTGAGCGGGACCAGGTGAATGCCGAAGAGCGTCGAGAACACGTACGGGAACAGCTCGCCGCAGTTGTGCGAGAACAGGTACAGGACCATCTTGCGTAAGTTCGCGTAGACGCCGCGCCCCTGCTCGACGGCCTTGACGATGGTCGCGAAGCTGTCGTCCAAGAGGATCATAACGGATGCTTCCTTGGAGACATCCGTCCCTGCGATGCCCATTGCGACGCCGATATCGGCTCGCTTCAGCGCCGGGGCGTCGTTGACGCCGTCGCCGGTGACGGCCACGACCTCGCCCTGGCTCTTCAGCGTGGTCACCACGCGCATCTTGTGCGCCGGGGCGACGCGCGCCAGGATGAGAGGCGACTTGTCGGCCAACTCCTGGTCGAACTCGTCGTCCGACATGGCGTCGACCATGATGCCGGTGATAACGCGGCACTGCTGATCCTCGCTCACGATGCCGATGCGGCGGGCGATGGCCTCGGCGGTCAGGCCGTAGTCGCCGGTCATCATAATGATCCGAATCCCGGCTCCGTAGCACATCCGCACGGCCTGGGAGACCTCGGGTCTTGGCGGGTCGAGCATCCCCATGAGGCCGACGTAGACGAGATCGCGCTCGACCGTCTCCGCGTCATACTCGGTCATGTCGTCGGGCAGCGGGCGGTAAGCCATCGCGAGAACCCGAAGCGCCTGTCCGGCCATCGCATCGTTGTCGGCCAGGAACCGGGCCCGGCAGTCATCATCGATAGGCAGGACGCGACCGTCCTGGACATAGTGAGAGCAGCGCTCGATGATCTCCTTCGGGGCGCCCTTGGTCAAGCCGACCTGCCCGTCGCCTTCGACGTGGATGACCGTCATGCGCTTCCGCACGGAGTCGAACGGTAGCTCGTGGATCTTCGGGCGGCCCATCAACTCAGCCGTCAGGTCGAAGCCCGCTTTCTGGGCCGCGGTGAGAAGCGCGCCCTCGGTCGGGTCGCCGATGATGCGCCACGGTCGGTCATCCTTCGGCGGCATGAGGCGGCTGTTGTTGCAGAAGCTCGCGATCCGCAGGAGCAGTTCGAGTGTCTGTTTTGCGGCGTCCGGCTCCAGGGCTGCCCCGCCCTCCTCGAAGTGCCCGGACGGCTCGTAGCCGGCGCCTGCGACGTATATCGGGTGGCCGGGGAGCCGGATCTCCTTGACGGTCATCTCGGCCTTCGTGAGGGTGCCCGTCTTATCGGTGCAGATGACGGTCGCCGACCCGAGAGCCTCGACGGCGGAAAGCTTCTTGATCAGCGCGTTCTCGCGGGCCATCCGCTGGATGCCGATGGCCAGCGCGACCGACAGAGTCGCCGGCAAACCCTCAGGGACGCACGCCACCATGACGCCGATGGCGAACAGGACGTCTTCCACCCACCCCAGGCCCAGGAGCCGCCCCATGAAGAAGAGAACGATGCCCACCGAGACCGCGATGATCGAGACCGTCTTGGCCATCCGGCCGATCTCGCGCTGGAGGGGGCTTAGCTCCTCCTTCATCTCTGTCGTGAGGGCGAAGATCTTGCCGAACTCGGTGTCCATCCCGGTTGCCAGCAGGATAGCCCGCCCCGTGCCCGAGGCGACGCTGGTGCCCATGAAGACCATGTTGGGCAGGTCGATGTGGGTCAGGCCTTCGTCCAAAACAGCGTCCGCCGTCTTGCGCACCGGGTCCGATTCCCCGGTGAGGGAAACCTGGTTCGTCGTCAACTCGTATTGGCGCAGCAGGCGGGCGTCGGCGGAGATGCTGTCGCCCTCCTCGAGGATGAGGATATCGCCGGGGACAAGCTCGCGGGCCGGGAGGATGATGGTTTCGCCCTCCCGCACCACGCGGGCATTCGAGGGCACCATCCGCTTGAGCGCCTCGGTGGCTTTCGAAGCCCGGAACTCCTGGAAGAACCCCATGACGGCGTTCAGCACGACCACCAGGGCAATCGCGATGGTGACCTCGAGGTTATAAATGTCGCGCGGGGGGATGATGTAGGTGATGAAACAGAGGACCGAAGCGACGATCAGAAGGAGCGCGAAAAGGTCCTTGAACTGAGCGAAGAAGCGGTAGATGATCGGGCGCTTCCGCTTCTCCTGCAGGACATTGGCTCCGTACTGCGCCTGCCGCTCCCGCACCTGCTCGGCGGTCAGCCCCCCGGGCGCACTCCCGACAGCCGCGTAGACTTCATCTTCACTGAGCTGCCATATATCCACTAAGCATCACTTTCTTGGGGAGAACAATACATCCGATCTGCAGCGGGCGCGTCGGCTACCGCCTCACCGAACCCGATGCTTCGGCGACCGGCATTCTGTGGTGCCCGTGTTTCGAGCATATTAACGGAAGGGCAACGCCGCCGCCCATCTTCGCGTCCCGGCAGGATTGGGTCGCCGGGCGAGGAAATGACGCGCAGCGGTAGATGGTTGGGCCACTACGGCGTGAACCTAGTCGCTATGCCGCGACGGAGAATAGCGCAAAAAGCGCCGAAACACAAGCGATTGGGGAGGACCGGCAGGAGCATCGTTTTTTGCGCACCACGCCAAGCCCTGGGGTGTCGTCGGGCCCGCGCTAGCGGGATCGACGACGGGGACCTTAGAGCGGGAGGCTGCCAGGACGGCGCGGGGTCCCCGTCACGGCCTCGTTCCATCCCGCTTCGCGGGCCGGAACGAGGCCGTGACACCCCGCGCCTTGACCGTTGAAAGTGCCACATCCCAAAACGATGCTCCCGGGCGGACCCGCCCCGCGTGCGTCGAGGACATCCCTGATGACAGTGGTGCGATTTGGCCTCATTCTCGTCGCGACGATCTCGGCCGCACTGCTGCCGATGCTCGTCCAGGCTGCCGACACGGCCCCTCAACCGGAGAGGGTGCCGTTCATCCTCGGCGTGAACGGCCACGCGTTCACCCAGGAGGGTTACTGGCATGTGCCCATCGAGCAGCAGATGGCGCTGCTGAAGGAACTGGGCGTGCAGTGGTACCGTTCCGACTGGGGCTGGGGCCTGGATTTCACCCACTCCGACAACCTCGTCGCCGCGGCCGAGGCCGCCGGGATCAAGCTCCTGCCGGTGCTCTTCCCGCCCGTCGCGCCGGCGAAGGACGATATTCGCGAGATTCGCCGTCTGGCTTACGAGTACGGCAAGGCCATCGCCTCTCGCTACAAGGGCCGCATCACCCACTACGAGCTGAGCAACGAGCTGGAGAGCGGCGCGATGACCAAGTGGCCGAACGGCGGAGATCGCGACGGGGCCTCGCGTTCGGATTACGACTTCCACAAGTATGCCGAAGCCTGCGAGCTTCTGCGCGGGCTGGCCGAGGGCGTGCATGATGGCGATCCGACGGCGAAACGCATCCTCGGCGGCGCGGGCTGGCTGCACTTCGGGTTCGTCGACCGCCTCATCGACGACGCGGTGCCCTTCGAGATCGTCGCCTGGCACTGGTACTCCGACATGGGCGACATCACCGAGACGAAGCAGAGCTACAGCGGCAAGTGGGATGTGCTGCAAAAGCTGAAGTCAACGGGGAAAGAGGTCTGGATCACCGAGTGCGACCGTCGGAACGGTGACATGGACGGCGGCGAGCAGGCGCAGGCGGACTACCTGGTCGATCAGGTGCGCAAGACGGAGGCCTCGGGGATTGTGAAGGCTTTCTTCGTGTATGAACTGCTCGATGAACCGTACTTCCAGGGCGGGGAGGCGCACTACGGATTGGTGAAACTGGAGAAGAAGGGCGACAAGTGGGCCATCGCCGCGCGGAAGAAGGCATTTGCGGCGCTGCAGGCCATAGTCGGGCGCAGTGGGGGGGCAGGAGAGGGATTGACCACGAAGGCACAAGAACACTAAACGGCCTAAGTCCCCGTCGAGACCTGTCCGGCCGTCTTGTGACTTCGTGTCTTCGTGGTTGGAGTCGTCAGCCTGTGTGATGATCTTGTGCGTAGCCAACGCAAATCGAACTATGGGAGCCTACGACCGGCCGACAGCTCCGGCCTCACTTGCGCAAGGCGGTGCGGATGAGGATGCCGGCGAAGACCCCCAGCAGGCCGAAGAGCAGCATCGGCATCAGCAGGATGCTCCACACCGGAGGCCTGTAAAGCGCGTCCATGCCCTCCGGTGGACCCGCGAGCAGGAAGTAAACTCCGGCAGCGAAACCGGCGGACATCCCGGCAATAGCACCAGCGACACAACCCAGACGGTCAGGGCGCATGCACAGACCTCCTTGACGGGGAGGTGTTCCACATCCGTGTGGGATGACCTCCTGGAGAGAACACCGCTATGGAAACCACCGACATCCGGGACAGAATCAACCGGCTCCGACAGGAAATCGACCGCCACAACCACCTCTATTATGTACTGGCGGAGCCTGAGATCGCCGATGACGATTACGATGCCCTATTCCGCGAGTTGCAGCAGCTTGAAGCTGACAACCCCGAGCTGGTGACCCCCGACTCGCCGACCCAGCGCATCGGGGCTCCACCGCGCGCCGATCTGGGCTCCGTCACCCACCGCCTGCCGATGATGAGCTTGCAGAGCATTTTCGTGGAAGCGGAACTACGCAACTTCGTGCAGACGGCGCAAGAGGCTGCCGATGGCGAAGTGCAGTTTGTCGCCGAGCCGAAGTTCGACGGTCTTGCGATCGAGCTGGTCTACATCGACGGACTGCTGCAGGTGGCCTCGACGCGCGGCGACGGCATGACCGGCGAAGATGTCACCGACAACGTGCGGACGATCAAGAGCATCCCGCTGAGGCTTCATGACGGCCCGCGTGGCGCAGAGGTGTCGCGTGGCGCAGGCGTCTCGCCTGCGAATCCGGCGGGCAGCTCTCGTGGCGCAGGCGTCTCGCCTGCGATGGGGCAGGCGGGCGAGGACGCCCGTCCCACGCGTTCTGTTGCTGCCGCCCGCCCCACGCGTTCCGCTAGCACTCTCCCCACACTGCCGATCCCGCCTCGCGTCGAGGTCCGCGGCGAGATCTACATGGCTATCGCGGACTTCGAGCGGCTCAATGAGCGCCAGGCCGCCGAAGGCAAGCCCCCGTTCGCCAATCCGCGCAATGCCGCCGCCGGATCGCTGCGGCAGCTTGACTCCGCCATCACCGCCTCACGCCCGTTGCACATGTTCTGCTATGACGTTGGCGTCGTGGAGGGCCCCGGCTTCGAGACCCACTGGGAGGTCCTGCAGACTTTGCGCGGCTGGGGTTTGCGCGTCAACGACCGCGTACAGGTCTGCGCGAACATCGACGAGGTGCTCGCCTATTATGCGAAGATGGGCGAGGATCGGGATTCGCTTCCCTACGAGATCGACGGGGTTGTCATCAAAGTGAACGACAAGGGCCTCCAGGAGACCCTCGGAGTCCGCTCGCGAAGCCCGCGCTGGGCGGTCGCGTACAAGTTTCCGCCTCGACAGGCCACCACCGTCATCCGCGAGATCGTCCCCAGTGTCGGGCGCACCGGGGCCATCACGCCGATCGCCGTGCTCGAGCCGGTCCACATCGGCGGGGTGACGGTCAGCCGGGCCTCGCTACACAATCAGGACGAGATCGACCGCAAGGACATTCGTGAGCGCGACACCGCCATCGTTCAGCGCGCCGGCGATGTCATCCCCCAGGTGGTGCAGGTAGTGTTGGAGAAGCGCCCCGCGGACAGCGTGCCATATCAGTTGCCCGATCTGTGCCCGGTCTGTAACTCGCCGGTCCTGCGCGTTGAGGGCGACCCGATCGTACGCTGCTCGTCGCTCGACTGCGAGTCCCAGATCGAGGGGCGGTTGGAGCACTTCGCCTCCAAAAGCGGCTTCGACATCGAGGGCCTGGGCGAGGAGCGGGTCGCGCAGCTCTTCCGCGAAAGCCTTATCCGCCACCTGCCGGACCTCTTCGACCTCACCAAGGAGAAGCTCATCCAATTGGAGCGCTTCGCCGACAAGTCAGCGCAGAATCTTGTAGATGCGATCAGCTCAAGCAAGAAGACGACGCTGGCGCGCTTTCTGTACGCGCTCGGCATTCTGAATGTCGGCGAGCACATCGCCCAGGTCCTCGCGCGCAGCCTCGGAACACTCGACAACGTGATGGGCGCGAGCGAGGAACGCCTGCAGCAGATCCACGAGATCGGTCCGGAGATCGCGCACAGCGTCGCCGTCTTTTTCGCTGACGAGCATAACCGCGAGATCGTGGCCCAGCTTCTGGCGCACGGGGTGGAGATCGAGGAGACGGAGGCCCCAGTCGCCTCGGCGGCATTCGCGGGCAAGACCTTCGTGCTCACCGGCGGCCTGCAGGGCTTCACCCGCGACGAGGCGAAGGCCGAGATCGAGAAACGTGGTGGGCGGGTCTCGGGGAGTGTCAGCAAGAAGACGAACTACGTGGTCGTCGGTGAGGACCCGGGATCGAAGCTGGACAAGGCGAACGAATTGGGCGTCCCGACGCTCGACGAAGCGGCGTTCAGAGCGATGCTGGCGGGGGATGGGGGAGAGGATACTCAGCCACAGAAGGCGCTGTTCTGACGGCGGCCAAGGGGGCTGCCTCGGAGATCGCCGTTTGCCGGGCGAACAGCGACCTCACCCTGACCCGCCTACAGTGGGTAGGCCCCTCTCCACTCGTGGCTATGCTTTACCCACATCTAGTGCTCCGTCAGTCGTGAATCTTTAGGCAGAGGCCTGTAAGGCACGCACATC
>CAYWBK010000078.1:0-17474 GCA_964455745.1 uncultured Armatimonadia bacterium
GGCCGGCCTGCCCCACGATAGGCGTTAAGGGACGTTGCCGTTCTCTGTGTCTCTGCGGTCCATCGCCGTCCATCTCCGCAGGGCACCTTATTGCCGAGCAGGGCCGCGCAACCGGCACAGTAATACTACCTACACTTGAAAGACGCACCCAAGGTGTCCCTCCGGGTTGCGCTGAGGCGCGGCCTATGCTACGATGGAACCCGGTTGCAGGGACGCTGGGCCCCGCATGACGGGCTGCGCAACACGGCGCCTGGCTCCGACAACGGGGGCACGCTGAAGGAATGCGACCATGTTTGATGATGTGATCCGCCGAATTGCGTTGGGGCACCGTCTCGGTATCGCCGACTGCGAAGCGCTTTACGAGCACGATGACTTCGAGACTGTACGTGCTCTGGCTAACGATGCGCGCCGGCGGCGCGTGGGGGACTTCGTGCGGGTGTGTGCGCGCCGGGAGATCACTTTTACGACCGGCTGCGCCAACTCGTGCCTGCGCTGCAGCCGATCCGAAGAGCGGCGGCATTTCGGCCTCATGGTGCGGCCGGTGGATGAGGTCGTCCGCCTGGCCTCGGAGGCCGAAGCGGCGGGCTATGGGCACATCCGCCTCGTCGGCGGCGCGAATCCCGAGCTGCCATACGAATACTACATCGACCTCGTCCACGGGCTGCGAGCGCTCGGAGACCGCCTGCACATCCAGGCGTTCGCACCGGCGCAGCTAGCCCAGATCGCCGCCACCGGCGGAGTATCGCTGGCGGAGGCGCTCAGCGACCTGAAGGCCGCCGGCGTCGACTCGCTGCCAGGCGACGGGGCCGAGGTCTTCGCCCCGCGTGTGCGGCAGGTTGTATGCCCCTCGAAGGTCTCCGGTGGAACATGGCTGACGGTCATGCGAGAGGGCAATGAGTGCGGCATCGCGGGCGAGGCGACGATGACCTACAGCCATCTCGAGACCACGCGCGAGAAGGCCGAACATCTGGTGCGCATCCGGGACTTGCAGGATGACACCGAGGGCCTCCTGGCCTACTCGCCGCTTCCGGTCGCCAACGGGTCGGGCGAGAACGGCGGCGGGCACGATCTCGGCGATACGCTGCGAGAGATCAGCGTCGGGCGTCTGATGCTCGACAACGTGGCTCACATCCGGTACATGTGGGAGAGTGCCGGGGTGGCGGGCTGTCGGGCCGCGCTCACCGCGGGGGCCGATGAGGTGTGCATCACCGTCTCAGACCTGCGCGACGGCGGCTACCCGGAGGAGGTTTCTGTAGCGGCAAGCGTCGCGGCGGAACTGGGCATGACCGTGCGGACCCCCGAGAGGTACCAGTGCGTGGCAAACCTGGAGACCGTGGGGTGCGGGTAGAGCGAGGATGGCTGCGCCATCTTCAGATCCCTAACCTGGCGCAGTCGGAACCGGGAAAGAATCGACCACGAAGACACAAGAACACTAGACGGCCACATCACTTCGCTGGAAACCCCACTGTCGTTTCGTGTTTTCGCGTCTTCGTGATCCATGTCGCCGGTCCCCTGCCGTGATCCGATGCTACTGCAGGCAGATCGAATTCGCGAATGCTATTCCTCCGCCACCACATAGTCCCGCAGTAGCGCCACCAGCGCCTCTTCCACCTCGACATCCACCACCACGCCATCTGCAACGTACTCCTCCTCATGGACGTGTCCGCGCTCGCGGCATTTCTGCAGGAGGCCCAGTTTGCTGTACGGAAGCTGCAATGTCAGCGGGATTAGGCGGGCGAAAAGATGCGCCATCAGGTACTCGCGCAGCGCGTCCAGCCCGTCGCCGGTCAGCGCCGAGATCGGCAGCGCGCCGCGGAATTCGCTGAGCAGATCCGCCTGGCGCTCGGGGTCGGTGACCCAATCCCACTTGTTGAGCAGGATCAGCGTCTGCTTCTCGGGCACGCCGAGATCGTACAGCACCTCGTCGGTCGAGCTGACTTCTCGGCGGACGTGGGTGTCCGAAGCGTCGCAGACGTGCAGCAGGAAGTCGGCGTCAATGACCTCTTCGAGGGTCGCGCGGAATGCCGTGACGAGATGATGCGGCAGGTCGTGGATGAAGCCGACGGTATCGCTGACCAGTATCTCGTTGCCCTTGCCCAGGTCGATCTTGCGAACGGTAGGGTCGAGGGTCTCGAAGAGGCGGTCGTTGACGCTGACCTCCACGCTGCCCGCGAGAGCGTTGAGCAGTGTGGACTTGCCGGCGTTGGTGTAGCCGACGAGGCTGACGGTGGGCAGCCCGGACTTGCGGCGGCTCTGGCGCTCGATCTCGCGGCGCTCGCGGACCTCCTGCAGACGCTCGCGCAACACGGTGATGCGCTGGCGAAGGCGTCTCCGGTCGGTTTCGAGCTTCGTTTCGCCGGGGCCGCGCACACCGACCCCCCCGGCCCCTCCCCCGGTGCCCCCGCCTCCGCCCCCGATGCGGTCCATCATCTTGCCGCGACCGGTCAAACGCGGCAGCAGGTACGAAAGTTGCGCCAGCTCGACCTGCAACTTGCCCTCGCTCGTCTTCGCGTGCTGGGAGAAGATGTCGAGGATCAACTCGGTGCGGTCGAGGATCTTGCAGTCGAACTGATCGACGAGGTTGCGCACCTGGGCCGGGCTGAGGTCGCCGTCGAAGAGGATGACGTCAGCGCCCAAAGAGAGCGCCTCGGCTTTCAACTCCTCCACTTTTCCCTTGCCGATATAGGTCCGGCGGTCGGCGTTCTTGCGCGACTGCACGAAAAAGCCCACCGGCTCGCAGCCGGCGGCGATGGCGAGATCGGCCATTTCCTGCATCGAGCGGGCGCCCTCGCCTTCGAGATGCTGCAAGCCGACGATGACCGCGCGCTCCGCTTCGTGCCGCAACCGCTCCAAACCAACCGCGATTTCTACCATCAAGTTGACCTCAGCGCAAGAGTTACCGGGTACGGACGGCGGGAACCACAGAGACGTCGCGACGGCTGTCGCCGCCGACACAGAGGACGGCGCATGGCAACGGCTTGCCGACGTCAGAGGGGTTGGGCGGCGCGGCGCACAGGACGCCCACAAGTGGAAACACGGCGGCCTTGGCGACCGCCGTGCATAGGTCCCCGCACTATAGATGCGTCGCCCTCAGTGCGTCTCGCTCGTCGGCTCGACCACGACCGTGCCAGGCGCGTCGGAGGCCACCAGCTTCGGCAGTTGGGCGGCTGGCATCAACTTCACGTGTCCGTCGACATATAGCACGTTGCAGCCGCCCATGTGCGCCTGCGGCACCTTCGTGGATACCGCATTGATGTCCATCATCAGCCACGTGGTTGAGGGGTTCGCGACGGCGTCGATCTCCTTGCCGTCGAGGGCATCGTTGTAGACATAGCAGAACTGGCGCTGCTGGATCGCCGCCGGAGCTGCCGGGCAGATGAACACGCTCGCCGGGCAGCCGTAGACGCGCAGGATGCTGGCGATGTTGCGCTGGTCGGGAACCGGCGGATTCGCCGGCGGGTAGAACCACGCCTTGGGGAGCGGCTCGCCGGCGGCAGTCATAAGCTGGATCGATGTGTATATCTGCTTCAGGTTGTTCGCGCAGGCGACCTGATTGGCCTTGTCCTTGACACCGGTAAACGCGGCGCTGCCCAATCCGGTCAACAGGCCGGTAACGGCCAGGAGTTCGGCGAGCGCGAACCCGGCTCCCTTGTGTCGATTGAGCGTAGTCATCGAGAATCCCCTTCCTCCTCGCCTCCGGGGCATACGACACGATGTCGATACAGGGCACCGTATGCTCTTTCCTCACTGCGTTAGATCATGGTACGCCGGAATCGTTGCGGGGTCAACGGATTCATGCGGCCACGGCTTCCTACCCCTCCCTATCATTACTACGCCACTTTGAGAACCGGCAGACGAAGCGCTCGGAATCTTGTCAGAGACTGACCGTGTCCCAAGATGAAGCGCGAACGGCATTGAACCACAGTCGCCATGCCGGGTTCCGGCGCTCTGGAACGATGGAAATGACGGCGATGGCGGGCGAGGACGCCCGCCCCACGCGCGACAAGATTGTCGCGCCCACTCCATTCTAGAAGCACGGCAGCTCACGGTCGAGCAGGGCCGCACAACCGGCATAGTAATACTAATAGACGAGCGTAGATGCGAAAACGGCGGTGGAGGTGACATATAGCGCACGCACCCTTGGGCTTCTTGGCATGGCCGACGCCGCTCCTATTTCACCGTAAAGGCGGTGGTCGCCGTTGTGCCGGTTGCTACATCGCGCGCGGTGAGCGTCCATCGCCCGGCCGGATCGTTGAGTGCGAGATCGAACTTGCCCGTGGCTCGCCCCTCCTTGCCGAGGACATTTGCCTCATAGACCGTCTCGTGTCCGGTGGCCTGAGACTTCCACGACGCGCGGATGTGGAAGATGTGAGTCCCCGGTTTCGCTCCGGCTGCGATCACCGTGACGGCGTAGTCGAGCGCAGCTCCGAGCTTCGCCTGCGGCGGCGTCCACAGCTTTAGTCCGTCGACGCGGTACGGCAGCAGGGCGTAGAGCTTCGCGATGCCGGGGTCAATTGTTGTCTGCAGCGTGGCGATGAGGCCGAGGTATTTGCCTGCGCGGACATCGTAGACGTGCGCCGAATGCGGGAAACTGATCGCAGTCGTCTTGCCCTCCGGCACGGTGGCCTGCAGGTTCGTATACTCAGTCGAATCGCGGGGCAAGCTCTGGATGAGACCGACGTATTCGGCGGCCCCGTTGCGGAAGCGGCTGATCTCCAGGTGCGGGAGTTCGGGCGTGGTCGTCAGGGACGGCCGCACACGGGCCATGCCGAAAACACTCGTGACGAAGCTCCTCAATTCGCCGCCCGCCGCCCAGCCCCCGAAGTCGCCCTGCTTCGCGCCGGATTGCTCGGCCAGCGCGTACCCGCTGAGCGACAGGTTCAGCAGGATCGCCTGGCCCTTGCCGACGTTCCTGCCGATGATGACCGGGACGTTGCCGACGCGGGTCCAGGGCGAGCCCGTCGTCGCCGTGACGCCGCCATCCATCACCACGCCGCGCAGTGTGCTCGTCGGGCTGAGTTTCAGGTCGCCCACGGCTCGCGCGAACTTCGCGGTGTCGAGCTTTACGCCGAACAGGTCGTCGAGGGCGCCTGCGGAGTAAGGCTTCCCGTGCTCGTCGCAGACTCCGGGGCGCAGGTCGGCGATCACCGTGCCGCCGTCGGCGGCGAAGCGCCCGATTGCGGTCACCTCCGCCGTCGAGAGCGCCTGGCAGCAGGGAAGCATGAGCACCTTGAACTCGTCCGTGGTGACCTTCCCCTGCGCGAGTTGCTCGTAGGAGACGACCTTGCACTCCAGGCCGATGTCGTGGATCACCTGCACGAGGTCGTTGAGGGTCGTGTCCATCGGGGGCATACCGTCGGTGAACTGCGCGGCATGGACGCTCGATGCCGACCACAGCAGCGCGATCCCGTCGTGCCGGCGCTCCGAGGTGAGCAGGAGTTTGCCCGGCCCGGCCTTGATCTCATTGACCTCGGCGCAGTTCGTTTTGTAGAAGGGGTACAGAGACAGGTCGTACCCCATCACCCCGCCGGCAGTGCCGTAGCCCATCCAGACCCAAAGCGAGTTGCTGCCTTTGAACAGCGCTCGCCAGGGGAACCAGTGCATGTAGGCGTCGTTGCGGCAGTTGGGATACCCGCCATACCAGCCGGCCCCGAGCAGCATGTCCGGCGGCGCGAAGTCCCGGACAGCGTTCGTCAGGAAGTCGCGGTAGTAGATGTTGTTGAAGTCCATCACCTGCGAGAGCTTCCAGTAATCGTCGGCGTGGAAGCTGCCGACCTCGGTGTCGGAGCCCTCGTAGCCGACGCGAGCCTTCGGCACAACCCCCCGAATGACATCGCGGCTGTAGCCATAGATGCCGGCGTAGACGCTCTCCATGTGCCGCCGGTGATCGACCCACTGCGGGAGATGGCCGGTGGCTTTCGCTTGCTCGAGCGTGATCGGCACGATCTCATCCCAGGTCTTATAGGACGTGCCCCACTCGGCGTTCACCTTGTCGAGAGTGCCGTATTCCTTCTGCGCGAAAGCGCGGAAATCGGCATTGCAGGTCGGCGACATGCACAGGTCCCAGTTCCCGTTCACGAACATGCACTCATCGCCAAGGCTGAAGTCGAGCGTCGAATACGGAGCCACTGTTTGCGCGGCTTTGGTGAGGGTGTCCTTCACCTCGGCGCGGTACTTGGGGTCGGTAAGGCACGGATCGCGGACGAGGTCGCCCGGCAAGCGAGTCGTCTTGGGCTGATACCAGTCGGTCTTATTGTCCGTGAAGCGGGTCGCCATCGGGATGTGCCAGAGATTGGCGGCGGGGACCATCTCCGTGAAGTTCGTGTACTGGGTGTCAACGCCGGCATTGCGGAACTCCCGCAGGACATACGGGCTGATGAAGTCGTTGCCCGGGCTGGTCCACATCACGTGCCGCATGTCCTGCGTGTCTGGGTAGAGATCGGTGACCGAGTACGGGGCCTCCTTGATGTCCAGCACGTCCTTGCCGGACACGAGCGAAGCTTCGACGCGGCACACGATGGCGTGCGGCGGGAGCGGCTTGATGCTGAACGGGGTCTGTGGGGCGGCAGGTCCCTGCCACTGGCCGATGAGGCGGTCGAGGTTGTCATACACACAGACCTGGAGTGCCTGGCTGGCGGCGGGGCTGGTCACGGTCGCGATGCCGACAAGCGGCTCGGTCTTCGAGAACGCGGACTTCGCGAGGGAGAGCTTCGCGATGGCGCTGGTGGAGGTGACCTCGAGGCCCACGGAGCCGAAGGAGACGGTGGGGGCATCCGCCTCGACCGGAGCAGCGCCTGCCAGTGCCACGGCACTCGCCGGAAACAGCGTCAGGTCGACGAAGTAGGAACCCGCCGGCAGTCGGGGTAAGCTCGGTACGACCGGCGCGGGCGTTCCGGCTGTTAGGGAGACCCGACCCGCGCCCGCCGCCCACGTTCGATTGACCCGGTTCCTCACGGTGCAGACCCAGCCACAGTCGCCATCCGTCGCGCTGGAGAGGGCAAAGGTCACGGCGCCCTTCAGTTGGTCTCTGGCGGCGGTCACCAGCGCTGCATCCGCATGGATCGAGATCGGCGGCTCCTTCTTCGCGCCCCAGAGGATCGCCCTGATGGCGAGCGCGAGGTAGTAGTCATAATCGAGCTGCCCGGTGCGCATCGGCCCCTGCGGCGGCGGGGTGACGGCCTGGGTGATCGGGATGCCGCCCAGGTTCAGTAAGGCGACGCGCCCCTGGCCGAAGGTGGTCGTCTGGAACACGCCACGCGCGAAGGCGTCAGCCGTGGCGCAGTTCCTGAATTGCGGGAGCGAGGCGTACGGGAACGCATCCGTGAGGGCGCCGGGGATTGGGCCGGGGTTCTCGAAGCCGGGGTTCGGCAGCAGGTTCGTGTCGTCGCCTGTTTTGGTCAGGCTCACGTCGTCATACCAGACGGTGCCGACGCTCGCGTTCAGCAGATAGACGCCCATCTCCGTCTTGTCGCCGCTGTCGAAGTCCACCTCGGTGCGCTTCCAGGTATCGGTCGGAGGGGTGGGGACAGGAACACCGATCGGGTACAGGTGGAGCAGCGGCTGGCAGTCGGGCGTCGTCTTGTACCAGGCGGAGAAGTGGTACTTCGTGTGTGGTTCGATCTTGATCGGGGCTTTCAGGTAGCCGCCGCGCGGGGCCTCCTTGCTGCCCATCTTCACCTCGCGGCCCGTGATGCGGATGGAGCACTGCCCGGAATGCTTCTCAGTCGTGTCCACGGAGCCGACGAAGTCTCCGATGCCGAAGTAGTCCGCGATTCCTTGCGCCGCGCCGGACCAGTTCACGTAGTCCCAGCCGAACTGCGCGTTCTGCAGGATGCGGTCGATGTACACATCGTGCCCGTTGGGCATGTACCCGACCAGGCCGGCGCCCGCCTTGACCTTCTTGAGAATCTCGTACCGGCAATCGAGCGGGAACTCGTCCCACTTGATGTTCCCAACCACGATGACGTCATAGTCGGACTTGAGGTCCTCGCGAAGCTGCTTCGCCATCTCGTCTGAGGAATTGCCTTCGACGAGCCGCCAGCCCATGTCCACGCCGATGCCGGTTTCACCGAACTTGGTCGGGTCCTCGGCGCAGAAGACGGTGTATTTCATCTGCAGTCGCTCGGCGAGTTCGATCACCTCGCGCTGGTTCTGGCGGTGGACCAGGAAGAGCGCGTTGATCGGCCCGCGGGCATAAGGCTTCGCCCAGGGGATGTGGGGAGTGACCACCTCCTCGGAGGGCGTGTAGAAGGCGCGGTCGTAGTGAGTGCGCACGGGGGCGGCGAAGCCCAAAGAGGCGCTGACCAGCAGAACGGCAATCGCAAGAGATCCTATCGGGCGCATCGGAAACCACCTTGTCTGGCTGGCAATCGGAGAGTGATGCGGGGGAGAGGCGCTAAGAGACTTCGCCACTCACACGATCTTCCCTGCCGGCTTCTACATCCCAGGGGAACCGTAAAGCTCTTCCAGCCCTATCAGGGTCACGTCCCCCTCGTTCTGTCTCTCCCGCAGGGCCTTGGTGAAGCCCGAGCGTGAGAAGAGTACGTACCGTGGCGCCATTCGCCACGGCTCCGGCAGTAACACTGCTTTTCGCTGGAGGTCCTCCAACACGCTCTCTCCCACCGGCCGGCGCGTCCACTTGCACTCTCCTATCGTGTGCGTGCCGTCCAGATTCCGGCACAGCACGTCTATCTCTGCATCCCGATGCCAGAATCGCCCCACCTCGCCGTCCGGCAGGGCCCCCAGTCGTTCTTCCGCGTATCGGCGCACATACTCCCGGCACACATCCTCGAACGCCAGCCCAAGATACTCGTCCAGGTATGGCGCAACTCGCTGCATCCATACCTGTTCCGCCTTACCGATCTCCAGGAGGCTCTTGTTCGGCAGCACGAAGCGATACCAAAAGCGTAGGAAGCTGTCGCGGAGGAAGTAACGCCCCGTGGAGCGCTTCTTCGCTGTGCGGTCGGTGAGAGAGATGACACGCTCGATCAGGCGCAGGTTCTCCAGGGTTGCCAGGTAGGGGCTGGGGGTAGTTGTGGCACCGCCGATGCGTTGCGCGATCTCGTTGTGTCGGGTCAGGCCCGCGGCAATCGCGTCCAGGATGCTGCTGTAGGTGCCGGGGTCCTGCAGCTCGCTGCGCAGTAGGTAGCTAGGCTCATCGTAGAGCAGCCCCTGGGGCCGGAAGATGTGCTCTTGCACGTTCGCGGCCAGCGATAGACGATCGCTGAACTGCACCTGATACATCGGCATTCCGCCCAGGACACCATACACTCGCAGCCAATCCGTGGGTGAGTACCGGGGCAGGAATTCGGCGCAGTCGCGGTACGTCAGCGGTTGGAGTTCCTGTTGGGCAGTGCGACGGCCGAACAGTGGGGAGCGCTCGGCGAGGACTTCCTGCTCCATGAAGCTCACCGAAGAGCCACACAGGACCAGCATCAGCCGACTGTGCTTGCCGTGCTGGTCCCAGAAACGCTGCAGCAGCGAGGGCAGCGCCTTGTTGCCCGCGCACAGATAGGGGAACTCATCGAGGACGACGATCAAGCGCTCACTCGCGGCGCGCTGGGCGAGATACTCCAGCGGCGCTTCCCAGTCGGCGAATTCAGCCCGAACGAGGATGCTATCCCCCAGCGCCTCGCCGATCTCCTGCAGGAAGTAACGCAGGTTGTCGCGGTCGGCCAACTGCGCTGCCTGGAAGTAGACATGGGGCTTGTTCTCGCAGAAGGCGCGCAACAGCTCCGTCTTACCGACGCGACGGCGGCCGTAGAGGACATACAGTTGTGCCGTGTCTCTACTCCAGAGATCCTCCAGGGCACGCAGTTCACTGATGCGGTTGACGAAACGAGAGACCGATGCAGTCACAGATTATCTAATCCTAATTAGTCTAATGCTAATTAGATTATAATACAAAAATCAACTCTGAAACAACCGTGTGCTTCAGAACGGACGCAGCCATGACAACCTAGCTACACCTAACCTTCGACACAGCGACGTGGAGACCTCTGGGGAGGTGACAGCGGCGTGCGCGCTGAAATGCGGCGCACGCCATCATGGACACGCTACCGCTGGACTTCACCCAGGACCCACCCGAGAAGCCGAAACGCCCGCGCCCGAAACGCATTCGCTCGCGCGAGGTCGACTTGGTCACCGGGAAAACGTTCCGCAAGCCCGACGAGCCCCAGGCGCTGCTGCGGTCGCCGGAGGAGCGTGTCTGCGGCTTCTGCGGGCACCGCGAGACCGTGCTGGGGGATGCGGCAGTGTGCGCGCAGTGCGGGTCGGTGATCGTCAGAGGGGCGTAGGATACCACCGTCTGCTCCCCTCTCTACGCGTGGAGAGGGGGGCGAGGTCGCTGTCACTTCTCCGCCAGCTCGTACCAGAACGAATCCCCCTCACCGATCTGGACTTCGACCGCGCCGGTGCCCACGGGCAGCGTCGTCCCCTGTTGCCGTTTCCCGTTGGCGAGCAGGGGGAACACCTGCAGCGGACCAGCCCCCTCGGCGCGCTTGATGAGCACGCTTCCCCGCACCGGCTCCAGCAGGATCGGCCCTTGCCCGTGGCTCTTGAGCGCGTTGCGGCCGGCGTTGTAGACCGTGCCGGAGTTCTCGGCGCGGGCGTTTGCAGTGATGAGCAGATGCCGCGATTCCGGGATCGGCTTGCCGTCGAGCGATGACACCCAGATCGCCGCGAAAGGCGTGCGCGAGGCGATCGTGCAGTGCTTGAAGGCAATCTGGCCGCACTTGCCGGGGAAGCCGGCGACGGCGGCGGTGCAGTCGGTGTCGAGGGTGATGAGGCCGCGCGCGCGATCCCATTTCAAGCCGTCCTCGCCCATTACCGCGGGGGCTTCGGAGGCCGGAAGCGCCGGCGTGCTTGCCTGCGCGCCGAGGACCGTCTCGATGCGGGCGCTGTAGGCCTCCTGCGGCGGGACCTGCCAGGCTACGGGCTTGCCGGTCAGCGTCGAGGCGTTGCGCGCGAAGATGTCCTTCTCGGTCATCGCGGTGCGGATGACGCGCTCGGCCGCCGGCAGGTCGCGGCGATAGAACAGCAGCGCCGCCGCGGGCCACTGGGCCATCACCGAGGGCTTGTTGCCGATGTCGAAGTTGCCGGACATGACGTCCGCCCACTGCGTGCCGGTGAAGTCGAAGCGGATCATCGCGTCCCAGTCCTGCAGATTGGCGTAAGCGGCGGCGATCAGCGGCCCCTCGGCCATGTACTCGTTCGTCCAACACAGGCACCACTCGGTCACGACCAGCGGCTTGCCAACGATCTTGGTATCCGCAATCTCCTGCACCAGACCCTCCTCGAACGGGCTGCGGACCTGCGGGCGGTTGTCGAAGGCGGCGTCGGCTCCGTAGGACCCCTCCGGGTGATCCCAGTAGTAGTGCCGGTCGATGTAATCCATCTGGCTGTTAGAGTAGATGTCGGGGGCCATGTTCTCCCAGTGATTGCTGCCCGTGATGGGCACTTTGACCCCGATGTCCCGCAGGACGGCCTTCATCTGGAGGAAGTAATCGGTCTGCACCTTGTAGAGCGCACGCAATGTCGGCTCGTCGAAAGGCATCTTCGCCGGGTCGGCCCTCGGGTCGATGCGCTTGCAGATCCCCTGAAGCTCGGGCATGTACGAAGCCGGCACGCGGTCGTACCAGGGCTCATAGAAGAGCGAATCCTCGTTGATGACCTCCATCATCGCGATGACCGGGTCCTCGAACCACCGCAGCTTCGTGTAAGGGTTTTCGTGAGTCATAACCTGGCGCATGTATTTCTGCTCGAGAGCGATGATGCGCGGGTTGAAATGGGCCACGATCTTCGCGCCGCTGTCGATGTCGTCGCCGTCGCGCACCTGGTCGCCGGGCTTGAACTTGCGGTTGACGAGGAAGTCGAGGTAGACGTAGATGCCGCGCTGCTTGAACTGGGCGAGCAGGTAGTCGAGCTTGTCGAGGCTTGCGGCGGAAAGGTGCTGGGTGTCGTCGGGCTTCGGGTCGAAGATGTTCGGGTCCGACCAGTCGGCATCGAGGTGGTGCAGGCGGACGATGTTCACCCCATATTTGGCAAGCCGCGCGGCGATCTTCTCGGCGTCTTCGTGGCTGCAATATGGGGCCGGAGCCACGAAGTCCACCCCCCAGAACCGGGCGCGGGTGCCGTCCTCGAAGTACAGGTGGCCGTCGGGCCTGGTGGTGAGGAAGCCGTGCTTCCCCGCCGGAGCGTCCAGCAGGAAGCTGACATCGGTGGCGGCCGGGGTCTTGTAGTCGTCGGCAACCGGCTTGAAGGGATGCCAGTCGCGCGTGTCGGTGCGGCTCTCGGTGGCGCGAACCGGACGCGGTCCGGTGAACTTCGTCGCCGTAAGCTGCAGATCGTCGACCCACATGGCTCCGGTGCAGTTCTGCAAGCCGACCATGACGGCGATGCGGGCGGCAGTCGGCGGGATCTCGATCTGCTCGGTGAAGTGCTCCCAGCCGAAGGTCCCCGTCCACGGACCGACGGTGAACCAGTCCCCGGTTTCTCCGCCGGTGTCGTCGTAGAAGCCGACCTGCACGAGCGCCGCGTCTTCTTTTCCGTCCCCGCGCTTCACGTTTTTCAGCCGGATCCACCCGGTGAGTTCGATCTGCTGCACCTTGGCCCCGGACAGCATCAGGTACTGGGTCGCCAGATTCCAGTTGTCCGAGTTGTTGAGGATGCGCAGCGCATGCTTGCCCGAATGCGCCTCGGTCACCAGGCTGCAGCCTTCGGCGAGCGCCCAGTCGACCGGGAGGCCGATCTTGGTGATCTCGAAACCGGGATTGTTGAGGAGATTGGATGGGTTGTCGGCCAGGGAGGGAAAGGCCGCGAGGGAGAGGAGGACGGCTAAGAGGCACCTTACCCCCTCGGCCGCCTGCGGCGGCCACGTCCCTCTCCACGAGGTGGCAGGACGGCACCTCACCCCCCGGCCCCCTCTCCACTTTGTGGAGAGGGGGAGAACGTCAACGTCAACGTCAACGGCGGACGGCGAAACAGCTTTGCGGAGATTCGTGACTTGCATGATGACACCTGTTTCGACGCGCCCCCCTGTCGGACCTTGTGGAGAAAGCGTCGGGGCAGCAGGTGTCCGGTCCTCTCAGCGGGAAGAAGCCACGGGCGATGTGGTGCGAAACAGCCCAAAGCGCCGTGTGGCCGGGGAGGCGGAGATTGCCTGTAGGATGCCTGGAAGGGCGTGTTCGACTGTAGGGAGCCGCCGATGCCTGTGTGCTATCCCGTGAACCTGGTGCTGGAGGGGCAAGACTGCCTCGTCGTGGGGGGCGGGCGGACCGCCGAGCGCAAGGTGTTGTCGCTGCTGGAGGCACGGGCGAGGGTGCGGGTTATCGCGACCGAGGCGACGGAGGACCTCGCGGCGTTGGCGGAGGCGGGACAGGTCGAACTGAGCCTGCGGGAGGCGCGCGAGGACGACCTCGCAGGCGCGCTCGTGGTCATCATTGCGACGAACGATACCGAGTTGAACCGGCGGCTCGCCGAGAGGGCACGAGCGGCGGGGCAGCTCGTAAACGTGGTTGATGTGCCGGAGTTGTGCAGTTTCTATGTGCCGGGTTCCGTGCGCCGGGGACCGCTGCTCTTCACCGTCGGCAGCGACGGCGAGGCCCCGGCGCTGACGAAGCGGCTGCGCCAGGAGATTGAAGCGCACTTCGGGCCGGAATACGGCGAGTTCGCCGAAATGCTGGGGGCGATGCGCGATGAGGTGAAAGCCCGGTACGCCACGCAGCCGCAGCGCCAGGCGGTGTGGGAGAGGGTGCTGTCCTCGCAAGCCCTGGAACTGCTCAAAGCAGGGAAGAGGGCGGAGGCGCAGGCGCTTGTCGAGGCGTTGGTCAGAGAGGATTGATGAGCCGATGTTCCCGATTATCAGGCCGCGGCGCTTGCGGCAGAATGCGAACTTGCGTCGCCTCGTGCGCGAGACACGCGTCAGCGTCGATGACCTCGTGTACCCGCTGTTCGTGACCCACGGCAGCGGCAGCGTCTGCGAGATCGGCGCAATGCCCGGCAACTGCCAGTGGTCGGTGGACCGACTGCAGCCGGAAATCGAGGAGATCGCCGCTCTCGGCATCCCGGCGGTGCTGCTGTTCGGCATCCCGGAGAGCAAGGACGAGGTCGGCTCGGGTGCTTACGACCCGGACGGGATCGTGCAGCGGGCCGTGAGGGAGATCAAGCGCGTTGCGCCGGAGCTTCTCGTCATCACCGATGTCTGCCTATGCGAGTACACCAGTCACGGCCACTGCGGGGTCCTTGAAGAAGGCTGCGTGTGCAATGACCCGACGTTGGAACTGCTCACCCGCACCGCGGTCTCACACGCGGACGCCGGGGCGGACATCGTGGCTCCCTCGGACATGATGGACGGTCGCGTGGCGGCGATTCGCGAGGGGCTCGACGGTGCGGGGCACGCGGACACGGTCATCATGTCGTATGCGGTGAAGTACGCCTCGGCCTTCTACGGACCATTCCGGGAAGCCGCCGGCTCGGCCCCGCAGTTCGGCGACCGCCGAGCGTACCAGATGGACCCGCCGAATGTTCGCGAGGCCCTGCGCGAGGCGCGGCTGGACATCGAGGAAGGCGCGGACATCATCATGGTGAAGCCGGCGCTGGCGTACCTCGATGTGCTGACGAAGGTTGCGGCGGAGTGTCCGGTGCCGATGGCGGCATACAACGTCAGCGGCGAGTTCTCAATGGTCAAGGCAGCGGCGAAGGCTGGCTGGATCGACGAGCGGCGCGTGGCGCTGGAGATACTGACCGCGATCAAGCGCGCCGGGGCGGACATCATCATCACCTACCACGCGAAGGAGGCGGTCCGCTGGCTGGCGGAGGGAAACGGCGATTAGCCACGAAGACGCGAAAGCACGAAACGTCGTAAGGCCTGTACGAAGTTATGCCGTTTTTCGTGTCTTCGTGTCTTAGTGGTTACCCTGCCGTTCGCCAACCAGCGGGCCTACAAACCGCTTGATCATCTCCTGGAACACAACTCGTCAGTGCAACCTGTTCTGCAAGCACTGCTACCGCGCGTCCGATGCCGAGCGCGATCCGAATGAATTGAGCACCGAAGAGGGCTTTGCGCTCATCGACGAGATCGCGAAGGCGGGCTTCCGCATCCTGGTGCTTTCGGGCGGAGAGCCGCTCATGCGCGCGGACATCTATGACCTCGTGGCTCGCGGGAAGCAGGACGGCCTGCGCGTTGTACTCGGCACGAACGGGACGCTGATCGACCGTGACGCGGCGGCGCGGCTGAAAGATGCCGGCGTCGCTCGCGTCGGCATCAGCCTCGACAGCATGATCCCCGAGCGGCACGACGAGTTCCGGGCATGCCGGGGGGCGTGGGAGAGGTCGGTCGAGGGGATGCGCATCTGCCGGGAGGTCGGGCTGCCCTTCCAGCTTCACACGACCGTCACCGAGCGCAATTATGACGAGATCGTGCAGATGACCGATCTCGCGGTGGAACTCGGCGCGGCAGGGCACCACATCTTCTTCCTCGTGCCGACGGGGCGCGGGAAGGACCTGGCCGAGGAGTCACTGCAGGCCGCGCAATATGAGCGGTTGCTGCGCAAGATCCTCGACAAGCAGCAGGATGTCGAGATCGAATTGAAGCCCACCTGCGCGCCACAGTTCATGCGGATCGCAAAGCAGAAGGGCCTGCAGATGCGGTTCACGAAGGGGTGCCTCGCGGGCACCTCGTACTGCGTCATCATCCCGAACGGGGACGTGCAGCCGTGCCCGTATCTGCCGATCCCGGTCGGGAATGTGCGCGAGACGCCGTTCTCGCAGATATGGGCGAATGCGGAGTTGTTCGAGACGCTGCGGCGCAACGACTTGTCGGGCAAGTGCGGCGAATGCGACTGCAAGGACATCTGCGGTGGCTGTCGCGCGAGGGCGTATTATTATTCCGATGGCGATTTCATGGCGGAAGAGCCGTGGTGCGCATACAGGAGTGCGATATGATGGGAGAAATGCGGCAACGACTGCTACCTGCCGTCCTCTGTCGGGGGAAAGTGGGAGTGGGAACGGTGAACGGCCCTACCCCGTCCCGGCCGCGGCTTGGCGGGCGAGACGCCCGCCCCACGCGCTATCTCCGAGGCGGGCAGAGGCAAGCGAGGGTTCCGCTGGCCTGGGCGGCGGTGCTGTTGAGCCTGCTGATCGGCGGCATCGCCTGGGGCGCGGATGCGCCCATGACCTACATTGCATACCGCAACCCGGTCGCGCCGGTGATGGATGGCGTGATTGCCGGCGATCCGGGATGGGCGAACATCCCCGGAGCCACGGGCTATCATCAGCTCGGCGACGGCTATACGAACGCGAAGCAGACCGCCGCCTACGTGACCTGGGATGCGGAAGCGCTGTACGTGGGCATTGTCGCGGAAGAACCTGACATCGCCAAAGTCCACGGCACGATGCCCGAGGGCGGTGACTGCTGGCTCGATGACGGAGTCGAGATCTTCATCCAGGCGCCGGGCCGCGAACCGTGCCAGTTCATCGTGACGAACTCCGGCGCGCGGGCCTCGGGGGCGGGGAACCCCGGCTTGAGCGGTTGGACGGCGAAGACCTCACGCACCGCGGACAGCTACAGCGTCGAGATCAGGATCGGCTTCGTTCTCTTCGGGGCAACGCCGAAGCCGGGGGACGAGTGGCACGCGAACTACTGCCGGAACATTTTCACAATGGACTCCGGCGGCGACCGCTTCACCTCATGGGCCCCGTTGCAGGCCAGATTCCTGGAGCCGGAGGGCTTCCCCGTGCTGCGGTTCGAGGCGAAGGCCCTCGATGAGACGGGCTGCCGGCAAGCCGAAGCCGCGCTGAACGGGGGGTACCGGGACAGCCTCATGCAGGGGCTTGCGGGCCTGGCGAAGGAAGCGGATGACTACCTGCCGGTGCTGACGAAAGCGGCGCAAAGCCCGGCGAACCGGGCGCTCGCAGGGGAGTTGAAGACGCGGTGGGTGCAGGCGCTGGAGTTGCAGAAGGCTGCCGCGCAGGCCCCGCTTCCACAGGTGCGCAAGGTCCTGCGGACTGCGGAGGAACTGCGGAAGCAGTCGTACGAGTTGAAGTACCGGATGCTGATCGAGGAGTTGTTTGAAGGGTAGAGGACGGCGGCCCCTCAGCCTGTCAGTGGCCCCGACAATCTTGTCGGGGACGGCTCGGGACGGCATAAAACCACGAAGTCACAAAAGCACTATACGGCCAAACCGCCTCCTCGAAATATACATTGCCGTTTCGTGCCCTCGTGTCTTCGTGGTTAGAATCGTTGGTCCATCCCCTACGAGGAGTTGTTTGATGGGTAGAGGACGGCGGCTCTTCAGTTCATCAGTGGCCCCGACAATCCTGTCGGGGACGGTTCAGCGGCTCTTCCTCAATGTGTGTGGGTAGATGCCAGGAACTGGTCCTGGCGAGGGGGGTAGCCGACTGCTGTGGGTAAGCCGTTGCCGTTGCGTCCGCCAGGACGCCCGGCGCGAAGCGCCCCTCAGCCGGATGCTTCAGCG
>CAYWBK010000079.1:0-17443 GCA_964455745.1 uncultured Armatimonadia bacterium
TGACATCGCCTTCCCAGAGATGTCTCTGTGGTCAATCGCCGTCCATCTCTCCGCAGGGCATCTCATTGCCGAACAAGGCCGCACAACCGGCATGGTAATACTACCTACAATTGAAAGACGCACCCGACCTGTGTGTCATCCCAAGCGCGCTGCCGCTTGACCGCTTCGCCGGATCGGCTATACTGACCGCGAGGTAGTACGCCATGACCATCACCGTCTCCATAACCGAGGCCAGACGCGACTTCTCCGGGCTTCTCCAGCAGGTTGAGGGGGAAGGCCTGCGCGTCATCATTACACTGCGCGGCAAACCAATCGCTGCGCTTGTGCCCGTGTGCGAAGCCCGGGGCACTGCGCCTGCGCCATCGCCTGCACCATCACGAAGGGACTGAATCCACCTTGAGCAATACGGATATTCTTGAACAGCAACTCGACTCCTTCTGCCCGGCGGAGCGCCGGGAAGCGCTGCAGCAGCTTCTTGCCCTCGATCTGCCGTCGCCCAAAGTGAGCGAGAATCTGAACATGCACTTCCATTCGTTTTTCTCGTACAACGCCGAGGGCTGGTCGCCGGCGCATATTGCCTGGGCGGCGAAGCGGGCTGGCCTGTACTCTGCCGGGCTTTGCGATTTCGATGTGCTTGACGGGCTGGAGGAGTTCCTGCAGGCCGGGGAGCTTCTGGGGCTGCGGGCTACGGTGAACCTCGAGACCCGCGCCTTTGTGCGCGAGTTTGCCGACATGGAGATCAACTCCCCCGGCGAGCCGGGCGTGACGTACATCATGGGCGCAGGGTTTGCTCAGGCGCCGGCTGACGGGTCACCGCAGGCGGACGGGCTGGCGATCTATCGCGAGGGCGCGAGATCGCGGAACCTGGCGCTTCTTGACCGGATCAACCCACAGATACCGGACATCGCGATCGACTATGCGGCGGATGTGCTCCCCCTGACCCCGCTTGGCGCGGCGACCGAGCGGCATATCATCCGCGCGTACGTCAACAAAGCTAACGCGGCCTTCGGCGCGCCGGAGGCGGTGGCAGGCTACTGGTCCGGCATCCTCGGCAAGCCGGCCGCTGACATCCAGCCGATCCTCGACACGCCTGCGTTGGAGGAGCTGGTGCGCACGAAGCTGGCGAAGAAGGGCGGACTTGGGTACGTGCAGCCCTCCGAGAGCACCTTCCCGCCGGTGGATGACTTCATCGCCTGGGTTCTGTCCTGCCGGGCAATCCCGATGATTACCTGGCTCGACGGCACGCTCCCCGGCGAGAAGGACGGGCGCGCGATGCTTGAGTGTCTCATGGCCAAGGGCGGCGCCGCGCTGAACATCATCCCCGACCGCAACTGGAATCTCAAGGACCCGGCGACGAAGGCCCTGAAGGTCGCCAATCTGCGTGCCATCGTGCAGGCCGCGGATGACCTCGGTCTGCCAATCAACATTGGCACCGAAATGAATCGCACTGGTCTGCCGTTTGTGGACGACCTCTCGGGCGAAGTCCTCAGCGAGTTCAGGGGAAGCTTCCTACGCGGGGCGCGGATCATGGTGGGACACAGCATCTTGCGACGGTATGCCGGCGCCTCGTATGTGACCTGTCCGTATGATCTCGCCAAGAGGAACGCGTTCTACGAGGCCCTCGGCGCTCTGCCGCCGCTGACGCGCCGCGTGGCCGAGAAGCTCGCAGCGATGGGGGAAGAGAAGGCCCTGGGGGAGATCCAGGATGCGGTGGGAAGAGGCGACTGGATGCTGGATACTTGATACTGGATGCTTGATACTTGATACTGGATGCTGGTGACGACTACGACAATCGTGGATGCTGGGCGAGGTCCATTGTGGCCTCGCCCGTTTCGTTCTTCGGTTGTGTGGGCATGATGACGTAGATGGCACAACGTGGACAAAACTGTTGGTTCAAAAGAAGGTATGTGACAAGGTTTGGCGAATCAAAGCCGATGGGGATAGTGCTTTTCTGTGTCGGCTGAAGTTCGGATGATCCTGGATATGACCGGTTCCTGCCTGATTGTTCCCCGCGCAGACTGCCGGGTGTCAACTCCGGACGCCGGGTCATTCGTTGACCGGTTGCTTTCGTTATTTGTATCCACCGAGGCACTTGCAAAAGTCTGTAGGAGCGCTCTCCAGAGTGCGAACAAGCCGTTATTCCCGCTGAGGCAATTGCAAAAGTCTGTAGGAGCACTCTCCAGAGTGCGACCGGCCCTCATGGTGTGCTAAAATAGCGTCTATAAAGACGAAAACGTGTCACTATCGCGGCATATTAACGGCAATCGCGGTCTGGAGACCGCTCCTACAGACGACGCAGCGACTTCTGCAATTACCTCTACCACGAACACATGACATCGGGCCTGAGTGATGTTCCGCCCCACCGCTGCAAGTTCGACACAGCTCGACGGGAGGCGACGACATGCGACTCACCAGACTTGATCTCCCATCCCTGCGCAAGAACCACTTGCCGAAAGCGCCCGAGGCGGCGCTGACCCTCCAGCAAGTCGTCGTCTCAGACGAGCCGATCACGCTCTCGCGGCGCGAACTGATCGGGCTCGCCGGGGCGACGGCGATCGCCCTCCAGCCGGGGGCGAAGGCCTTCGGGGCGGCGCTTCTCGGCGAGGTCGGATTCGCCCACCGAGACGGACGCGCCGCTTTCAAGCTGGGCGGCGCGGAACGGTGGGTCGTGGATGTCAGACGCTTCGGCGGCAACCCGCAACTGGATGTCGAGGAGAAGGAAGGGGTCGTCCGCGTCGCGCTGACCGGCGCGAAGTATCCCGGCACCGACCTGCCCGCCGACATGGTGTGTGAGGCCCGGCGCGGGGCGGTCAACTGGCGGATGAGGGTCACGCTAGCGCTCGGCGGACTGGTGCTGGATGCCCCCTTGGAGCGATGGCTCGCCGAGGCGGAACCAGCGCGAGGGATGGCGCGGGTCGAGCAAGTGGCTTGCGCGCTGGGGGCCTCATCGAGGCTGAGCATTCACGGGGAAGCGCTGGCGGAGTTCCACCCGAGTTGGATGCTGCGGCTTGAAGGAACGCGCATTGCCGGCATCGAGGGTCTGGGCAAACCGATGGCGGCGGAAGCGGTCACTTTGTCGCTGCTGGGCACGGACGCGGCGAGCATCATCCGCCCGGCGCCCGAGCGGCGGACGCTGATCTCGCTGGAGCGCGGCGGGAACGCCTGGGCGCTCGACGATGAGTTGGTGCAGGCCGACGGGGGGCATCTCCATGTCCAGCACAGCCCGTTCGATGTCGCGCAGATCGAGGCGGGGGAGACGCCGGGCCAGCAGCCCCGGCGGGCCCTGGTGGCCTGGTCGAAGAGTGAGGAAGCCACGCTGGCCTTCCAGCCGGCGATGGGTCTCGGAGGGCGCGACGGGAGTCCGGCGAGGCTTCCGCTGCGCAGCGCCCGGTATGCCGTGGCCTTCGATCCGCGCGGGGACCAGAAGGCGCTCGTCGCGCGCTTCGGCAAAGACCCGGTCTGGGTTCACACCGAAGGCTGCAGTCTGGAGGTCGGCGACGGAGCAGGCGATGCCGCCTTCGAGCTTGTGACGCGCAACGGGCGCACGGAGAGCGTGCGCTGCGCACCGGCGCTGCTGAGCGTGGCGGCTCCGCTGGCCGGTGCGATTGTCGAGCCGACAGCCATGCCCGAGGGCGCTCACATCGACTTCGTGCAGAACGGCAACCCCCCGGTTCTCAGGCCGCTGCCGCGTCTGCCGGTACCGGCGCGACCGGGCGCCGTGGTCAAGCCCGGTCCCGTCAAACGCCCCCCGGTGAAGTTGGCGCTGCAGAACTTCACGGTCACGGTCCTGCGTCCGGACGACATGCTCGCGCTCCGGTTCGAGTTTGTGAACATGCAGCTAAACCCCGGTGGCGAGGGCGGGCAGATCGCCATTATAGATCGTAACCGGCCGGCCTACATGCTGGTGCACTTCCCGCCGCAGAACATCGCCGAGGAAGCCGTCTTCGAGAGTTCGCCGGAGTTCGACGGCGGCAGCGCCGGGAACGTCTCGTTTCCGAGACCCGCTCGGTCACGACTGGCGGGCCTCAGCCGCCTGGCATTCTCGGTGCCGACATCGGTGGGGACAATCCCCTACACCCTCGAGGCTTTGCTCGACTGGTCGAAGTACGAGTTGTCTGTTGCCCCGACGGCGCTTCCGCTCCCGGCCCCGCGCGCGCTTCCCGGACTTGTGATGGGCACCGCCGGCACCGGGACGATACGGCGTGCCGCGGTGACGGGCAGGACGGTGACGCCGGCTCGCGCGAGCGGACCGATCTCCTACCAAAGTCTCCCGATCGGGCAGCGCGTTTACCCGATTACTCGGCCAATCCTGCGAACCAATGTCCGTCTGACCGTGGTTCCCAAGATCGAGCCGCCGGCGTCGACGCAGACAGCTATCGAAGCCCCCTACCGGCTGTTCCTCTCGCCCAATGTCATGGCCGGCTGGGTTCACGCGACGGCCCCGGTGACCTCACCCGTGACGGCTGTAACCATAGATCGGCGGACCGGAGTTCGGAGCCTGCCTGCGCGCACCGAGCTTTGGCATACCCGCATGGCGGTGCGGTCCAAAGAGGGCCTGGTCTACGACGGGCGGTACGGTTACAGCCTGGAGAATGGCGTTTTGCAGGTCGTCACGATCTCGGCGAACACCGACGAATATGATTACTATGCCACGCTTCGGGCCATCTGGTCGCCGGATTACACGCCGGACAAGGACATGAAGAAGTGGCCCGAGCACGTGGACACTCCGTTCCTGATGTCGCTGGACCCGCGCGACCGCTATGAAATCGTGCGGCTGACTTCGGACTACACCATCCGCTACATCAAGAAGACTGTCAACAACCGGGAGCAGGTTTCGCGGGCGGAGGAGACCTACGATCCGGTTCCGGTCAGCGCCAGCCGGTTTATGCTCACCTCGTTGGGGGTGTGGATGGACGTGCGCGGCGTGTGGCCGTATCTTCAGGATCAGGGGATGAGCGTGGAGGAGTGGCGGCACGAGGCCACGATGGGGCGCGATCAGTATGTCAAGGTGGTCTACAAGGGGTACCTCTTCCCCTTCGGGCACCAGGCATCCCTTGTCAAGGTTACGGAGCGCAAGTTCGAGAAGACGGAATCCGGTATCGTCGCCTATCTGAGGCAGCGCAAGTTCATCGTGGTGCGACAGCCCGAGAAGACCTTCGGGGACAGCCGGCAGGTCGATAACGGCCTGTCGGTGGACCGGCAGATGCCGTTCAAGCGGGTGCGGATCACCACCCTGGTGACGCCCAACATCCAGCAACCGAAGGGGCTTTTGGCCGGCCAGTCCGCGCAGGCGGCCTTCTGGCCCATCGTGGGCACTCAGCCGTTCAACTTCCACTGCATCGCCTGGGACAATGACGGGCAGGCCTCGGAGTTCATCGCGCCCCTGATGTTTGTTTCGGCGGAGAACAACGTGTCGTTCACGTCAGACATGATGCGCGACGTGAAGACCGCCTACGACGCCTCGAACGCTTCGCCCAACTTCTACCCGACCCGGAACTTCGCCGGGCAGAAGGTGGCGCTGGCCGAGAGCCAGAAGCCGGGCGACACGACCGTTGAGGCGCAGAATGTCACCTTCTCGGCTTTCATCCCGAAAGACCCGAACGCGCTCCCGGATGACCAGCCGTGCTTCTACCCCGTGGTAACGGCGGCGAAGATACGCATGCCGGCGGTGGAGGCGGTGGCCCCGACTGGCAAGCAGCCGACGGTCAAGATCAGCGATTCGTACCTGAAGCATGGGTGGGATACGGCGACCGGGCGCAACGCGGGGCAGGTTTTCGCCGAGACGGTCGGCGCCAAACCCTCGATGGCCCTGCCGGCCGAGAAAGGCGGCGCGATGGCGCTGCCTAACCTGGACATCAGCGGGCTGTCGCGATCCTTCGGGCCGATCGGCGGAGCGGCTGACGCTCTGGCCGGCGGAACGTTCGACCCCATGTCGTTTTTCGCCAACAGCGCAAAGCTTCTGGGCAGCATACCGCTGGGCTCGATCATCCCCAAGAGCTTCGGGGACGGCACGAACATTCCCAAGCTCACGTATGAAATCGCGCGCGACGCCAACGGTTTGCCGACCTCGGTCAAGGCCATGCTCAACTGGGCGCCGCCGATCCTGCAAGACTTCCCTCCGGACGTGCCCCTTTTCGCCGCGTCCAACAAGACCAACGGCAAGAAGGCCGCACTGACCATTAGCGCAGTGCTCGAGAGCCAGCTCGACAAGTCCATGGCTCCGAAGGACCCCACCTACAACGTCGATGTGAAGATCACGAACTTCACCGTGCAGCTCATCTGCATCGGCGTCTCGTTTAACGCGCTGGAGTTCATCTCCAAGACCGGCACGGCGTTCGATGTCAACACCGACGTCGATGACGTGGTCTTCCTCGGCCCCCTGCAGTTCGTCAATGAACTTCGCAACAACCTGCACCTCGATCAGTTCACCGATCCGCCGAGCCTCGACGTGACCTCACAGGGCGTCAGCGTCGGCTACTCGGTGGCGATCCCCAGCCTCACCGTCGGCCTGTTCAGCCTCGCCAACATCAGCCTTTCGGCGGGCATGCACGTGCCGTTCATCGGTGACCCGGTAAGCGTAAGCTTCGACTTTTGCGCGCGCGACAACCCGTTCACGCTCACCGTGCTGATCTTCGGCGGCGGCGGGTTCTTCGGGGTCGAGGTCGATCCCAACGGCCTCAAGAAGCTGGAGGCCTCGCTGGAGTTCGGGGCAACGTTCGAGTTGAACATCGGCGTCGCCAGCGGCGGCGTGCACCTGATGGCCGGCGTGTACTTCTGCATGGCCGGGAATGACACGCAGCTTACAGGGTACGTTCGGTGCGGCGGCGGGATGAACGTGCTGGGGCTGATCTCGGTCTCGGTAGAGTTCTACATGTCCCTGACCTATGAGAACGACGGCGGGCAGTCGAAGGTGTGGGGGCAGGCTTCACTCACCATCGAAATCAGCATCCTGTTCTTCAGTATCGGGGTCACACTCAGCGTCGAGCGCGAGTTTGCCGGCTCGGGCGGCGCCTCGGCCTCGCTGGATGGCGCACAACTGGCGATGCTGCCGGATGAGGAGATGCACATCGCACAGGCGAACACGAAGCGGGTGTTGAGGTCGACGTCGTCGGCCCCGCCACCCCCGGCGATTGGGGACATGATGACCGCTGACGACTGGGCGGCGTACTGCGGGGCGTTCGGGTAGAAGAGCCAACGGCGCCTCACCCCCAACCCCTTCTCCGCAAGCGGAGGTATGCGTTTAGCGACACTTCCTTCAGACCGTGTGGCAGCGCGATTTATCGCGCGGATCACGTCGTATAGTTACCAACGCTTCGACTTCGACGGAGTGCTTGCTCGCAACTGACGGCGCAATGGGCGGAGGGCAGTTCGGCCCGCATTTGGCGCGATAAATCGCGCTACCACATGGTCTGAGGAAACAATCGCTAAACAGGTACAAGCGGAGAGGGGGGAACGGCAGCGGCCGTGCGACAGTGGCTATGCGCGACGTAGGCAACGGCTTTCTTGAGGGAGGCCCGAGATGAAGACACAGACGATCATCTGGACAGCGCTTCCGAATGGGGTGGCCGGTGTGGCCGCCAAGGCGGCTGGCGGGGTGGCCAGAGTGGCTGGCGGGGCCGCCAGGGTGGCCCCCGCGCCCGCCCGCGGGGACTTGCGGCTGAAGCTGTCCGTGTTTGTTTCGCCGCGACTGTGGGTCGACGGGGCCGAGACAACGCTCGGCCAGTTCCCGGACTTCCTTGACTGGCCGGCGGCGGTGAAGTCGATGCAGTTCAAGGTCCAGTTCAATGGTGGCCCGGCGATCGCTGCCGAGCAGTCGAACGCGGCCCCCGATTCGCTTGACTCGACCCTGTGGACGGCGATCTTCACCGCGGACACATATCTGGAGCCGCACAAGTTCACGGATTACTCCAAAGCCAGGATCATCTCGTATCCGGCGAGCAACGTTGACGCGCACATTCGGGAGCTTTACCAGGCCGCCTTCGCCGAGGCTCCCGACAAGCGCCCTGTCATCACGGCCAATGGCCAAAAGTACCCGGCGATGCGACAGCTTCTCGGTAACATGGCGGTCTCGTCGCAGACCCGCGCCGACCTCAAACAGCAGCGCTCGGCTCACCTGCAGACCACAGGCGCTCAGGCGGTCGTCAACGCCCCGAAGACTGGTGACAACACTCGCGTCAAAGCGGCTCGCAGCGGCGTCAGCAAGGCCCGCCCGGAAGCGACGACCTTCCGTCCGACATTGCCCCAGGCCGGCTCGGACCTGGCCCAGGTGGCGGCATTCCACGGTATGGATACCAAGGCAATCCGTGCCCGGATGCCGACCGTTGCCGATCTCGTGCACTCCATTGACTTCCATCAGATCGTCGCTTCGCTCGGCCAGTTCCCGAGCCTGATGCGGCGGCTGGGGCTGATCGTGGACCTGGAGGTGCCGGTGTCTGCCATGCCGGCCTCCCCGGGGTCAGTTCAGGTCACCGTCGCATGGACGCCGAAGACTCAGACCACGAACTCGCGACCCAAGACCCACTACGTCTCCGGTAACGGCAAGTTCGCGGCTCAGCCGCAACCGTCCGGGTCGCACATCAAGGACGGCATGTTGGCGCTGGGGGACAGCGAGGAGTACGACGTCATTCAGGTGGACGTCGACGGCGCCGGGATCAAGACGCTGCAACTGGCCGAGAAGGTGTCGATCCACAGCGCGGTGTCCGCCATACAGGCAAAGACCGCTGCACGTCTTGCGACAGGCGCAGCGGCAGCCGTCGCGTCGGCCCCTGCGCCGACGGTCTCGAGCGCTTCGACGACCGACGACACGGCTCTGCCGGCGTTGCGCTCGGCGGGCCTTGCCGTCACGAAGCTGAACTACGCCGCGGATATCGCTGACTCACTTAAGAAGTCCGCCACCAACAACGCGGCCACCGAGGCGGATCTGTACGCCGAGGACGTCACGCGCGGGTATCGGGTGGATGTCTGGGACGCGAAGGCGAATAAGTGGTGCTCGCTGTGCCAACGTGAGGGCGCCTACACTTTCGCGAAGACGGGCCAGACGGTGAACATCGAAGACGAAGGCTGGGTGTCTACCGCCGCTACGCAGCCGCCGGACGGCACGGGCGCCGAGTTGTACGTCCACGAGGCGCTGTTCCGGTGGGAAGGCTGGAGTCTCTGCGCCCCGCGACCCGGCCAACCGATCAAAGTGGACGGCAACGTAAGCCAGGACGACACCCAATTCGGGCTGACGACCAAGTTCACCCCGAAAGCCCAGTCTCTGCCAAAGCTGCGCTTCGGAAACGAGTACAGGCTCCGAGCGCGGATCGTCGATCTCGCCGGCAACAGCGTGCCACCCGATAGCACGGATGCCGCGAACGCGACGGAGACGATCGAGTACGACCGGCATGAGCCGATTGTCGCGCCGACCGTCGTGCCTCGCGTCGATCTCTCCCAGTCGCCGGGGGAGTCCGTCGATCGTCCGGTCATCCGCAGCTTCAATAGCGACCCGACGAAAGACACCCAGACCACCAACCAGGTCTCCCAGCGGCATATCGCCCCGCCGAAGACTTCGGAACAGATGGCCGAGACGCACGGGATGTTCGATGCGGCCTCGGGGATGAAGTCCGACGCGGCGACCTTCAATCTCATCAGCACACGAGACGGCAAGCTCGACAGCGCACACGACGTCGACCAGCTCACGCTCCCATACTTGCCCGATCCGCTGGCTTATGCCGCGGTCATCCAGTACCAACTTCTTACGAGCCCGCCCGGCGCCACCGCACCTGTGCAGACGGCGCTGACCATCCCCTTCGACGGAACCTGGCCGGACGGCAAGCCTTTCCGCATCGTGCTCGTCGAACCCACCGACGATTCCCGACTGCCGACTTTCGACACAACCCAACGCGTGCTTAACGTTCCGCTGCACAAAGCTGAGGTTGCGCAGATCCAACTGAGTTGCTGCATGAAGCCGGACGATCTGCCGCGCATGGCGCTGTGGCATTGGACGGTGGAGGGCATCGCCGCGCCATCGGTGCAGGCGGCGAAACTTCCGGCGGCGGATGCGCACCTCGTTCGGCGGTCGCTGGCGCGGGTTGAGGAGTTGCCGAAGGTCACCGCGAAGGCAAATCTGTCGGCGCTGCAAACGCAGCAGATTCAGAAGCTCCACACCACGATCGTCGCCGGCCGCAGTTGGCTGCTCACGCCCGACCGAACGGTCACGCTTGTCCACGCGGTCCAGCAGCCGCTCATCATACCGAAATTCCAGAATCTGCAGTCCAGCAGGCAGTTCGGGTGGACGTATGCGGTGCTGCACGACGACGCACCGATGCCGCTGGATGGTAAGAGCACTGCGAAGCTGGACGTCCTCGCCACCTGGGAGGAGCCCCTCGATACCGGAACCGACAGCCAGCCGCCGACGCGCGTCAAGGGCAATGCGCACGTGTTCGAGGCGCTCGTCGAGCGGGACGATTCGGTCTTCTACCTGGGCATCGAGTCGGTGTCCTCGCCGCCGCAACTGCCTAAGGCCATCAACCGGGGCCCGGCGAGAGCACGGCTGGGCGACATTGTGACCGAGACCGCCGTGCCGGCGGTCGCCCCCCGTGCCGGTGCGGGAGCCGCGAGGAGACCGGCGGCGCGGGTCGTGCCGACCGAGTCCAAGGCAGAGACCCCGACTGTTGCCGCAGTCCCGGCGAAGACTGAGGCCTCGGCGAAGGCCGCGCCGGTGAAACTCGCAGGCCTCGCGACTGCCCTGCTCGAGTTCCCGGAGTACCGGCACGAGTTCGGCGATACGAAGTACCGACAGGTGCAGTACACAGCGGTCGCAACCACGCGGTTCCGGGAGTACTTCGACCCAGGTCAGGTCAGCAGTGGGGCGCTGACGCTGACGCGCCAAAGCCCGGTCGCGACGGTGGATGTGCTCAGTTCCGCGCGTCCGGCGGCCCCGAAGGTGCTGTATGTCATCCCGACGTTCGGGTGGCAGAAGCAGACCACAAACGCCGGCATCGTCAGCAAGCGCATCGGCGGAGGCCTGCGCGTATATCTGGAGCGCCCGTGGTTCTCGTCCGGTGACGGTGAACTGCTTGGCATCGTGCTGTACCAGCCCGCCGGGGGTACCACTTTCACCGCGATGGCGGCGGCCAGCCCGGACATGGATGCGCTCAAGCCATACATCACCCAGTGGGGGGCGGACCCGATCTGGAATTCGGGCGGCATGGCGTCCACGCCGACGCCGAACGATTTCAAGGGCGCGGTGACGGAATCCGGGCTGACGCTCGATGAGCTGAAAGGTGCGCGCGTCTCCGTCGCCGGGTTCCCGGTGACCTACGATGCGACGCGGCAGCTTTGGTTCTGCGACATAGAGATGGACGCCGGCAACTCGTACTACCCGTTCGTGCGGCTGGCGCTCACCCGGTACCAGCCGATGTCGGTGAAGACGGCGGAGGCGGACGTGAAGCTGTCGCGGGTGATACTGGCCGACTTCGCGCAACTGGCGCCCGATCGCACGGCGAGCGTGGCCTTTGCCGGCAGGGAGAAGCGGCAGGTTCAAGTCACGGTCACCGGGCCGGCGGGCAACGCGCAGCGCCTCGGTCCGCAGGAAGCGCAGATGAAGGCGGTGCTGGAGGCCAGAACCCCGCAGGGCGGAGACCTGGGCTGGGCGCCGGTCGAAAACGGAGTCGTCCCGATGGCCCCACAGCGGGTCAACGACCGGGTTTCGGCGTGGCGGGCGACGGTCAACCTGCCAGGCCCGTACCAGGCTCAGACTTATCGTGTGGTCGTGCAGGAGTATGAGTGGTTCGCGGCCGACGAGGCGGAGGAGACGGTCGAGCGCAGTGCGCCGCCGGTGGCTAAGGGGCCAGCGGCCGGAATGAAGCCGATGATGGCGGCGGAGCAGCCGCCGGCGGCTCGGGTAGTATACGCGGACGTGTTGGAGATATAGGGCGGCGTAACCCAAGTGGCCCCGGCAATCCTGTAAGGGATGATATGACCCAAGTGGCCCCGGCAATCCTGCCGGGGATCGCCGCTCTCACAAGTGGCCCCGGCAATCTTGTAAGGGATGATATGACCAGGTGGCCCCGGCAATCCTGCCGGGGAGAAAGGCAGGCTCCGGGGATCCGCGACAGGATTGTCGCGGCCACGAAAGGTACAGAGAGGATTGGATTGTCGCGGCCACTGAGAGAGGGGGGCCCCAGTTGCCCCTCCTGCGCCGCCCTACGCCTTGCGTGTCGTTGCGGGCACGTTCAGTACGCTGTTGTGACCACCGAGGCCGTTCGGAACACGCTCGGAGCACGCGGGGTCATCACACCACTCCCCGTCCACCACAAACCTGTATTCGTGCCGCCCTGGATCGAGATACAGCATCCTCTTCCATAACCCGTTCGGGTCCGGCTTCATATCGAATGCCTCGACCTCCCAGTCGCAGAACGTGCCGGTTACCTGGACACGCTGCGCACCGGGGGCGTCGCAGGTCAAAGTCACCCTCCTCCTACCGGCTGCGCTCGCGCCGGGCCTCGGGGTCTTTGTCTCCATATTAGGCCACGTCCTTTGGCCCCGCTCCCGTTGCATCCTCTCTCTCGCCAATTCGGGGCGGGTAGTGTAATGTAGACGCGGGTACGCAGCGCCTTGCCTGTGTGATTTACTCACATCCATAGTAGATACAATTTGTTTCTATACCGTGAACAATATACCATCATTTGCGTAAACATGCAATAGATGTTCAACGCGTCTCTATATATTGCAGTCATGTCGGCCCACGGCCTCCTACCCCTGTCGCGTTATGCGCGGCCAGTGCGCTGCGCCTGCCGGTGGTCCGCTAAGGATGAGGGGAGGATGAGTGATCGAGACGGGGAACCTATCACCTGCGACGGGTATGTTCGCGTCGTCTTCGTCGTGCCGTTCTGTGCGCCGTTCCCTGTGTCTTCTGTGTTCAGATAATCCGTCAGTCGTCGCACTTATACCTCAGTCCGCCCGGAGGCCATCATCATGCTTTGGATCATTCTTGCGTGCATCATCGGGGTCGGGGCCGCCGAAGCCCAGGAAGCAGTCGGCGAACGCCCTTATGAGATGGTGTGGGCGAACCGCACCCAGGACGACCATCCGGCGCTTGTGGATTTCGAGGACCTGACCGGCTGGACGGTCGGCGGGCAAGACTCTATCGCCACCTTCGAGCGCACCCGGCAGCAGCAACTATTCGGGCAGTATGTGGGCAAGCTGACCTATCGCGCGAACGGGCCTCAGCCGCAGGTACGCTTCGGCCCCGCGCAGCCGATCCCGATCACCGAACCCTTCGACGCGGTGAGTTGCTGGATCTACGGCAACAACTGGGGATACGCGCCCGACCCGAATACCCCTTGCGTGAACGTCACAGCGGTGTTCGAGGATGCGAAGGGCACGGAGTTCTCGGTCCCCCTCGCGTGGGTCTGTTGGGACGAGTGGTTCCTGTGCTACAAGCGGCTCACACCGGCGCAGATCGAGCAGGCCAAGGCTGGGGCGAAGTTCAAGGGCTTCATAGTGACGAACGGCCATAATAAGGCCGATCGCACCTTGTACTTCGACAGCCTGTGCACCTTCAAAGAGACGTTCGCGCCGCTGAAGTTCGAGCCACGGCCCGAGCGCGGCATCGCGATGTTCCCCGGCCAGACCGTCGGCACGAACACCGGGCCGGGCAAGCTGCCCTTCCCGATCCGCCCGGAGACGATCCTGCCGGAGAATCTCATCCGCGACTTCAAAACCACGTTGACGCAGGATGGCGACGCGTTCGTCTTCACCTACGCCGGCGCGGACGGCAAGTTGACCTATCGCCTCACGCCGCTGACCGGAACATGGAGCGACATCACGGCGCAGTGGGCGGGCGCCCGCAGCAAGACCGCTGCGGCCGCACCTCTCCAGCCTTGCGCCGAGGGCGGCGTCTATCTCGTCGGCCCAAACGGTCAGGCGACCAGGCCAGAGCGCATGGAGCGGGTCCGCACCGAGCGCAAGGGTGAAACCGTGCAATCCGTCTGGCGAGCGGTTCTCGGGCAGCAGAGCGCCGAAGTCACGTTCACCTATCGCCTGTGGAACAAGTCGCTGGTCATCGACACGGCTGTACCCGGCGGGCAGGTGGCCGAGGTGCGATACGGGCACGCCGTGGGTCTCGACAGCCCGCGTCTGGTGACGAACCCGTATTACACATACGACCCGGGACGCCCGGCAGTGGCGGTGGCAGGCTCTGCTGAAGCTCCGCTGTTCCTGATGGGCAACACCGACTGGTACTTGTCGAACGCCTCGACGCCGTGGGGCGCGAATGCGATCGACAAGATGGGCGTCACGTACAATGGCGGCACGCGCTACATCCCGAAGACCGACGGCACGCGTAATGATTGTTACGAGCGGTTCTTCGTGACGGTCTCCCCGCGCTTCGAGGAGGTTCTCCCGACTATCGCCAACCCGGTGTCGCCCTACAAGCAAGTCACCGGCACGCATGTCTGGCGCGCGCACGGAGCCGGCGACCGGAAGTCGGATGGCGAGTTCTGGACCAACTGCCACCGCTGGGGGATGACGCAGGTCGTCATCACCGATCACGAGACCGGCTGGCGCGACGGCGGCGAGAGCTTCACCTTCCGCACGAAGCCCGCGCCGAAGAAGGGCGGCGACCAGGGGCAGTATGATTACGCGCGGCTTATGCAAGACAAGCTGGGCTTCGTGTATGGCCCGTACAACAACTACACCGATTTCGCGCCGGTGAACGAATTCTGGCGTCCCGACCTCATCGCCCGCACGCCCGACAACCAGCTTCAGGGCGCGTGGATGCGCTGCTATGCCCCGAAGCCGGCGTACGCGGTGGAGTATTGCGCGAAGCTGGCCCCGATCATCCAGCAGAAGTTCCACTTCAGCACCGCGTACTGCGACGTGCACACCGCCGTCGCCCCGTGGGATCGCACGGACTACGACGCCCGCGTCCCCGGAGCCGGGACGTTCGCGGCGACTTTCTACAGCTACGGCGAGATCATGCTGCACCAGAAGGCCGCCTGGCAGGGGCCGGTATACTCCGAGGGCGGGCATCACGCCTTCTATTGCGGCCTCACCGACGGCAACTACGGCCAGGACCAGGGCTATAACATCCCGAACCACCCCTGGCTGGTGGACTTCGACCTGCGCAAGATCCACGATCTTTGCTGCAACTTCGGGATCGGCAATCCGGGGATGTTCTACGGCTCGGAGGGGCCGTCGGGCGCCTCGCGCGAGGCCGTGGACGCCTACTACGACCGCTTCTTTGCCGCGACCGTCGCGTTTGGGCATCCAGGGTTCCTCACCTATGAGGGAGGCCTGGGCAACGCGCTGCGCAGCTACTACATGCTCCAGCAACTGCACAGCAGTTACACCTTGTCTTCTGCGGCGGAGATACGCTATGCCGACGAGAGGGGGCGGCTTCTCGACACCAGCGCCGCGGTGGCGAGCGGGGCGTATCAGCGGTCACAGGTGGTGACACGATACGCGAACGGCACCATCACCGCCGCCAACGGCAGTCGCACCGAGCGCATGGTCGTGGACGCTTTCGGGCGCAAGCTCGACCTGCCGCCGAATGGGTACGCCGGGTGGACGAAGGACGGCAGTGTCAATGTCCTCAGCAGCGACAGCCTCGGCTGGCGGACAGACTACTCGGTCTCGCCGGCCTATATCTACGTGGATGGGCGCGGGCGCTTCGCGCGCTTCCCGAAGGCTGCCGGCAACGGCGCGGGCATCTGCCGCATCCTGGGCGACGGGAAGTATGAGGTCATCCCCTACCAGGACTCTGAATGCGGTTTCGCCATCGACGCGGCCTCGGCGGTCGCCCTGGACAAGGACAGCCGCGAGATCGGCCCGGCGAAGCTGCGGATCGCTCGCGGTTTGACCTACGTTGAGCCGGTGAAAGGCGCATTTAGCTACATGCTGTCCGGGAAGTCGACCGCCGGAGCCGCATCACTGGCGTGCGAGCGTGACAATGTGGTGGCGGGAGAGAAGGTGACAGTGAAAGGCGCTCAAGAGCACGAGCTTGTCATCCCGGCAGAAGCGAAGGTCGGCGACCGTATCTGGCGCGAGTTCGAGGGGTCGATGATCGACTTCACAGTGGCGCCTCTGGCCGACGCGCAGGTGGGCCTTGACGGCGATTCCCTGCAGGTGAGCCTGACCAGTAACCTGGCGAAGGCGGAGGATGCCTCGGTGTCCACCGCAGGCAAGACGGTCGCCGTTCGCTTGGAGCCACACCGCAAGCAGACCGTGGCAATCGACCTCGGCGCTCCCCAGGAAGAGACCGCTGAGACGCTGGGCATCTTGGTGAAGGCGGGAGGCCTGGATGAGGTCATCGAACGAGGCATGGTGGTGGAGAATACCGTGCGCCCGCTCGTGCCGATGGCCGAGAAGTGGCAGGCGGGGATCTGCCTGCGCGGGAAGACCGAGACGACGGACTTCGGCACGACCGCCGCGAACTGTCAGCGTGAGACGGCAACCTGCGGGGATGTCGTCAAGCCGGGCCTCACGATGCACCCTCCGTGGCAGGGCGCGGTGGGGTACACGTATGCCCTGTACGATCCGATCAAGCTCCCGGCGACCCCGGCGGCGGCGTTCCGGGCATTCGTCGGCAAACGTGACGGAAGCGACCTCGGCGACGGCATCCTGTACAAGGCAACTGTGACTGATGCTGCGGGCAATGAGAAAGTCATCGCCGAAAAGACCGTCACTCAGCACGAGTGGCTGGCTATCGAAGGCGATCTGTCGCCGTGGGCAGGGCAGACGGTGCGGATCAAGCTGATCTCCGACCCCGGCCCGGCGGACAACACCAGCGGCGACTGGGCCTGCTGGGCTGACATGCGCGTCGAGACACTCAAACCCGGCCTGTATCGGACATTACAGGAGCAGACGGAGCGCTTCCGCCGTGAACCGGGGGCCTCGCCGGTCGCCGGCCTGACGCTCGACGATCTGCGAGGCGCGAAGGCCGGACGGCTTGTCTACGATGGCTGCGGGCTGGAGGGCACGGGCGCTCAGTACGGGTCGTTCGCTGTGCTCAACAGTGTGGAACTTGGGAACATGACCCCGGCCGGAGGCGACGAGGGGCACGGGGTCTGGGCGGAGAAGGTCAGCGTGCCGCTGACGCCGGAGGCAATCAAGAAGCTGACCTACCGCAACAAGTTCGCGATTCGCAACCCCGGAGGGGATTCGTACAAGGTGCGTCGGTTCTATATAGAACTGGAGTTGGCCGACGGGCGCAAGGCGACCTCGGACATCTCAACCGCGACCTACTCCCAGCCGGGAGACTGGCTGTATTCCGAGGGGATCGGGGTTCCGTTCGGGACGGACGTCAGTGTGGACATTTGGTTCCGGAAGTGAGGGGCGAACGGCACCTCACCCCCGGCTCTCCATCACCCACATCTTGCGTGCGGGCCGCGGACCGTTGCCCCAGAAGGCCCGAAGGGCCGAAAGAGTTTAGCCAGGCTCGCAAGAGCCTGGAAAGCAG
>CAYWBK010000080.1:0-17430 GCA_964455745.1 uncultured Armatimonadia bacterium
GGCCGTTCAGCGATCTTGCCGTTTTGCCATTCTACCAAAGATTCTCGTCTGACAAAGCCGTAGTCGTCTGTTGACCGGGCTTCACGCTCCGCTTGCGTGGTCTTCCGGTGATGTCAGGCGGTACCCTACGCCTGGTTCGGTAACAATGTACTCGGGGCGCGCCGGCTCGCGCTCGATCTTGCTGCGCAGTTGCCGGATGTAGACGCGCAGATACTGCGTATCCTCGACCGATCCCGGCCCCCACACCTGCCTGAGCAACTGGCGATGCGTGACCACTCGACCCGCGTATGTCGCCAATGTCTTGAGTATCTCGTACTCGGTCGGGGTCAGTTTCACCCGCGTCCCGGCGACGGTTACCAGCCTGCGCGGCAGATCGATGACCAGGTCGCCGAGACCGATGACCGGGCTTTCCTCGACCGGTCCGAGGTGGCGCATCGCGACCCTCATGCGCGCGAGAAGCTCTCCAGTGCTGAAGGGCTTGGTGATGTAATCGTCCGCCCCGGCGTCAAGTGCCGCGATCTTCTCCTCTTCGCGCTCTCTGACGGATAGGACCAGTATCGGCACCCGCGACCACTCTCGCAGCCGCTCGATCACCTCGCGCCCGTCCATGTCCGGCAGGCCCAGGTCGAGGATAACCAGGTCCGGGTGCAGGAACGTCGCCTGTTTGATCGCCTCTTGCCCACAGTCCACCTCGGCGACCTCGTAGCCGTGGGCGCCGAGAGCGGTCTTGAGAAATCGGCGGATCTGCGGCTCATCATCGACGACGAGAACGCGGGGGCCGCTATCGCTCATCCGGTCCCTCCTCATCGGCCTCCGGCTGGGGCATAGGCGCCTGGGGCGCGGCGGGAAGAGTGAACACGATCTCGGTTCCGCCGCCATCCCGTTGCCGCGCCAGGATACTGCCGCCGCTAGCCTCCACGATCCCTCGGCAGATGGACAACCCGAGGCCGGTCCCGACGCTCTCTCCGGGCCGATGCACACGGTGGAACTTGTCGAACACCGCTTCGAGGTCCTCTTTGAGGATGCCGAAGCCGCGGTCTCGCACCACGATCTCAATGAGGTCGGCCTGCCCGCGGGCAGCGATCTCGATCCCGCTGCCGACTGGCGAGTATTTTACCGCGTTGTCCAGCAGGTTGACCAACACTTGCTCAATGAGCACGAAATCCCCTAACAGCAGCGGCAAGTCATCGGGCACCCGCGTCTCGATAGGGCGGCCCTCGAGCGCGCGCCCGACACGCGACAGGGCGGCGCCCACGATGTCGGCCACATCGCACCAGTCGCGCTTGAGTCGCAAAGTGCCGGACTCGATCCGGGCCATGTCCAGCAGATTGCCGATCAGATGGTTCATCCGCGCGGCTTCATCGCGAATCGTCCCCAGCAGCCGGCGACGCGATTCGGCATCATGCAGGTGATCGTCCTCGAGGATACTGGTAACCGAGCCGAGGATCGAGGCCAGCGGGGTGCGCAAGTCGTGAGAGACCGAATCGAGCAGCGCCAGGTGCAGCTTCTCCATCCGTGTCAGCACATCGGCCCGCCGAGCCTGCTCCGTGAGTTGCAGTCGCTCGACCGCAACAGCGATCAAATCCGCGCTGGCCTGCAGCATTCGCCATTCCTCGGGCAGGACCCGCTCGCCGTCGGCCCTTTCCGCCACCGCAAGAACGCCCACCGCCCCGCGCGTCGCCTGTAGTGGGACGTACAGTGCCGAGGCCCCCGCGAGAGTGTCGGTGCCCTTCCCGGCGGTCTGGCCGTGCTGGTATGCCCAGGTGGCGGTGGCGATTTCGTTGTCGTCGAACAGACTTAGGGCGGTCTCTCCTCCCGGACGGCTTCGCGGCGCATACGCCTGCACGCTCAGGCGGCCCGTCTCGTCGGGCAGCAGGATCGCAGCCATCGTCGCGAAGTCCTCGGCGACCTCCTCCGCCACCAGATCGAGCAGCTCCTGGGTCTCCTCGACCGCGACGAAAATCCGACTCATGCGGAACAGGGCCTCGGTGCGCGCCTCCCTCGTCTGTGCGGCTTGGACTTCGTGCTTCAGACGCCCCGCCAGCCCGCTGATGATGATCCCGACGGTAACGAAGACGCCGAGCGTAAACGCGTAGCCCGGTTGGGCCACGGTCAGCGAATAGAAGGGCGGCACGAAGAAGAAGTCGATGCAGAGCAATCCGAGCAGGGCCGCGGCGAAGGCTGGACCGATACCCCAGCGCATTGCCGCGAGCATGATCGGCAAAAGGTAGATCAGGTTCAGATCGAGTACGTTGAGGTGATCCCGGAGCGCAACCAGGATTGCCGTCAGCAAGGCCATCCCCGCGAGCACCACGATGTACCCGCGCAAGACCAGCCTGGGGCGCAGGCCGGGGAAGATGCGGAGGCGCTTCTCTCGCGGGTACGCCTCTCCGGGAATGACATGGATGTCGATTCCGGGGCACTGGCCGATCAGGCGGTCCGCCAGGGAGCCTCGCCAGGCTTCCGCCAGCCGGGCCTTCAACGGCTTGCCGATCACGATCTGGGTGACGTTGTGTTCGCGAGCGAAACGCGCGACCGTATCGGCGACGTCGTCTCCGGTGAGCGAGACGACCTGCGCGCCCAGTTCCTCCGCCAGGCGAACGTTCTCGGCCAGGCGCGCCTTCTGCGCGTCATTGAGAGGCGGGCGGCCAGGCTGCTCCACGGTGGCCGCGATCCACTCGCACCGGCTCTGCGCCGCCATTCGCCTCGCCACGCGGATGAGATTGGCGGAGAAAGGGCTTGGCCCCACGCACACCACGATCCGGTCTCGCACCGCCCACGGGCCTTCGATGTCGTGCCGGCGCATGTAGGTGTCGAGCTGCCCGCCGACACGCTCGGTGGTCTTGCGCAAGGCCAACTCGCGCAGGGCGTTGAGGTTCCCGGGGCGGAAGAAGCGTTGCAGGGCCTGAGCGGCCTGGGCGGGCACATAGACCTTGCCCTCCTCAAGGCGGTGGATCAGCTCCTCCGGGGGCAAGTCGACGAGCCGAATCTCAGCGGCCTGATCCAGGATGCGGTCGGGGACGGTCTCGCGCACGACGACGCCGGTGATCTGCTGCACGACGTCGTTGAGGCTATCGACGTGCTGCACATTGAGGGCGGTGAAGACGTGAATCCCAGCGTCGAGGAGTTCCTCCACGTCTTGGTAACGCTTGGCGTGGCGCGAGCCGGCGACATTCGTGTGGGCTAGTTCGTCGACGATCGCGACCTGGGGATGTCGGGCGAGGAGCGCGTCGAGGTCCATCTCGCGCAACGTCACGCCGTGGTACTCGACCTCGCGCGCGGGCAGTAGCTCAATGCCTTCGGCCAAGGCCTGGGTCTCCTTGCGCCCATGGGTGTCCAGCCAGCCGATGACGACATCGAGGCCCTTGCCGAGGTGCTCGTGGGCTGCCTCCAGCATCGCATACGTCTTACCGACACCGGCGGCCGCGCCCAGGAACACCGTCAGCCGTCCGCGTCCGGTATCTTCGCGGATGCGCTCCAGTATCTTCTCCGGGTCCGGTCTCCGCTCTTCACCCACCTCAGTTACCTCTCCGCGAAGTCTGCGACGCCGAGACTGCGTCGGGACGGACCCGGCGCAGCCCCGGCGTTGGATGGTGCAAAACCCGTCGCTGGAAGTTAGGGTTCAACTCGGTCGTGTATTCGTTCGGGCAGTCGACGCGCCCACTATCGTCCTGCCATCGGCGCGGACCGCGACACTCGTGTGCAGCATATTCCCGCCCCCGCTCGGAATCGCCTCCTTGCCTGGATAGGGGGTCTCGACCGGGCCCGCATTGTCGCCTGTTCCCGATCCTCACCCGGCGTGATGCCGGCGTCTTTGGGGCAGTCCAGCTTGCCCTATTGCATTACTGGCTGGGCTTCTCGGGCGTCTTGCCCGATTTGCCGGGCGCCGCTCCCTCCACGGCGAGGTTGAGGCGCAGGACGTTCACGCGCGGCTCGCCGATGATGCCGGCGGTAGGGCCTTCGGTGTTCTTCGCGACGAGTGCGCGCACCGCGTCTTCCGACAATCCCCGCGCTTTGGCGACTCGCGGCGCCTGTAGCGCCGCGTTGGCCGGGCTGATGTCCGGGTCCAGCCCGCTGGCCGAGCGTGTCACAGCGTCCGGCGGGAGTGGCGCGTTCTCAGGCAGCCCGTTCTCCTGTCGATAGGCGGACGCCAGGTCCTTGATGCCGTCGAAGTTCCCCGGATCGTCTTTGCCATTCGGCAGCTTCTTGTGCACGCCGTTGATCAGCTTGTCGCTCGTCGGGCCGAGGTTCGTGCCGCCGGAACTCGTCGGGTCGTAGCCGTCGTTGCCGGCCGCCGAGGGGCGCGGGTGGAAATACCCCGGCGCGGTGAAGTTCTGTCCGATCAGGTGCGAACCTATCACCTTGCCGTCACGGTCGATCAGGCTGCCCGCTGCCTGCGCGGGGAAGGCCACTCTGGCGATCCCGGTGATCACCATCGGGAAGACGAACCCGAAGAGAACGGCGATCACGATGACGATGAGGATTGAGGTCTTGATATGCTGTAGCATAACGATCAGCTCCTTACTTCTGAGGCACTCGTGCACGCCGCTGCGTCGTAGGAGCGGTCTCCAGACCGCGATGCCGTCACTGTGGCGCCGAAGAAGCACTATTTTGCTTCAAGTGACGCGCATCCGGCACGTTCGACGGCGGGATCGCGCTCTGGAGAGCGCTCCTACAGGCTGTTGCGACCGCTCCTGCCCGGCCATGCGGGTCCTACGCCAGGTGCAGCAGCACCAGCAAGCGGTCGATTGCGAAGATGCACGGGAACGGGGCGATCAGCCCGCCGACGCCATAGATCAAGAGGTTCCGCAGCAACACGGCCGAAGCCCCCAGTGGCCTGTAGGCGACGCCGCGCAATGCCAGCGGGATCAGCGCGACGATGATCAGCGCGTTGAAGATCACCGCCGCAAGAACCGCCGATTGAGGGTTTGTCAACTGCATGACATTGATGGCCTGCAGCGCCGGGTAGGTCGCCACGAACATCGCCGGGATGATGGCGAAATACTTGGCCACGTCGTTGGCGATGCTGAAGGTGGTCAGCGAACCCCGTGTCATAAGGAGTTGCTTACCGATCTCCACGATCTCGATGAGCTTCGTTGGGTTGCTGTCGAGGTCGACCATATTCCCGGCTTCCTTCGCCGCCTGGGTGCCCGTGTTCATGGCAACGCCCACATCGGCTTGCGCCAGGGCCGGCGCGTCATTGGTTCCGTCGCCGGTCATTGCCACCAGCTTGCTGCCCTGCTGCTCCCGACGAATCAGGTCCATCTTCGTCTCCGGCGTGGCCTCCGCCAGGAAGTCATCCACGCCGGCTTCCGCTGCGATGGCGGCGGCGGTCAGCGGATTGTCGCCGGTGATCATGACCGTTTTGATCCCCATCGCGCGCAGTTGATCGAACCGGTGACGCATCCCGCCCTTGACGATGTCCTTGAGGTGGATCACACCCAGAGCCTGACCGTTGCGTGCGACGACCAGAGGCGTTCCTCCCGTGCGGGCGATGCCTTCGACGATGTTGTCGAGTTCCACAGGGACCGCCCCGCCCTGCTCCTGGATGTGCTTCTTCACCGCGTCCGTAGCGCCTTTGCGGATGCTCGTGCCGTCCATGTCCACGCCGCTCATTCGTGTTTGAGCGGTAAACGGCACAAAGTGTGCGTGCTCCTGATCGCCAAGCTCCCGGCCGCGCAGGCCGTACTTCTCCTTCGCCAGCACGACGATGCTGCGCCCCTCGGGCGTCTCGTCAGCGAGGGATGAAAGCTGCGCAGCATCGGCCAGTTCGTCCACCTTCACCCCGGGCATGGGGATCAATTCCACCGCTTGACGGTTGCCGAGGGTGATCGTGCCGGTCTTATCGAGCAGCAAGGTGTCCACGTCCCCGGCCGCCTCCACCGCCTTCCCCGACATCGCGAGCACATTGTGCTGCATGACACGGTCCATTCCCGCGATGCCGATGGCTGACAGCAGCCCGCCGATAGTCGTCGGGATGAGGCAGACAAGCAACGCCGCCAAGACCGGAATGGTCGGACTCGTCCCGGCGCCGACGGCGCGCACGCTGTAGGTGGCGAACGCCGGCAGGGTCACCACCGCCAGCATGAAGATCAGGGTCATGCCCGACAGCAAAGTCGAGAGCGCGATCTCGTTGGGCGTCTTTTGCCGCTGGGCGCCCTCGACGAGCGCGATCATCCGGTCCAGGAACGTCTCACCGGGGTTCGAGGTGATGCGGACGACGATGCTGTCCGAGAGGACTCTCGTGCCGCCGGTCACCGCGCTGCGGTCCCCCCCGCTTTCGCGGATGACTGGCGCACTCTCACCGGTGATCGCCGATTCATCAACGGAAGCGATGCCCTCGATGATCTCGCCGTCGCCTGGGATGACCTCGTTTGTGTTGACGACAACTGTGTCACCCTTGCGCAGCTCGGAGGCATAGACCATCCGCTCGATCCGTGGCGTACCGTCCGAGACGCGTCGGGCCAGGGTCTCCTGACGCGTCTTGCGCAGCGTATCCGCCTGCGCCTTGCCGCGCCCCTCGGCCATCGCCTCGGCGAAGTTGGCGAATACCACGGTGAACCACAGCCACAGCGTCACCTGGACATTGAACAGCAGGTCACTGCTTGCGGTGAAGATGTCCTTGATGACGAGGTAGGTCGTGAGCGCAGCGCCGACCTCGACCACGAACATCACCGGGTTCTTGGCGACCATTCGTGGATGAAGTTTCCGGAATGCGTCTCCGATGGCCCGCCAGACGATCGGACCGTCGAATAGAGAACGGGGCGCATGCCTGGGTTTCCTGTAACCCTCCGTTGCTTCGGGGGGAGTAACGGTCTCGGTTGCCATAGAGCATCTCCTGCCTTACGAGTGCTGGCCTCTGCCATCCGCCGCAGTGGCGGGGGAAACAAGTGTCTGTGTCCTGTGCAACGCGTCGCGCACAATGATGACGTCCTCTAGAAAAGCTTCCCTGCCATCATCTGGAAGTGCTCGGCGATCGGTCCCAGCGCCAGAGCCGGGAAGTACTCGAGAGCCCCGACGAGCACAACGACGGCCACGAGCATGAGTACGAAGGTCCCGGAGTCCGTGGCCAGCGTTCCAGCCGATGTCGGAACTATCTTCTTGCGGGCCAGGCTTCCAGCCATCGCCAGCAGCGGGACGATCATCAGGAAGCGGCCAACGAGGATGGCGACCCCAAGCGTCAAGTTGTAGTACGGGGTGTTGGCGGAGAGCCCCGCAAACGCCGACCCATTGTTGCCGGTCGCGGAGCAGTACGCGTAGAGAATCTCCGTGAACCCATGGGCCGCAGGGTTGTTGGTGTTGTTCCAGGTGGCTCCCTCGTAGAGGCTCGGGCTGGAATTGTTGACGTGGTTCCACTTCGCCGCCGACGCCGCCAACGCCGGCTCGTCTTGCTTGTTCTCGTCCGTGATCGTGACCGAGTCCTTGCCGGGCGGCAAGTTGAGGCTGCTTGCCAGCGCGGTGAAGAGCAGGACGTTCGTTACGAGGATCAGCACCGCGAGGATAGCCATCCTCACCTCGTACTTCTCGATCTTCTTGCCGATGTACTCGGGTGTGCGTCCGACCATTAGGCCGGCGATGAACACCGCCACGATGGCATACATCAGCATCCCATACAGGCCTGCCCCAACACCGCCGAAGATCACCTCGTCGCACATCAGGTTGCCCAGGGGCACCGCCCCCCCAATCGGCGTGAAGCTGTCGTGCATCGAGTTCACTGCCCCGCACGAGGCGTCGGTCGTCACCGTCGCGAACAGCGCAGTGGCGGCGATGCCGTAGCGGACCTCCTTGCCCTCCATGTTGCCGCCGGGCTGGCTGTCGCTGACCTCTGCCAGGACACCGAGCTTCGCGACGCCTGGATTGCCCCTCGATTCCGCCTGGTAGCAGATCCCCACCCCAACCATGAACATCAGGGACATGGCGGCGAATAGCGCCCAGCCCTGCCGGGTGTTGCCGACCATCTTGCCGAAGGTGTACGTCAGCCCTGCCGGGATCAGGAAGATCGAAAACATCTGAAAGAAGTTGCTCAGCGGCGTCGGGTTCTCGTACGGATGGGCCGAGTTGGCGTTGAAGATCCCGCCGCCGTTGGTGCCGAGCATCTTGATCGCTTCCTGCGATGCAACCGGCCCTTGCGGAATGCTCTGCTTCGCGCCTTCCAGTGTGGTGGCGTCCACGTATGGCGAGAAGTTCTGCGGCACGCCCTGCCAGACCAGTACCACTGCATAGATCAGACAGATTGGCAGCAGCACATAGAGGATCGCCCGGGTGATGTCCACCCAGAAGTTGCCAAGGCCGTCGACGGTATGCCTCGCGAAGCCTCGCACCACCGCGATTGCCACCGCCATGCCCGCCGCTGCGGACATCCAGTTGTGCATCGCCAGAGCCATCATGTTCGAGAAGTAGCTGACGGTGGACTCGGGCGTGTAGCTTTGCCAGTTCGTGTTGGTAATGAACGATACTGCCGTATTGAACGACAGGTCCGGCGTCATGTCCTTGCCACTGAAGTGCTGGGGGTTGAACGGCAGGATGCCCTGCAGCCGCAGCAGCGCGTAAGTGAGCAGCCCGCCGACGAGGCTGAACGCCAGTAGCGCCGCGCCGTACGCAGTCCAGCGCATGTCTTGCTGCTCATCTACGCCGCTGATGCGGTAGATCAGCCGCTCCAGTGGACGCAGGACGCGGGTCAGTATGGTCCGCTCGCCGTTGAAGACGCGCGCCATATAGGCGCCTAACGGCTTGGTGGCGAGCAGTACCAGAACGAAGAACAGCAACATCTGCAGTATCCCGATGGCAGTCATAATGGTCTCCTAGAACCGCTCCGGGTTCAAAAGCGCATACGTCAGGTACACAAGCAGAAACACAGATACGATGGCCGCAATGATTGTGTCGAACATGATGTCCTCCTCACAGCCGGTCGCAGCCGCGCACGAACGCTGCGGCCACGATGAAGAATACGACTGTGATTGCGATATAGAAGATGTCCCACATAGTGGCGCTCTCCCTATTATGTGACCGTTCCCCGTGCCCGCTGTGGTCCGCGCTCTTCGGGGATGGCGTCCAGGTCCGTGCATCTGAGAAGAGTATATCCTCAGGCGCGCAAAGATGGCATAGAGAGACTGCGGCCATGTATAAAGGAACCATAAGGGGTTTGCCGCCTTGCGTGGCAAGGTCGCGAGGGCGCGAGTGGCGAAAGAGGCTCTTCCTCAATGTGTATGGGTAGATGCCGTAGACTGGTCTTGGCGAGGGTGGTAGCCGACTGTTCTGGGTAAACCGTTGCCGTTGCGTCCGCAGGACGCCCGGCGCGAAGCGCCCCTTAGCCGGGTGCTTCAGCGCCCGGATAACAAGGCCCTCGCTCTTTCTGCGTCCACAGGACGCATGGCGGCGTAGCCGCCCGAAGCCCTACACTGCCGGCGCGGGCGGCAATGGGGCCTTCGGCCACCCGTCCTGCGGACGGGATGGTCCTGGTGCGGCGCGGTGTCCCGGACGCTGAAGCATCCGGCTGAGGGTCCCCGCCTGCGGCGGGGCCGGGCGTCCTGCGGACGCAACGGCACGGCCAACGACCGCGTGCCCGAGACGGGGCCGGCGAACGGGTCACGGCCCGATGTGCCGGACAGTCCATTCAGCCCATGTCAAGCTACCCACACACATTGAGGAAGAGCCGGCGAAAAACGTGCGCCACCAAGGAGGCTTTCTGCGATGCAAGCTGGCAATGCTTCCCCGTCCGGCCGCCGCATCCTGCTGCTGGCCCTGGCCCTCGCGCTCCCTCGCCTCGTTGCCTGCGCCCCTGCCGGTGAATGGCGCGAGGTCTTGCGCGAGGACTTCGACGCGGGGCGCCTCGACCCCGAGCGCTGGGAACTCATCCCTGATGTCTCCGCCGCGCCCTCTTTCGATGCCCACGGCGGCGGCAAGGCCGTGCATATCCGCCGGGACGCGGGCAACGCAGGTATCGCGACGCGTCTCAAGGTTGCACCGCCGTACCGGCTGTCGTTCGAGTTCATGCAGCCCGCCGCGGAGGCCGGCGGCTACCGCCTGGTGGTGGCCCAGCCGCGCCCGGAGGGCAACGCCTGGTGGTTCGAGTTCGACCGCACCGGCTTCGCGGTGTGGACGACCTCGGACGGAGGCTGGGCCCCGCGCTGGCAGGCGGACGGGATGCGGCCGGACACGTGGTATCGAGTGGATGTGGAGGATCAGGCGGAGCGGGTGCGCTTCCGGGTCATGGATGCCGACGGCAAGCAGATCGCCGGCAGCGACTGGCTACCGCACGACATGGGGACAAGCGCATCCATCGCCTTCCGTGCCGATTCCGGGGGCGGTTTGCGCGGGGTTCTCTTCGACAACATCTCGCTATCTTTGCCCGCAGGCGCGCCGATTGGGCGCGTCGCGACCAGCGTCGACCGCGCCCTGCATGAGGCGATGGGGGTGGTGGCGCCGGGGCCGCATATCGCGACGGTGTCCACGCGAGACGGCCTGGCGATGACCCTCGACGGGTCGGGCAGCGCCACCCACGTGCGCCTCGGCGGCAGGGACGTGGCCCCGAAAGCGGGCGGCTACGGGGGCTTCTACGCCTGGGACATCACGCAGGCCCCGCAGTATCACCGATTCACCGAGGCCGCGCCGCCGTCGTCGGACGGTACGCTCAACCTACGCTGCGAGAGCCTCGGCCTGTCCTTGAGCGCAAGCTTTAGGGCCTCCGACGACCACATCGACCTCACCGGAGATCTGGCCGATCTCACCGGCAAAGACCGCGCCATCATTCTCGTCTTCGCCCTGCCGGTCGACGCAAGCGGCTGGACCTGGGGCGACGATCTGAATCATTCGCGCCACATCGAGGAAACCGGCCGCTATCAGAACGTCTTCGCGTACGGCGTCGCCGGCAAGCGCGGGACCCATTTGGTGTCGCCTTATCCGTGGGCGAGCGTCACGTCCGCTGACCGGGGCTTGCTCATCGGGCGACCGATGGACTGGCCGCGCCTCAACGCATTGTGGTACGACTTCACTCCTGAGCGCCGGTTCCTGGGAGCGCGGGTGGAGCTTGGCCTGTCGGCGTTGACGCGCAAGTTCCCCTCGCACGCGAGCTTTCGGTTCACGCTCGCCTCGGTCCCCCAGCCTCGCTGGGGCTTCCGCGCCGCCACTCAGCGGTATTACGACCTGTTCCCCAGCCTGTTCACCAAACGCGTCCAGCACGAGGGCATCTGGCATCTATGGATGACGACGAAAGCGCCAAATCCCGAGGATTTCGGAATGGTCTTCCACGAACAGGAGCCTTTCTCCGAGGACCGCGTCCAGTTCGATAATGCGCACGGGGGATACTCGTTCACTTACTCCGAGCCCAGCACGCTTTGGCAGCGCACGAGCGCTTACGGGGCGGACGGTCATCTCCAGTGCAAGGCATTCCTCGCCGAATGCCTTAAACGCGCGGCAGATATGGGCGCGCTCACCGACTACCCGTTCGTACAGCCCAAACGCCTGCCCGACGCGGAGCTTGCGAAGGCGGCTCTCAACAGCTACGTTGGGCGGGAGGGTGAGCCGACTTCGTTCTACAACTCACCCCCGGACCGCGTCGGCCTGAACTGCTGCTCCGATCCTGAGCTTCCGAAGCCCTCGCGCGCCAGCCTGTGGTTCGACTACGAGGGCATCCCCGCGCTTACCGACAGGCGGGTCGGTGGCGCGTACATCGACAGCGTCGGCTGGAGTTCGTTCGATGCCGCCGAGGACTTCCGCGCCCAACACTGGGCGACGGCCGGCCTGCCGCTGATCCCCAGCTTCCAGACCGAGGCCCCGGCCGAGTTGGCCGGATTCTCGCACTATGAGCTGTATGCGGCGATTGGGGACGCCATGCACAGCCGAGGCAAGCTGACCCTCGCGAACACATTCCCCTATTGCCACGGCTTCTATGCGCATTTGTTCGATGTGCTGGGGGCTGGCGAGGCTGGCGATCTGCAGAGCTTCCACGACCCCGACCACCTCAGCTTCTGCCGGGCGCTCTCCTATCACAAGCCCGTGAGCCACATGAACTACGCGTACACGAAGTTGAGCATCCCTCTGGCGGACAAGGAACGCGCCATCCAGCGCAACCTGATCTACGCGGTGTGGCCCGGAACGGGGAATGGGGGAGATGTGGCGCAGTTGGAGGCGATTCGCCCGCTGTACAGCAAGTACGTGCCCATCTTGCGGGCATTGACGCAGGCCGGGTGGGAGCCGATCACCTGCGCGCATGTGCGACCGGAGACCGTCCTGGTCGAACGCTATGGCAAGCCGGGAAGTGATGCTGTGTACCTGGCGGTGCACAATCCGGGCGCTGAGGCGGTCGACGCCCGCGTGACCATCGAGGACGGCCTGCCCGTCGCGGCGGGCGCGCGCGATGTCGTGGACATCGTCACCAAAGAGAGGTACCGGCTGCAGGGGCGCACCGTATCGGTACGGCTGCAGGCCTTCCAGACAATGGCGCTGGCGATCCCGCAGCCGGGGCACTGAGGGGCCGCCTCGCGCGGCTATCTCACGCCGCGAAGGTCACGTCGAACATGACCGCGCCCTTGCCGGGAACCTTGCACCCGAACGTAGAGCCGCTGAACCCCGGCGGGGTGCCCGGGAACGCGGTCACTCGCTCGATCTTCTCGATCTCGCGGCCCATGTCGAGGTCCGTCACCACGTAGTAGTGGCTGTCATTGCCGACCAGTACGCGCCAGGTGCGGTCGCCAAGTTCCAGGGCCTGCACGCGGATTGCCTCGGAGCGAGAAAGCACCCTCGGGGCCGCCGAGCATTCCGCGATTACGTCGGCACAGGCAGCCACGAAGCTGTCAGACACCTTGCGGAAGTACAACTCCTGCACGTAAGTCGGCGGCTCCTCGAGGCCCATCAGGTCGGGCGGGATGACCTCGGGCTCGTCCGACGCGATGTCGTGGCTTCCGCTCGGCTTGGCCCCGTAGACACGGCACACGAGTTGGCCCGGGCCGTAACAGTCCTCGAAGCCGAAGTCCGTGGCGGGTAGCCCCGGCGTCTCGCCGCCGATCACGATGACCGGCCCGCGGTCGTAGGCGAGGACAGCCGCCAGCTCGTCCTCCGGGAGGAGTTGCGGGTTCAGAACCAGCAGCGGGCCGTTGACCACCCCGATGTCCGCGATGTCCACGGCGCAATGCACCGGAGCGCCCCTGCTGGTGAGTTCGTGCAGCAGCTTGTGCGTGGTCCAGCGTCGCGTGGCGATGAACTCGTCGAGTTGCCGCTCCAGCGCCCGATCAGACCACACCAGCGTCGCCCCCACGACACGCCTTGGCGCAGCGGCAAAGCCCAGGTCCCACCACTCCCGCAACCACTCCCACTCATGCCGCCGGATGCCGTCCGCCAAGCACACGACAGGGCCCGACGAACAGCGCTCCAGCGTTCGGTCTGATCGCCAGTGGTACAGGTTGCTGTTGCAGTAGACCTCGCGCTCCAACAGCGTCGGCCCGTGGCGCAGCACGTCCCAGAGTTCATTGACATCGTGAGCGTTATTGAGGCAGTGCAACTCTGTGTCGGGCAGGTAGGACTTCATCAAGAGCGTCATCGCCAGGAAGTCATAGTGTGGAGCGGCCACCATGCCGCTTTCGGCCCCGATCGAGACGCCGGGATTGACGGTCTCGCAGATGATTGAGTCCACTCTGGCCTTGACCATCAGCTTGTAGTCCACGCCATAGCGGTACAGCGCCTGGAACGGATCGCGGGTCAGCGCGTTGTTGGCCACGACGACCTTGCCCTTTGCGTGAGCCGCATCTGCGATTTTCTTGCAGAAGCGGGCGACGCGCCCGGCATAGAATCGCAGCCACTCCTGGCGCAGGTTGCGCCAGATGAACGCCTGCCGGGCACGGATGACGTCCGGATTGTAGGTGGATGGCTCGCCCAGGCCTGCCGGCAGCGTGATCCCCGTGGCCTCGACGAACTGCCCGGTGATATCGTCCGAATAGTCGCCCTCATACAGCGGCAGGCGAGGGTGTGAATAGCCGTCTGCCTGATGGAAGCCGTCGAACTCGTAGTCCTCGAGCACTCGCGCGAGCTGCGCCGCGAAGAAGTCCTCGTACCAGGCGCCGTCGCTCAGCCGTTTCCACGGGCATATCGAGCGCACCCGGTCGCCGTTGCGGTTGACATGCCAGACTTCGGGGTGTTGGCCGATCCACTCGTCCGTCAAGAACTGGTCGAACACTGCGAACATGACTTTCGCGCCGTGACTGTGCAGCTCCCGGACCAGCCCGGCGAGTTGGTACCGGGTCCACTCCTGCCGCGGGCGCTCCACGCCATAGGGGTGGCCACCATACGTGCAGACATCCACCGGAAAAGCCCGGTCAGTCTCCATTCCATCATGGGTATGCACGAAGTCCGGATTGAAGAGCAGTAAAGACACCACATCGGGTACGAATCCGGCGTTGTCGATGTAAGCCGCCACGCCGAAGTCCTGGCTCTCGTTATCGAACCCGGTGAGTTCTACCCACACCCATCGGTCATAGACTGGCTTGCTATCTGGCATCGGTCATCTCCCGTTCAGAGGCGTCTTGTGGCTCTCTTCCGACCCTCCGCCTCTGCCTTCTTCTATCTGCCGTACACCTTCACTTCGGCGATCTCGCTTGTGCCCGGACCACCTACCGGCGCGTACTCGGTTTCGGTCCCGCTGTTCGCGAGCTTCCCGATCAGGAGCTTCAGGTGGCCGCCCAGCGCGGCGCTCTCCACACGCAGCCGCTGCCACTTCACCCCGTCGCGAGAGACATCGCTGAGGATGAAGTCCTCGACCACGGCTATCCGCAGCCAGTACCATTGCCCCGCCGGGTAGTCGTCGAAGAGCGTCTGATCGGCGCCCCGGTCGATGGCGACGCGGTCGTCAGCGCGCACGTTCAGCCGGTAGCCCCCGCTGTCGCCTCTCAGCATCAGCCCCGGTCCCCATGACATCCCCCCATCGGCCATACAGCGGATCTTGCACTGCACCGCCGCAACGTTGTCAGGCAGCGGTCGCTCGATGTAAGCGCAGGTGTTCGACCGCGCGGTGATGCTCAGCACCCTACCTGCGGCCGCAATGTTGCCCTCGCTGTTCGGGCTGAAGTATCCGCCCCAGCCGTCGGCCAGAGGGATGTAGGCGATGCTCTCGGGCTGGCTGATCTGCACCGCCTGGCCCGGCGTGGAAGGGGCTGCCACCGCCTTCAGCCCGGCGTCCGCAAAGTCCGCCTCGTATAGCAGCTTCAGCCCCTCGATCTTCCGGGTGCTCACCTCGTCCAGGCGCTGCCATCTCCGCTGCGCATCCGTGTTCCGGCGCACGCACGCCGCATCCACGCGGGCTTGCAGGCCGGCGTTCAGCGCGGGCCAGTAATCCTGCGCCATCACCTGCCCGCGATAGTCGTCCAGCCAGCCGGGGATGAGGTGCAGGCGGATGTTGCGGTCGAGCAGCGTGTCGATGAACGGCTTGTCGAGCTTGTAATCGTTGTTGTCGCACAACACGCCGATGGAGTTGCTGATGTTGTACGTCGAAACGAAGTACCGCAGATAGTCATCGTTGCGATACTGGTCCTGGCAGCCCTCCCCACGGAGCATGAACGTGTAGTATGTGTCGATCTGCGGCAGGTACACGCCCCCTCCGGGCGGACTTCCGGTAGCGTGGTACTCGAGGATGCCCTTGTCGCCGACGACCTCGCGCGCTTTGCGAGAGATCAAGTACGTCCGCACGATGTTGCCGTAGATGCCGTCGAAGTACAGCCCCTGCGGCTTGTATTCGCGCATCACCTTCGTGATCTCGCTGAGGAAGATCGGCCAGTTGAGGCCGCGATCATCTCCGGGCGAGAATCCGGTCTGGTCGAAGTGCTCGAAGCTGTTCATCGCCTTGTTTTCCTGCCCGGTGCCGGACAGGAAGTAGAAAGGCGACGTGTACACGTAGTTGCGCATTCCAAGCTTGCGGCAGGTGTCGTTGACGCGCTGAAACTCTTCGATCCCGTTGCGCGGGATGAATCTCAGACTCCAGTCCTTCCACAACATCACTTCGGACTGCTGTAGGAGCATGTTTCCGTACTTGCTCCAGCGTTCGATCTCCGCGTCCGTCGGGTAGCCGGTCTGGTTGGACCAGTGCCAGATGACGCGATCTTGCAGCGAAGCCTGCCAGTCGAATGGGCGCGGCGGTCCGACCGACATCCACAGGAACTGCCCCGCCTTGAGGTTGTGGGTGACGTTGAGCCCCTCGCGCCCGTCGCTGCCCCCCGGTGGCCCGGCGGCCACGTAACTGCCGACGCCGCCATATTCGTCCAGATACAGGTGATTGCCGGCGATCTGCCGCAGCGTTGCCGGGCTGAATCCCAGCCGGTACGAGACCGTCAGCGCCGTGGCGGTCTTCAGCATCAGAAGCGAATCGCTGTTGACCCTCAACCGCAGCCGCCCTCCATCTGCCGTCATCAGCACCGCTCCGGTGCCCCGCTGCGTGACTCGCAGGCCCGACAGCGCGCCCGCCGGGAAGCTCACAACCGCCGCCTCGCGCGGCTTGCCGAGGCGCTGCTTCAGATGAAGAAGCCCTTTCGCCGGCTCGAAGACGAACTCGGCCCCGGTTGTGCGGATGATGGTGCGGTCGGCTTCGACCCCGACCGCCTCGACCGCCATGCCGAACTGCGCCTGCATGAAATCGCCGGTGGTGAGCAGGTAGTCGGCATCGGCCTCGATGGATGGCGACAACGCGGGCTGGGCGCTGACTGCGCCGCAGGCGGCAAGCAGAAGTCCGAGAACGACAACGATCATTACTGATACCCCTCTTCGTCACGTGCCAGGTTGGAGCCTCTCCACGTCGGTGGTGCTTTCGCTTCCCGGACCTCGCCGACCTTTGTGAGGGTCTTCCTCAATGTGTGTGGGTATCTTAACATTGGCTGAACAAGTCGTCTCGGGCGCGTGGCGTTATCCCTTGCCGTTGCGTCCGCAGACGCCCGGCCCCGCCGCAGGCGGGGTCCCTCAGCCGGATGCTTCAGCGTCCGGGACATCCGCCGCATACCGGCATCTCCGTCCGCCAGGACGGATGGCCGAAGGCCCGATCAGTCCCGCACTCAACGACTCCGGGCGGCTTACGCCGCCAAGCGTCCTGCGGATGCACAGAGAGCCGAGGCCGTGTTATCCGGGCGCTGAAGCACCCGGCTGAGGGGCGCTTCGCGCCAAGCGTCCTGGCGGACGCGACGACAACGGCCAGCCCGCGTCCTGATACGAAATCCTGGCCAAGACCAGTTCGAGACCACTACCCACACACATTGAGGAAGAGCCCCTTTGTGAACGCGCCGAAAGAAGCGCTAGTGCCTTGTCAGACGAGAAGCTTTGGTCGAATGGCAAAACGGCAAGATCGCTGAACGGCTCTGACACCTTGGGGGATTGCAGGGGTATCGCTACGCGATCCCTCCCCCAATCCCCCGCGATTTTCAGGGTCAAAGGCGTCCAGAATGCGGGGGGCTGGGGCTAAGA
>CAYWBK010000081.1:0-17193 GCA_964455745.1 uncultured Armatimonadia bacterium
ACGTTGCCGTTCTCTGTGTTCTCTGTGTCTCGGTGGTCAATCGCCGTCCATTTCTAGGCAGGGCATCTCATCGCCGATCAGGGCCGCACAACCGGCGTAGGAACACTACCTACAATTGAAAGACGCACCCTTCGCGCACCCTTCGCGCGGCCTTGACAGGGCCGGAATCCGATGCTATCCTTCCTCGTGGGAAAGTAGGATTGCGGGGAACGCGCTCGCCGTTGGTTTAGTGGAGAGGCCATCGTGGCGTCCGTATGCGACGTCCGTCGGAGACGCCTGAAGATGTGCTTTCATTGCGGCGAGAATGGTGAGCGATGAGACACGGGTTCGGAGGTAACCTGAACGCCCGTCAGGCACAGATACTCGGCGCGATCGTCACCGAGCACGTCAGGACCGCGCAGCCGGTCGGCTCGAAGGCCGTCCGTGAGCGGTACGGCGTTGGCGCCAGCACGGCGACGATCCGCAACGAGATGGCGGTATTGGAGGACGCCGGTTACATTCGCCAGCCGCACACTTCGGCGGGGCGCGTGCCGGCGAACAAGGGATACCGGGCCTATGTCGACCGGGTGATGTCCGAGGGCCTGCCCGCGCGGCCCGACTTGGCGTGGGTCCACGGCGAGTACCGGCGGATGGCTCGCGAGCTGGACACCGCTTACCGGGCCACCTCGCGGCTTCTGTCCCGGCTGACGCGCTACCCGGCGATGGTGATGACCCCAGGTGAGCCGGAGCCGACCTTCACGATGATCCGTATGTCGCCCGTCAGCGCGACGAACGTGTTGCTTCGGTATGCGACATCGGACGGAGAGCATCATCAGCATCTTGTGCGCCTGTCCCAGCCGGTTCCGGCAGCCGTCATCGAGGCGATAAGCGGGGTCCTCGAGCGAGCGCTAACCGGCCATGCGATCAGCGATGTCGATGGCCTTACGGCAAGGACGCTGCAAGAGCAGTTGCCGGGCGTCGCAGTACCGGAGGACCTTCTCGCGTTCGTGCAGACCGTGGTGACCTCGCCGCGTCGAGCGGAAGTGTACGTTGACGGGGCCGCGTACGCCCTGGCGCAGCCGGAGTTCGAGGCGCGCGAGGCGCTTGGCTCGGTGATCGAGGCGCTGGATGAGACGGGCACCGTGACGCGGCTTCTGCGCTCCGGCGGCGAGACGGCGCAGGTGACTGTGCGCATCGGTGAGGAGATCGAGCTTCCTTCGTTACACTGCTGCAGCGTCGTCGTGCGGTCATACGCGGGGCCAGCTTCGCGCACGGGGGCCGTCGGGGTGCTCGGCCCGACCCGCATGGACTACCGGCAGGCAGCCGCCATCGTCAACTATATCGCGGACGAGGTGGAGCGGCTCGCCGCGCAGCGGGCGGCGGAAGAGGAGCAGTGAGGGGGAAGGCGTCCCCTCGCACGCCCCCCGCGGTGGCCGATGCCGCGCGATTCTCGCACTGACCCCGGGCTTTGTCTCCCCATCCAAAGGCGATGCTGTTCACTCAGGCGCGGGCCGGGACCCACCGCGCTAACGGGGATCTGTGGGGTCCCCGTCCGAGCCACGCTGCGCGCGGCTCAGACACCCCACAGCTTTGCGAACAGCGCTGCACCCAAAGGACCTACGAATGGCCTCAGCACACAGCTCCGCAGGCGGCAGCGCTCGCCCGGCCGGTCGTCACGAGTCGGACGAACGCCTCGCGGCGCTTCTATCGAATGCGCAGGCCGTGGCGACGGTTGCGTCGGCGGTCGAAGGGACCATCGGGCCTAAGGGCCTCAACTGCATGTTGGTCGATCGCTTCGGCGACGTGACCATCACGAACGACGGCGCGACAATCCTGGAAAGGATCGACGTTACACATCCGGCGTCGCGGCTTCTCATCAACACGGCGCGCGCCCAGGAAAGCCGGGTCGGGGACGGCACGACGACTGCGACGATCCTCGCCGCAGCCCTGATCGCCGAGGGAGTAGCACAGGCGAAGCGGGGCGTGCCAATCACGAGGATCATCGAGGGGATTCGGCTTGGCATCGAGGAGGCCGTCGGGGTCTGCCAGGAGTTGGCGAGGCCGATCTCGAGGCTGGACGACCCGCTGCTCCGGCAGGCGGCGCTGATCGCAGGGCGGGGGGATGCGGCGACCGCCGATCTGATCGTCGCCGCCGCGACATCGGTGGACCGGGAGAAGCTGCTCCACGGCCCCGCCTTCTGCCTGGCCGACCTCGTGCTCGCGCGGGAGGGAGCCGACAGCGAGGTCATCGCGGGATTGGTCATCGACAAGACGCGAATGAGCCGGCAGATGCCTCGCGAGGTCTTGCCGGCGAGGATCGCGTTGTTCGATGATGCGCTGGAGCCGGAGACGGTCGGGGACGATGCGCTCGGAACCGAGGCGGGCTTCCGCCGGTACCTGGAGCTGAAGGCGGGCTTTGAGGAGGGCATCACCCGCCTCGTCAACTCCGGCGTGAACTGCGTCATCGCGCAGAAGGCGATCAGCGAGACCGCCGAGGACGCCTTTGCGCAGGTCGGCGTGCTGGCAGTGCGGCGGGTATCGGCGAAAGACATCGCCCGGATTGCGGCTCACACGGGCGCGATGCCGCTGAAGCGGACGGCGCTCAAGCGCAGCGCCGAGGAACTGGCGGCGGCGTGCGGCGCCGCGGAGCGGGTCTGCGAGGACGAGCGGCTCGGTCACATCAGGATTGTCGGCGGGGGCGGCGAAGCGGCGGCGACGATCCTTGTCGGCGCGACGACCCGCGAGGTGCGCGACGAGCGCGAGCGCATCGCCAGAGACTCGGCCTGGGCGGTGCAGTCGAGCCTGCGCGGAGGGGTCGTGCCAGGGGGCGGCGCGGTTGAGATCGCAGCCTTCCGGCGAGTGCGGAGGCTGCGGGAGACGGTGCGCGGAATGTCCGCCTACGGCGTCGATTGCGTGGCTGAAGCGCTCAAGCGGCCGGTGTCGCAGATCATCGCCAACGCCGGGTTCAACCCGCTGGAGAAGGTCGAGGACGCCGTCGCCCGCCAGGCATCCGCCGACAGCGCCGAGTACGCGATCGATTGCGACACCGGTGAAGTCGCAGATATGCTGGCGCTGGGCGTCGTCGATGCGGCGCAGGTGAAGGAACACGCATTGCGAGCCGCCGCAGAGGCTGCGGAGGCAATATTGCTCATCAACGCAGTCATCCGCAAGAGAGAAGAGAAAGACACGCCGGGCATCCCGTCGCCTGACAGCGACGTGTGAGGCCTGCGGCGATACGGATAGGTGATAGGTAATGTCGGACGAAGAGAAGCGCGGACGCAGGATCCAGATAGATGTCGAAGACGCCGACCAACTTGCCGCCGGTATGCCGAGCGACGAGGATGTAGACGCCCTGTTCGCCGAGACCGAGGCTGCGCCTGAGGGCGGCCCCGCGGCGTCGGAGCTGGAAGAGCTGCGCAAGCAATACGAAGAGGAGCATGACCGGCATTTGCGGGCCGTGGCGGAACTTCAGAACTATAAGCGCCGCGTCACACAGGACAAGGCGCTTCAGTTGCAGTTCGCCAACGAGCAGCTCCTGTCATCCCTGCTGCCGGTGCTCGATCATTTCCAGATGGCGCTCGACCACGCCGACGCCGACCCGACGGCCTTCGCGCAGGGGGTTGCGATGATCCTCCAACAGCTTCGGGACATAACGGGCAGCTTCGGCCTGGAAGCGGTTCCGACCGTGGGCGAATATTTCGACCCCGCGGTGCATGAAGCGGTGGAGCGCGTCGAGACCGACGCGGCCTGCGAGGGCAGCATCGTCGGTGAGGTGCGCAAAGGGTACAAGCTCAACGGTCGGCTCTTGCGCGCGGCACAGGTGAGAGTCGCCGTGCCGCTGACCAAGTGAAGCTGGGCCCTGCCGGGCTTTCCACCTCCGTCGCCTCCCTCGATGGCAATGCACTGATTATCTTGGCAATCCTGCCCTGCGGACCCTTGCGCTGGGGCGCTGGCAGGCCGAAGCCGCGGAGTTAGTGCCCTGTCAGACGAGGATCTTCAGCAGAACTGCCGAACGGCCCTAACACCTTGGGGGATTGCAGGGGTATCGCTATGCGATCCCAGCCCCAACCCCCCGCGATTTCCAACGTCAAAGGCCCTTGAGGATGCGGGGGTCTGGGGGATGCGGAAACGGCGACAGCGGCAGACGGAGGTTTGGTGCCATGCGCATTCATGATGTTTCGATGTCCCTGCACCATGACATGCTGGTGTATCCTGGAACCGATGCGCCGGCGCTGGAGACTTATCGGCGGATGGCGGACGGGGACAGCTCCAACAACTCGCGGTTCTCGATGGGATGCCACACCGGGACGCATGTCGATGCGCCGCGACACTATGTCGATGGAAGTGAGGCCATCGAGACGGTCAGCCCTGAAGTGCTCGTGGGACCGGCAAGGGTTGTGCGGCTCGATGTGACGGAGCGGATCGGCGCTGTGGACCTCGCTCCACTCGACTGGGACGGGGTCGAGAGAGTGCTGCTGCGGACGGGGAACTCGGAGCGGCTACGGAACCCGGAGTTCAACCCCGCGTTCATCTATGTCGACGGCTCGGCGGCGGAGTTTCTGTGGGAGAAGGGAATCCGGCTGGTCGGGGTGGATTACCTGTCCGTCGACCAGTACCACAGCCCTACACACCCCGCGCACCATGCGCTGCTGGGCAAGGGGATCGTCATCATCGAAGGGCTGGACCTGTCGGCTATCGAACCGGGGGACTATACGCTCGTCGCGGCGCCGCTGAAGCTGGTGGGGGCTGAGGCGGCTCCGGCAAGGGTGTACCTGCTCGAGTCATGAGTGATAACCCGATCCATCCACGAGAGGAGCTGACTGCAGATGGCAGTACCTGTCCTGATGCCGACGGCCGCGAGGGATGAGACCTACGCCGGGGTGACCTACCACCTCGAGGGCGAACTCGTGCCCGTGTTGCACCTCGAATTAGGCGCGGTGCCCGTCTACTTCGAGCATCACATCCTGCTGTGGAAGGACCCGGCGGTGGAGGTCAAGCTTCACCCGCTCAAGGGGGCTTTCAAGAGGATCATGGCCGGCATACCGATCTTTATGACCGAGGCGCACGGGCCGGGCAATATCGCCTTCAGCCGCGATGGGGCGGGGCATGTGTTCGCGCTTCACCTGCAGGGGGGCGCAGCCGTCGATGTGCGCGAGCACCAGTTTCTGGCCGCCACCGTAGGGGTGGACTACTCGTTCACGCGCGTCAAAGGCATTGCAAACGTCCTGATGAGCGGAACAGGCTTCTTCATCGACACGTTCACTTGCACCGGCCAGGAGGGGATCGTCTGGCTGCACGGGTATGGGAACGTATTCGATGTCGCCCTCGGTGAGGGAGAGCAGATCGACATCGAACCGGGCGGCTGGATCTACAAATCGCGCACGGTTCGCATGGACACCGTATCGCAGAAGCTCGCAACCGGGCTGCTTGCCAGCGCCGGGCAGATCGTCTGGAACCGCTTCACCGGCCCCGGACGCATCGGAGTTCAGTCGATGTACTACCACATGGCGACATCGGAGTAGCACGGCCAGTCATCGCGGGCATGCTCCGAAGCCGGCGTGCGAGGAGGCGATCGGCATGGGTTCGCGTGGGCCTCATATCAAGGAGCTGTTCGATCTCAGCGGGCGAGTGGCGATGGTGGTGGGCGGGGCGCAGAACCTCGGTCTGGACATGGCCGAGGCCCTCGCCGAAGCCGGAGCGGACCTCGCCATCACCTCGCGCTCAGCCGAGAAAGCCGACGTTGTAGCGGCAGAGCTTTCCGAGCACACCGGCGCGAGGGTCATCGGCACGGTGATGAGCGTCGACAATGAGACATCGGTCAAGGCCGGCTTCAGGTATGTGGCCGAGCAATACGGCCGACTCGATGTGCTGGTTACGACCGCCGGCGGGGCGCGGATGAGCGGAGGCGATTCGAGCGTCATGGGGAGGCTGGCGGCGGACTTCGAGGCGGTCGTGCTCCTCAATATCCGCGGCACCTTTCTGTGCTGTCGTGAGGCCATCTGCATGATGCTGCCTGCCAGGAAGGGATCGATCATCACTGTCGGGTCGATCAGTGGCATGGTGGGGCGCGATCGATCCGTGTACATCGGCTCGGACATGGTGCCCAACATGGCCGACTACTCAGCCGCCAAAGGCGGGGTGATCGCGCTCACAAGAGACCTCGCCGCCGAAGTGGGCAAGTGGGGTATCCGCGTGAACTGCATCTCCCCCGGAGGGTTCGAGCGCGGCCAGCCGGCGGAGTTCATCCGGCGCTACAACGCACAGACGATGCTCGGGCGGATGGGGAAGGACGGGCAGGATCTCAAGGGAGCGGTGGTCTATCTGGCCTCGGACGCCTCCGGTTATGTGACAGGCCAGAACCTCGCGGTGGACGGCGGGTTCACGGCGTGGTGAAGAGGGCGGCGCCGGTCAGTCGCTAACTTGAGGTTCCTCTGCTGACCTGCGGTCGGCGCAGGGAAGGGGGGGACGGCGACGGCGAATGGCAGTTCATTGTGTAGGGTGATCCAGTCATGGCCCGCATACATGTCCTATCGGAGAACCTCGCGAACCGGATCGCCGCCGGGGAGGTGGTCGAGCGGCCCGCCAGTATCGTTAAGGAGCTGGTTGAGAACGCGATTGACGCCGGCGCTACGCGGATCGAGGTTGAACTGGTTGAGGGCGGGCGGAAGCTTATTCGGGTTGTCGATAACGGCCACGGGATGCCGCCGGAGGACCTCCCGCTTGCGGTACAGCGCTTTGCGACCAGTAAGATCACTGCGGAGGACGATCTCGGTCATATCGCGACGATGGGGTTTCGGGGGGAGGCGCTGCCCAGTATCGGCGCAGTGGCGCACCTGAAGATCATCACCCGCGAGCCTGAGAGCGATGCCGGCACAATCATCATCATCGAGGGCGGGACGCAGACGCAACTTGGGCCGACGGGCTGCCCTCCGGGGACTTCGGTGGAAGTCGCGAACCTGTTCTTCAATACCCCGGCGCGGCTGAAGTTCCTGGGCACCTCGGCTACGGAACGCGGGCATTGCGGCGAGTGGGTCTCGCGGCTTGCGCTGGCCCGGCCGGACATCGCTTTCAAGCTGACCCACAACGGAGCCGTGATCTTCAACACTCCCGGCGCCGGGGACGGCCGGGCGGTGCTGTCGGCCATCTACGGCAGTAATGCGGCGCGCGAGTTCCTGCCTGTCGATCTCCACCGGGTCGGCCTGCACATCCACGGCTATGTCTCCGGGCCGAAACTCTTGCGCGCGACCAAGCAGTACCAGCAGTTCTTCGTCAACCAGCGGTTCGTGCGCAGCAAATCGCTCAGCTATGCGGTTACCGAGGCTTACGGGATGCTCCTGCCCGCCGGCAAGCAGCCGCTGTGCGCGCTGCACATCGACGTGTCGCCGGACGAGGTCGACCCGAACGTGCATCCGACCAAGATCGAGGTGCGGTTCCGAGGGCAGGGGGAGATGCACTCGCTGGTGCAGATGGCGGTCGAGGAGACTCTGGCGGAGGCGGGCTTCCGGTCGCTCACTCAGGCCTCGCGACGCCGAGTTGGCGCTGAGGGGCCGGGTGCGGGGCCGCTGCCTGCGGGGAGGTTCTTCGGGGCGCGAGGCGATGACCTTGCCCGGGCGAAGCGCCTGCGCGTGAACCCGTTCATGGATTCCATCGACGAGCGTGACGACGGGCTGGAGGTCTTCGGGGAGAAGACGACCTTCGGCACGCAGGCGACAACTGGCGAGCCAGATGAGACGGACTTCGAGGACACAAGCACGCCGGTGGCGCACCCGCCGCAGAGGCTGATTGTCCCCGATGAGCAGGCGGAGGCAGCCCCCGATGTGATCGGGCAGGTGGGCAACCGGTATATCCTCGCCGCAGCGGGCGACGACATGCTGGTGATCGATCAGCACCGGGCCGCCGAAAGGGTCGGCCTCGAGAAAATGCAGGCGGATTTGCAGCGGCAGGCGCGGCAGCTTCTGGTGGCGCCGGTCACGCTGGAGTTCACGCCACAGGAGGCCGCTGTGGTCGAGGCTAACCGGGAGGCCATCGCAGCCGCCGGGTTCGAGGTCGAGCCGTTCGGCGCGGCGAGTTTTCTGTTGCGCTCGGTGCCGGCGACGCTGGTGAACGCGAACCCGGAGGCGGCGCTGCAGGCGATTGTGGAGGAATTGGCCTCGGTCGAACGTTCGGCCTCGCAGGAGAAGCGCGCGGAGCTGGCGCTGGCGACGGCGGCCTGTCATGCGGCGATCAAGGCGGGGCAGAGGCTGTCGATGGAGGAGATGACGCGGCTGGTGCGCGATCTGTATGCGGTGCGCACGCCGGCGGTCTGCCCCCATGGGGACCCGATCATCGTGAGTCTGGAGTTGGGGCAACTGGACCGGAGGTTTGGGAGGTGAACGGCGCCTCACCTCTGGCTACCATAGGTGCTGAATTGACGGGCACGGGCCGTGCGGAGGGGCCGGACTACGAGCGCAGCGAAGTATCCGGCCCAGCCGTTCAGCCCCGCACGGACGGTTGGGCCGGATGCTTGTGCCGTTGGCAAAGCCAGCGGTCCCGTAGTCCGGCCCCTCCTTCAGCGGCCCCCGGTTCTGACTCGACGCCCTGTATACTCCTCCGGGACCGCGCGCAACGCGGCAGGATGGAGGCGGCGGACGGCAACGACTGCCTCCCCCCCTCCATCCCCCTTCTCGTCATCGCAGGACCGACGGCCACCCGTAAGACCGAGATGGCCTTGCGCATCGCGGAGAGGCTTGGCGGCGAGATCGTTGGGCCGCGTTGCGGCGAAATCATTTCCGCCGACTCGATGCAGATCTACCGGCGGCTCGATGCCGGCACCTCGAAGCCGACCGCCGAGGAGCGCGCCCGCGCGCCGATCCACCTGATCGACTTCGTCGAGCCGGATGACCCCTACACTGTCGCCGACTTCCAGCGGGATGCGCGGCGGGTCATCGAGGAGATACATGCCCGCGGCAACCTGCCGATTTTGTGTGGTGGAACCGGGCTGTACATCCGGGCGGTGTTGCAGGGATTCGCGTTCCCCCGGGCTGAGGACCCGTGCGAACAGGAGACGCGGCATCGGCTGCAAACGGAGGCCGAAGCGGACGGGGTGGCGGCGCTGCATGAGCGGCTGCGGCAGGTCGACCCCGTCGCGGCGGATCGGATCGGCCCTGCCGATACCAGACGGATCATTCGCGCGCTCGAAGTGTTCGAGATGACAGGACGCCCGATCTCGGAACTCCAGCGCGTTGACGCCCCTTCGGGGCTTCGGTATAATGCCGCCTACTTCGTTCTTAGCTGTCCGCGTCCAGCGCTTTACCGGCGCATTGAGGCCCGCGTGGACGCGATGCTGGCATCCGGGTGGCTTGAGGAAGTTCGGGGGCTGGCGGAGCAGGGCTACCCGTCGTCGCTGCAGTCGCTGCAAGCCATCGGCTATCGGCGGCTGCTGGAGTTCCTGCGCGGGGTGCGCGGCTGGGAAGAGACCGTCGGTCTCATCAAGCAGGACACCCGCCGCTTCGCCAAGCGCCAGGAGACGTGGTTCAGGCGCGAGCCTCAGGCGCGATGGTTGGTGTGGGAGAACGAAACTGAGTTCGATGCGCTGGAGCGGACGATTGCGATTGTCGCGGCGAGGCTTGGGAAGAACAGGTGAGTCAGAGTGAGCAATGAGAAGCCGAACGTGCAGGACGAGTACCTCAATGAAATTCGCAAAGCAGACACGCTGGTGCGCGTCCTGCTGACCAGCGGGAAGGACCTGCGCGGCATCGTGCGATCCTTCGATACTTTCACCCTCATCCTCGAGACGCACGGAGTGAAGGTGCTGGTCTACAAGAGCGCTGTCGCGGCCATCGGGCCGCATGAAGAGAAAGGATAGCGGCGGGTTCCGTCTTCCGCCGTCTGGGAGGCTTCAGGTGCGGTTCACCAAGCTCCACGGACTGGGCAACGACTACATCTATATCAACACGCTGGAGGAGGATCTGTCGGCCTACGATCTTCCGAAACTGTCGCGCGTGCTGTCGGACCGGCACTTCGGTATCGGCGGCGACGGGATCATTCTCGTTTGTCCGTCGGGGGTGGCCGACTTCCGCATGAGGATGCTGAACGCGGACGGCTCCGAGAGCGAGATGTGCGGCAACGGCATGCGCGCGTTCGCCAAGTTCGTGTACGAGCATGGGCTGACGGACAAGACTTCGCTCGCGGTCGAGACCGGCGCGGGGATCATTAAGCCGGAACTGACCGTCGTGGACGGCGTAGTGACGCTCGTCAGGGTGGACATGGGCGAGCCGCGCCTGGCGCGCGAGGCCATCCCGATGCTCGGGGAGCCGAAGGATCAGCCGGTGATCGGGGCCGATCTGCAGGTCGGCGGGCAAACGCTGTCCGTCACGTGCGTCTCGGTGGGCAACCCGCACTGCATCACCTTCGTCGATGATGTGGCGAAGTACCCGGTGCCCGAGGTCGGGCCGCTGGTTGAGAACCACGAGCTTTTCCCGCGCCGGATCAACGCCGAGTTCGTCGAGGTCCTCTCGCGCGAGCACGTGAAGATGCGCGTGTGGGAGCGCGGGAGCGGCGAGACGATGGCCTGCGGCACGGGAGCCACCTCCACAGCAGTCGCCTGCATCCTCAACGATAAGTGCGATCGCAAGGTGACGGTCACGCTGCTTGGCGGCGATTTGCAGATCGAGTGGGCCGAGGACAATCACCTGTTCCTGACCGGCCCGGCGAATGAGGCGTTCTCGGGAGAGGTCCATCCGTCGCTTCTGGCGCAGGCGGAAGTGTGAGAGGGAACGGCTTCCTACCCCCCTGCCCCCCTCCCTCGTAGGGAGGGGGGAAACGGCACACGACAACGGCGCATGAAAACGGCGCACGACAACGGCGCACGACAACGGCGCACGACAACGGCACACGACAACGGCGCACGACAACGGTGCATGACAACGGTGCATGACAACGGCACATGACAACGGCACATGACAACGGCACATGACAACGTCGAATGGCAGGGGCCGGGGCGTCCTTCGTGACTTGGTGTCTTCGTGGTCACCTCTCCTCGTACTCCCCCGTCCGTTGCATTCCAACCCCAACCCGGCGTCCATTGACGCCACCGGAGGGCAATATGGAACTTGCTCTTGCTCAGCGACTCCAGCGCATCCCGCCTTACCCTTTCCGCGAAGTCGCCGCCACGAAACGCCGGATGCTCGCGGAGGGCATCCAGCTCATCGACTTCGGTATCGGCGACCCGGACATGCCGACCCCGCAGTTCATCATCGAGGCGCTGTACGAGGCGGCTAAAGACCCCGCCACGCACCAGTACGATGAAACCGGCCTCGGTATCCCCGAGTTCAAGGACGCGGTGGCGGGGTTCGCGAAGAAGCGCTTCGGGGTTGAGGTGAGCACGGAGAACGAGATCCAAAGCCTTCTGGGGTCGAAAGAGGCCCTCGTGCACATCATCTGGGCGTACATCGACCCGAGTGATGTCGTCCTCGTGCCCGATCCGGCTTACTCGGTCTACAAGGTGCAGACGACCTGGTGCGGCGGCGCGGCTTTCCCGATGCCGCTATCGGCGGACCGCGGCTTCCTGCCTGACCTGAAGGCGATCCCGAAGCCGGCGACCAAGGCTGCGAAGCTGATGTTCCTCAACTACCCGAACAACCCGACCGGGGCGGTTGCGCCGGTTGAGTTCCTTGAGGAAGCCGTCAAGTTCGCGCTCGATAACGAGATCCTCATTGTGAACGACTGCGCATACTCCGAGGTCGCCTACGACGGCTACCGACCGGCGAGCATCCTCGAGGTTGACGGGGCCAAAGACTGCTGCATCGAGATCCACTCGCTGTCGAAGACCTTCAACATGACCGGCTGGCGTGTGGCATGGGCGATGGGCGGCGCGCCGTTCGTCGCCGCGCTGTCGAAGTGTAAGGCGAACGTGGATTCGGGGACGTTCATGGCGATCCAACGCGCGGCGGCTGTGGCGCTGAACCGCTATGAAGAATGGGTGCCGACGCTACAGGCGGAGTACCAGAAGCGGCGCGACCTGCTCGTCGAGGGCCTGCAGAGCCTTGGCTGCCCGATCGAGAAGCCCCGGGCAACTTTCTACGTCTGGGTGCCCTGCCCGCAGGGGTACACCAGCGCGGGCTTCGCGAAGGACCTCATGGAGAAATGCCACATTCTGGCGATCCCCGGCGGGGTGTATGGCGAGTATGGCGAGGGGTTCGTGCGGATGAGCTTGACGATCAAAAGCCCGGACCGGGAGGCCAGCATCAGGCAGGCCATCGAGAACATGAAGAGCGGGCTTAGCATGACCTGGTAAGGGGGGGGCGCGGGTAGCCTTCGCGTGGCGCGGGCGTCTCGCCCGCGAAGGCCGTAAGACGCAAATGGACAAACCGCCGGCAACCCCGCGAAAGGGCTGCCGGCGGTCTTTGGTTCTGGTGGCCATGCGGTATGGGACCGCTGTTGTACGGCCTTGGCGGGCGAGACGCCCGCCCCACGCGAGGCTACTAGTCCTTCCAGGAGATCGCGGTCACAGGGCAGCTATCGATGGCTTCCTGGATGGTGTCCTGGTCGTCGCCGGTTGCGTTGGCTACTTCGGCTACGCCGTCGGCGCTCATCGCGAAGGTGTCCGCAGCGATCTGGGTGCAAAGCTCGCAACCGGTGCAGACATCGGCATCAACAAAGGGAACCGCCATTAGTATCACTCCTCAGTGGTGTGTGGAATTGAGGCCCGCAGCGAACTGTCGCTCGGCGGGCGCGCGTCGGAACGCTTTTCCCCGCGCCCCGGTCTTTAACCTCCTGAAGGCGATTTCGGTTCCCTGAGGGCTGACGCGCAGACCGGACGGCGGCCACTGCCGGGGTCTGGGTACAGCGCGTGTTACCCGGTCCCGGTCGGTGGGTACATTATCCATGCCGAGGCCGAGGGTGGTGTGTACTGTCGGCTACTTGGTATGCCTACGGATTCACACGGGCCCGAGGATGGGAGGCCCGCAGGTGGTGTGATAGCACGCGGTGACTGTAGCATCACGCAACAATTCGTTGCCCCCGCGGGAAGCGCTGGAGGTCCTTCCGGCGTGGCAGATCGGGCAGCAGATCAGCTTCCCGCGGCCGGGCGCGGGGACTGCAAACGCCAGTATCATTGTACGGTCCGAAACTGGAGACTACTTCCTCCGACGCCGGAATCCGCGCTACTGCAGCCCGGGGCAACTGCAGTACGACCACGGTGTCATGGCCGCTTTGGCTGACGCCGGCGTGCCCGTGCCAGTGGCCGTGTTGACCACGCAGGGCGAGCGCTGGGTTGTGAGCAACGGGGACGTGTACGAGCTCTATTTCCTACTGCGCGGACGTCCGCACGACCCGAGCAGTCTGGCGCAAGTCGAGGCTGCCGGAGAGGCGCTCGGCAGATTCCACGAAGCGCTCGTTGAAGCGCAAATCGAGGGCCACAAGCCTGTGGAGCGGCTCTTTGCGCCGGGCCCCTCGCGCGAAGGGCTTCTATGGGCGATGCACCGACTGCGCGAGGATGAGGCGTGCGCACTCCCCGACAGCATGCCCGGCCAAGGCAGCGACGACCCCGGTGACAGCATTGCCGACTGCAGGGCGGCCCATGATATGATCGGGTACCTGCTATTCGTCGCCGAGAGCGTGGCCGAAGAGCTTCCGGACGAGCTTTACTGGTCTCTCCCCATGGCCATCGTGCACGGCGACTACCACTCCGGCAATCTGCTGTTCGACGGCGACCGTGTGGCAGGCATCTTCGACTTCGATTGGGTCAGCCACCAGCCTCGCATGGCCGACATCACCGACGGTCTGATCTTCTTCGCCGGCCGGCGTGACAGCCCCCTCGATCCGGCCGACATCCGCTCTCTGACCCAGCCGTTCACCCTTGACTGGCCTCGCATGAGGCGCTTCATGGCCGGCTATCAGCGGGTCTTGCGGGTGGAGGAGGATGAACTGGCCGCCCTGCCGGCGTTCATCCGGGCGCGATGGCTCTATATGCGCGTCGACGCGATGCGCCGGAAGGTCCCCGATGCGGAGAAGCTGGAGTTTCTGCTCAGCGGGGTATTGAGGCCCTTGCGGTGGGTGGAGCAGGAAGAGGAGAGGCTGAAGGCGGGAGCTTGGGCGTGAGGGCAGGTTTCAAACGGCAGGATGCTCCTGCCCGGTGTGGCGGGGTCCCCGTCCCGCTTCACGGGACACCCCGCTACTTTGGTTATGCCGAGACGGTCGCGTGTCCCTGCAGGGAATGGCCGCTCACGTGACACCAACAAGCATTACTCCCCTCGCATGGACTCGATGACCACCTTCCCCGGCGCTTCGCCGTGCTCGGGGTCGAAACGCAGGCCGATGATGCGGTGGCCTCGCCATAGTGGGTGACCGGCGACGTCGATGCGGATGTCGCGCATCTTGCCGTCGGGCACCACGTCGAAGTGAATGCACATGTCCTCCGGCCCCACTTTTTCCCCCTCAGCCGAGAAGTAGAACTGGCCGAATTTTCCGCAAGTAATACTCATACGGACGACGACCGTTTTCACGCTGTCGGGCGCGAGGTCGACCGCGGGTGCGCAGATGTATGGGTCCTCGCCGACAATGTCGGCCTGCATGGCCCCGTCGCGGATCAGCAGCGGCCCGAGGCAGCTTTGGCCTACCCATCCCTGTGCGTTCTTGTCGAAGCGGAAGTCGATCTTGCTCAGGGGCTTGGGCTTCGGCGGTTGGTAGCGGACCGGCTTCCCGTCGATCACGGCATCGCCCGTTTTTGGGTCCACGCGGGCCACGACCTTGCCCCGCCGCCAAAGCGCGAGTTGCGTTTCGCCAAGGGTTTCCTGGCCCCTTGGGTTGATGAACTGCAAGCCGGCGTCGTCGTCGCAGATGAAGTCGATGCGGTGCTGCGTGCCCGGAGCGTAGGCGGAGTAGGCGAGCAACTTCCCGTCCGGCGTCCATGCGACCCAGCCGGACTTCGGCAAGACGATGGCCTGACCGCTCGCGTCGACCGTGAACTCCTCGGGCAGGCGGTTTACTACGACGTGCAGGCCGTTGGCGTACTCGATTGAGATGCGGCGCAGGCAGTCGAGGCCGGGCTCCTTGGCCCACGGGTTGGGCAGCGGGTTCACGCCCGCGGCGACGATCTGCATCAGGCTCTGCCAGCGGCCGTCGCGCCAGTAGCGGACCGAGCGCACGGGCTGGACCGCGTAGTGGCGCTGCAGGTTGCCGACGACCACGCACTCGGTCAGAACGTAGTCCCACGGCATTCCCGGATAATAGAAGAGATAGCCGCCGTTGCCGTACAGCACCTCGGCAGCCCGGTAGTCGTCATACTGCGCCGGATCTGACAGGTAAGTGCACTTGCCGGAGCTGAAGTTCGGGAAGGGCGGCATCTCGAAGTAGCGGTACATGAGGCCCATGCCGTGTGTGGTGGTCTGCTGCTGCAACCGCCGCAACTTGAACTCCGGCGTGAACGCCCGGTCATAGCCGTCGAAGATGCCGAAGTCGCCGGTGTCCATGAACTCGCCGATCTGCGTCTCGTCGATGAGCGTCTCGGAGCCGATCGGGCCGCGATGCGCGTCCTTGATGTACCGCAGGAACTGGCGCTGCTGTTGCTGACTAACTTTCATCGCGCCGGCTCCCGGCTTCGTGGCGTCGAAGTCGGTGTAACCCCACGGGCACCCGGCGCTGCCGAGTTGATCGGTGAAGCCTGCATTCGTCGCGAAGAGATCACCGATTTCGGTCTCCTGTCGGTGGGCGAGGCCGAGCCAGTCGGATGGCCGCGTGAACCAGGCCTTCTTGCCCGTCGAATCGAGCGCCTGCACGGCCTTGCCGGCCTTCGCGCTCGGCGACCCGGGGCGCAGGTAGACGTAGTTGGTGCGCAGGCCGAAGCGCCCGAGCGTCCTGGCATAGCGCGACAGGCTCTGGAAGTCCTCGATGCTGCCGATGCCGGGGTTCGGCGGATAGTCCGGCATGAAGATGCTGTCCGGGAGCAGGGAGTCGAAGCCGCCCGCCTGCCAGTCCTCGAAGACTGAGTAGAAGCGCGTCTGCCCGCCGGTGATCGCCGTGACATGCCGCAGGAAGTACTCCGCCTCGTCCGCGCGCCCGCCCCAGATGTCGAGGAAGACCTCGCCGCCCAATTCGCGGGCGTACTCGCTGGGCTTCTGCTGAAGCGGAGGCGCCGTCGCCCAAAGGTCGCGCCCGAGGCGCAGCGTCAGCGTCTCGTCGAGCGGCAGGCGGGAGCCGTCGGTGCGCGGGGTGTAGACCACATCCAGCCCGGCGGCGAAGTCGCCCGCGCCGGTGAAGCGCTGGTCGGGGGCGTCCCATGAAGTGCCGTTCGAGAGGGACATGTCCCACACCGCATTCGCGAAGAGACCCTCGGCGCTGCCGTCCGCGTCCGGGGCGAAGGCCATCATCGGCCAGAACTGCTGGCCGTAAGGCTCGGCGTGGCGCGTGTAGCCGAAGCGGAACCACTTGCCTAAGCCCTGCGTCATACCGGGGATGACACGGGCGCACGGTTGTTGCGAGGTAACGTGCAGCTTCAAGCCCGCCGGCGATGGGCCGATCTGCAGTTCGTAGGCGGCCTTGTCGGGGCCTGAGGTGACCTCGTATCGGCAGACAAGCGCCTCGCCCTGCCGCCTGCTGTCGATGAGCCGCACCGTCGCGTCGGCCAGGGCGACTTCCTTGCCACCGAGAATGAAACGGGGGCCGAAACCGGCAAGGGGGTGGATCGTCTTGCCGCCACAGATGGCGCTGAGATCGCGGGATGCGGCGGCGTAGCGGTATGTGACGTCTCCGGCGCGCCAGACTGCGGGGGTGTCGTCGGCGACGGCCAAGGCCGTAGATGCGGCGATGAGCAGCGCAGCCAGGGGATACTTCATTCGGGCGGACGCTCCAGTTGAGGCGAGTTGGGTGAGGACATGGAGGAGTTCCCTCACTCAGCGGGAATCACCTTGTGGCAATGGCCTTTCTCGATGTGTACATATAGCCTGATCGGATCGTTGCAGGCTAACCTCGTCGGGTAAGCGGATGCCGTAAAGCCCCGCAGGGGGCGAAGCGCCAATTGCCACCGGCGAAAGAGTCTGCGGTAAAGTCTGTAGGAGCACTCACCAGAGTGCGACCGGCCCGTCGAATCGTGTCCTTGTTGCTTCTTTCATCGCCCAGATTACGCCGCTTTGACAACCGGCAGACGAAGCGCTCGGAATCTTATCAGAGGCTGACCGTATCCCAAGATGAAGGGCGAACGGCGTTGAACCACAGAGACACAGAGGGCACAGAGAACGA
>CAYWBK010000082.1:0-10009 GCA_964455745.1 uncultured Armatimonadia bacterium
GAGGGCACAGAGAACGACTGGGAAACGGCCCGCCTGCCCCACGATAGGCGTTAAAGGACGTTGCCGTTCTCTGTGTTCTCTGTGTCTCTGTGGTCCATCGCCGTCCATCTCTGCGCAGGGCATCTCATCGCCAAGCAGGGCCGCACACCTGACGTCGGGACGGCCGTCGTTTCCAGGACAGCTTTTCTTGCTCACCGGGAAGGGAACTTGGTGCCGCATGGGGAAGGGAATCGCCGGCGAAAAAAGGAACACAACAAAGCTCGTTTGGGGGAGGACAACCGAAAGCCGCTGACGAAATGACCCGTCACGCCGGGGAACGGGGCCTGGTGCGCTTGACGGTCACATAGGGTCGTGCTACGATAACCGCCCCATTATGACAGCCCCTTGTCGGGCCACGGACAGCTTGTTGTCGCGGCTGGTCCTTGGCGCGACAGGGTTTTTTGGTCGCCGAGCGCTCGACTACACTCTGCCACTGGAGCCGTGATCCGTATGGATGTCAAGAAGCTCGCGCAACTCGCCTCCGAAGGCCAAGCGGGGACGGAGATCCAAAAGCTGATCGCCCTCCCTTGGGCGGATGCTTTCCGCATCAGCCTCCGCAACGTCACCCTGCGCATCGGCAGAGCCGCCATCACGGCCGCGGGCATCATTCTTGGCATCGCCTTCCTGATGTCCGTGTTGACCTCCAAAGTGGCGCAGGAGGGCATCGACCGCAGCGAAGCCAACAAGTTTAGCCACAGCGTCGAGACGATCCAGAGCGTAGACCAGGGCACGCCGGAATCCAAAAAGGAAGCCGACGACGCGAAAGCGCAAAGGGCCGGGAAACAGGACTGGCTTGTCGTCATGTCGCTGCTCGTCTGCGGCGTCGGGATCACCAATTCAATGCTCATGTCCGTCACCGAGCGTTTCCGCGAGATCGGCACCATGAAATGCCTGGGAGCCCTCGATGGCTTCATCGTCCGGCTGTTCCTGATCGAGTCGGCGCTCTTGGGCTTCATCGGCTCGATTGTCGGAGTGCTCATCGGGCACCTGTTCATATTGCTTTCGGTCTGCATCAAGTCCGGTTTCTCCACTCCGGCGAAAATGGACTGGAAAGAGATGGGGTTCTACATCCTCATCTCACTGGTCGTCGGGACCCTGCTCTCCCTGCTGGCGGCTATCATCCCGGCGCGTGCGGCCGCACGGATGCCCGCCGCGGCGGCTCTGTCCACCGAAGTTTAGCGAGATTTCGACTGAGGCGAGTTTCGCCTAAGGCGAGGGCGGCATCGCACGCCGCACCCGGCCAGGAGGATCGATATGGCAGTCATCAAGTGCCCGAACTGCGGAGCTGAGACCGAGCCGACAAGCGCCGGGATATTGAGCGTTTGCCCTCAGTGCCAGCACGATCTGCGCGACGAGGCCGAGAAGCAGATGCGCGAGGCCCGCAAGGAGCGCGCGAAGACGATCGCGCGAGACGATTCGGTGACCACGCACGAGTACATCGTCCGCACCAAAGGCCTCAAGAAGGAGTACCGCATGGGCGAGGAGATCGTCCACGCGCTTCGCGGGGTCGATCTGGACGTGCGCCGCGGGGAATACCTGTCGATCATGGGGCCGTCAGGCTCGGGCAAGTCGACCCTGTTCAACATGGTCGGCGGCCTCGACAAACCCAGCTCAGGCACCTGCTTCATCGAGGAAGTCGATATGGCGCAGCTCGATGCCTTCGAGCTGGCGTGGCTGCGGTGTCGGAAACTTGGCTACATCTTCCAGACCTTCAACCTCATCCCGGTCATGACGGCTCTCGAGAACGTCACGCTGCCGATGATCTTCGCCGGGATGAGCACGGACGAGATGATGGACCGCGGCAGAGAGCTTCTGGATTTGGTCGGCCTGGGCGAGCGCCTGCACCACAAGCCCTACGAGTTGTCCGGCGGACAGCAGCAGCGCGTTGCCGTGGCGCGATCCCTGGCGAACGCCCCTGCGATCATCCTCGCAGACGAGCCCACGGGTAACCTCGACCTGCAGACGGGCCGCGAGATCATCGACCTCCTCAAGGAACTCAACATGGAGAGCGGCGTCACAATCATCTCGGCCACCCACGACCTGAAGATGATTGACGTCTCCGACCGTGTCGTGCACATCCGAGACGGGCAGGTCGAGCGCGTCGAGAAGCGCGCTGACCTCAAACTCGAGATCGGCACGATGGGCGAGCACTGAGGAACGCTTCCTGTCCCCTCGTCGCACTCCCCCCCGAGGGAGGGAGCATCAACCCTGTTCGATGCCCGAACGCCGTAGCCAGGCGCAAGCAGTCGGGACGACCGCATACAGTCGGAACGAGTGCATTCGCTCCGAAAGGAGCGCCCATGTACCGCGAGGCGGTGACACTTTTGACGGCGAACAATGCGCATACCAAAGTGACGCGGGCGGCCCTGGTGGCCGGCCTTATCTTCGCCCTGGCGTTTGCGGCGTTCGGCCAGACGGAAGAGCCCGAGATCGTTCTGAAGTCGGATACCGACTACCAGAAGGTCTCCTCTCTCATCAATGCCGATGAGATGCGCGACACCGTGGAGTGGATGGCGAAGCAAGGGTCTCGCGTCACAGGGTACCCCGGCTGCGAAAACGCGGCCAAATACGTTGAGCAGAAGTTCCGCGATCTCGATCTCGGCGAAATCACCACCGAGGAGTTCCCGGTACTGGTCCCCTCGGTTGTGCCTGACGCCCTGGGCCGGGCAGCCTCGCTGGACATCCCCGGCGACCGCAGCTTCGAGATATTGCCGCTTTGGCCCAACCTCGTGCGCATGCCCAAAACCCCCCCGGAAGGCATCAGCGGAAAGCTGATCTATGCCGGGAACGGCGACCTGCGCGCCTTCACCCGCCTCGAAGTCAGCAACAGCATCGTCCTCGTCGATTTCAATTCCGGAGCCGCATGGTTCAACGCCCCGCTGCTCGGCGCCAAAGCCGTGCTCTTCATCGAGCCGGAGGAGACGCTTCGCGGCGAAGCGGAGCAGAAGTTCCTCTCCATCCCCGTCGACATCCCCCGTTACTGGGTGCCGAAAGAGAGCGCCGACTACCTGCAGGGAATGCTGAAGCTGCGCGGCAATGTGCCCATCAACATCAAGTGCAACATGCAGTGGAAGCAGGTCATCGGCAAAAACATCGTCTGCCGGGTCAAGGGCACCGATTCGAGGCTCAGCAAGCAGCAAGTCGTGCTCCAGGCCTACTATGACTCGATGTCCATCGCCCCGACCCTCTCTCCCGGAGCCGAAAACGCCTGCAGCATCGCCGCGCTTCTGCAGATCGCCAAGACACTCAAAGCGCAGCCGCCGAAACGAACGGTCCTGTTGTTGGCCACCGCCGGGCATTTCGAGGGAATGAAGGGTGAGAAGTCGTTCGTCAGGCAACGCATTCGGGGCGCGCGCAGCGAGCGCCGCGTCAGGCAGTTGTTCGACGTGACGGACCTCGCTCGACGCGACATCGAAGACGCTGCCGATCGAGTCTGGGAAGAGCAGAAGACGACCGCCAAGATCAAGAACCAGCCCGAGAAGACGGACGACGAAATCGCGGACGAGCGCATGAGGGCCCTGGGCCGGATCAGCAAAGCGATCTACGGCGCGCGCAAGAAGATGAGGACGATTCGGAAGGTCATCTCCATCACTCGGAGCGATGATCCGAACCATGGGAAGCTTGAGGAGCGCAAGCTCACAGATAAGGAGCTAGACCAGCGCAAGATATTCGTGGACAAGTTCGAAGCGGCCCTCCCGGCCATCGACAAGGCCATCGAAGACGCCCAGAACGTTGCCAAAGAGGCCCGCAAGGTCCCGCGCGACGCCGATCTCCAGCAGAAAACTGCAGCGCTCGATACCGTGAAGAAGGCCGTCGAAAACCTCACGGACGCCCTTGACTTCTCAGCGGAGGGCCTCAGCGCCTGGTTCGCGGTCGATCTCTCCAGCCACAACAACGTCTTCGGCGTCTTCTACAAGGCCTATTTCTACAACTACAACGAGAGCATCCAGTGGAAATTCTCGGACATCGGCAAGAAGTCCCGCGAATACGGCGATCTGATCGCCAACTCGCTCTCGGTGTCCAAAGATGCCCGGATGGTCGATGGCATCAACGCGATCCAGGGCAAGAACTGGCAGACGTACATGGCCGGCAAGCTCGCCCTCTCCAACGAGGTGGCCACTCTCGGCGGTATCCCCGGAATCGGTTTCGCGACCGTCAACGATTCCCGCCCCTGGGTCGATACCCCGATGGACAAGCCCGAATATGTTCAGTTCGGCAATCTCAACGATCAGGCGAAGTTTCTCTCCTGTCTGTTGGCCGATTTGATCTCGATCGGAGGCCCGGACAAGGAAGGCAAGGTCGACCCGAAGGATCGGAAGATCTACGACCTGCGGCTCGACGACAACTTCGTCGAAGTTAAAGGCCGCCTTGTCGAGTTCGATCCCCAGGTCAGCACCTTCCCCGACGAGCCTGTCGAGAACGCCGTCGCCGTCGCGCGTGTGGGCACAAAGTCCTGCATGGGTGTGCGAGCCGAGATGTTCGATCTCAGCACCCCCTACCCCCCGGGCACCGACCTCAAAGCGCTGCGGAAGATGCCGACCAAAGACCGCGAGAAGATCATCAAGAGCGCCGGGCGCATCAACATGATCGGACTGCCCAATGTCCGTGCCACAGGCGCGCCCGTGCCGGTTGAGGGCTACCTGCTCGACCCCAAGGACGGCCACGTGTCGATGGCCCCGGACATGGGCATCAACGGCGCGGAAGCCTACCCAATCGCCCTGACGCTGGATCAGGAGATCAAGCCCATCACCTGCGTCATGTTCTCCTGCAAGCCAATGACGATCTACGACATGGTGGATCAGCGCTTCTTCCAACTGCTGCAAACCATCGATGTCTACGACGCCACTACCGACGCGGCTCCCTACGAATTCGGCTACTGCCTGCCGCTGCCCCCGCAGCAGTTCGTCTCATACTACGAGCCGGTCGCCGTGGTGTTCGCCCCCTCCGGGACAAAGGTGAAGATCACGATGGGGGCCAGTGTCCTCGGCAACCGCTTCGTGCTCATCAATCCCTCCGCAGCGAACAAAGAGGGTGACGGCTACCTCATCGACGACTATCCGTCGATGTACGCCACTCCCTACCGCGTCGCCGTCGACATGTGGAAGCTGGACGAAACCCGCATCAACCGCCTCAAGGCCCACGGGATCGAGAACAGCCGCGTCAACACGGCGCACGCGAGAGCCCGTGCGGACCTGACGGATGCCGCCAAGTACCTGCGCAGTCAGGAATATGACAAGTTTTTCACCTCCGCCCGCTCGGCATGGAGCTTCGAGTGCCGGGCGTATCCGGATGTGCGCACCACCGAGAACGATGTTGTCAAGGGCATCCTTTTCTATCTGTTCCTGTTGCTCCCGTTTGCTTTCTTCGCGGAGCGCCTTCTGATCGCCTCACCGGACATCCGCTACCAGATCGTCTGGTCGTTCGTCGTCTTCCTGGGGATTTTCACCCTTATCGCCCTGGTGCACCCGGCCTTCGCGATCACCTTCACTCCGGTCATCATCCTCCTCGCCTTCGTCATCCTCGCCCTGACGGCGATCGTCATCGCGATCATCGTGCAGAAGTTCGAGGATCAGATGAAGGAGGTCAAGTACGAGCAGACCGGCATCAAGACAGCGGACGTGGGCCGTTTGAGCGCCTCGGGCGCCGCCTTCAGTCTCGGGATCGCGAACCTCCGCCGGCGCAAGACGCGCACCCTGCTGACGTGCCTTACGCTGATCCTGCTGACCTTCACGGTCCTGTCATGCACCTCCGTCGTTGAGAGTGTGCGCTCGAACCGCATCCGCCTCCCCAAATCGGCTCCTTACCAGGGCATCCTTATTCGCGATAAGACCTGGGCGCCCATCGGAGAGCCGACGGCTCGCGTCATGCAAAACGAGTTCGGTGATCGCTTCCCCGTTGCGCCGCGGGCATGGTACATGTCCAGTAATCCCGGCGAGCAGTCGTTCGTCACCGTGTCGCGCGCCGGTAACGCCTATGCGGCGACAGCCCTGGTGGGTCTCACGCCGGAAGAGGATAAGATCACCAATCCCAGCCGCTTCCTGCGCCAAACCGAGAAAGGCCCCAAGAGCCGCTGGTTCCAGCCCGGCGATAACCTCGTCTGCATCATCCCGGATGCGATGGCCCAGAAACTCGGAGTCACTCCGGATGATGTGGGTGCCGCGAAGGTCTCGGTCTTCGGGAATCAACTGCGCGTCATCGGCATCGTTGACGAGAACAAGTTCAAGCAAGCCATCGACCTCGACGGCGAGCAGATCACCCCGGTCGACTACCTGCTGATGCAAGAGCAGCAAGCTCAGCAGCAGTCGCAGTCCAGCGGCAGCAAGATGAGCGAGGACCAGTTGCGCGAGTACATCCACCTCGCCCCCAGCGCCACCATCTTCGTGCCCTACGACTACCTCATCAGCAACAACGGCACTCTGCGCTCGGTCGCCATCGCCATGACCGATTCCAAGCAGGTTCAAACCAACCTTGACAACCTGATGTCTCGCATCGAGTTGAACATTTATGCCGGCATCTTTGCTGTCACCGCGAACGGCGAGACCGAAAAGCAGACCTTCCTGTGCAGCGCCGTGGGCAGCACCTCGTTCAAGGGCGCGCAGGACCTCATCATCCCCATCCTCATCGCCGCAGCCATCGTGCTCAATACGATGCTCGGCTCGGTCTACGAGCGCGTCAAGGAGATCTACATCTACAGCTCGCTGGGCCTGGCCCCCACCCACGTTGCGGCCCTGTTCATCGCCGAAGCCTGCGTATACGCCGTGCTCGGGGCCATAGCCGGCTATCTCGTGGGCCAGGTCGGAGCCAAGGTCCTTCTAACCACGAACATGCTGCACGGGCTGAACCTCAACTACTCATCGCTCTCGGCCGTGATGACGACCTTGATCATCATGTTCACCACGCTGATCTCGGTCATCTACCCGGCGAAGAAAGCCTCGAGCATGGCCATGCCGGGCATCGAGCGCCGTTGGACGCTGCCGGAGCCTGAGAACGACCAGATCAGCATGGACCTGCCCTTCACCGTCACCGGCGATCAGGCCCTCGGCGTGAACGTCTTCCTGCGCGAGTACCTCGGCGCGCACGCCGACTACTCGCTCGGCCACTTCTCAACTGCGGACATCACCCTCGGAACCAAGCCCGGCGAGCGCGGCGAGGGGTACGAGCTCGAGCTGATGGTCTGGCTTGCCCCGTACGACCTGGGTGTCTCCGAGCGCATGTACCTGCAGACTGTGGCCACCGAAGACGAAGAGGTCTACCAGATCCACGTCGTCATTGCGCGCGAGAGCGGCGACGAGGCCTCGTGGATACGGGTGACCCGCAACTTCATCAACATGCTGCGCAAGCAATACCTGCTGTGGCGCACGTTCCCGGCCGGGCTTAAGGGAGACTATGGACAGAGGGGCCTGAAGATACTCGCCGGAGAGGTCGACGACGTGACTGCGGGCTAGCGCCGCTGAGCGTGCCCGAAGACTTGCCGTCGCTGGCTCCCTGATCCCTGACCCCGCCCCGAAAATGGAGTGGGCGCGACAATCCTGTCACGCGTGGGGCGGGCGTCTCGCCCGCCATCGCCGTCATTCCCATCGTCTCAGAGTGCCGGAATCCGGCATGACGACTGCCTCGAAAATGGAGTGGGCGCGACAATCTTGTCGCGCGTGGGGCGGGCGTCTCGCCCGCCATCGCTGTCATTCCCATCGTCTCAGAGTGCCGGAACCCGGCATGACGACTGCCCCGAAAATGGAGTGGGCGCGACAATCCTGTCACGCGTGGGGCGGGCGTCTCGCCCGCCATCGCCGTCATTCTCATCGTTCCAGAGTGCCGGAACCCGGCATGACGACTGCCGTTCCTGTACTTCGTACTTGTCTCGGAGGTGTCATGTGGCACGGATAGACCCCGAACTTGAGCTGTACCGCGGGCTGATCGACTACCCAGACAAGTTCGAAGAGGGTTTCGACATTAAGGCCATCATAGGCGCGCTCTTTGTGGGCTTCGTTATGATGCCCGGCGCGATCTACTTGGGCCTGCTGGCCGGCGCCTCGCTCGGCCCCGCCGCGACGTGGACCACGGTCATCCTCTTCACCGAGGTCGCTCGCCGGTCCTTCGTCACCCTCAAGAAGCAGGAGATCTACATTCTCGTTTATATCGCCGGCGCCGTCGGCGGCAACGGCGGAGCTTTCGCGCCGATGATCTGGAATCAGTATTTCGTGCGTTCTCCTGCCGCGCGCGGCATGGGCATCGCCAGCCAGATACCCTACTGGGTCGTCCCGCCCCCAAACTCCGAAGCGCTCCTGAAGCGCACTTTTTTCCATCCGGACTGGGTCTGGCCCATCATTCTGATGCTCATTGGCTCGATCATCGGACGCATGAACTGGTTTGGTCTGGGCTATTTCCTGTTCCGGGTGACCTCCGACTTTGAGAAGCTCCCCTTCCCCTTCGCGGCGGTGTCCGCTCAGGGGTCGCTCGCTCTGGCCGAGGCCAGCTCCAAGGCCGAGACCTGGCGCTGGCGTACCTTTTCCATCGGAGCGATGGTCGGTCTCGTCTTCGGTGCCTTCTATGTCGGCATCCCCACCATCACCGGCACGATGATGAGCAAACCTCTCATGCTCCTGCCGATCCCGTGGGTCGACCTCACCACCCACACCGAGAACATCCTGCCCGCTGTGCCTACCGGCTTCTACACCGAACTTGGCAACATCGGCGCAGGCTTCGTCGCGCCTTTCTGGGCGGTCATGGGAAGCGTCGCCTCCGCCGTCATCACCATGTTCCTCAACCCGGCGCTCTACCGGGCGGGCGTCCTGACCACCTGGAAGCCCGGCATGGACACCATCGCCACGAGCTTCGCAAACACGATCGACTTCTACTTCAGCGTCACCATCGGTGTCGCGGTGGCCGTGGCCGTCATCGGCTTCTACACCGTCTTCACCTCTTTGCGGCAGGCCAGCAGGGAGCGCGCTGCCGGCGCAACCGTGGTCCGCACGTGGGCGGTCCCCGAGGGGCGCGGCGATGTCCCAATCTGGCTCGCGCTTGGGCTGTGGGTCGTCTCCACTCTGGCTTTCGTCATCCTGTGTCGCGTGTTCGTGAAAGATTTCCCCTGGCCGATTGTCGTCTTTTTCGGCTTCATCCTCACACCGATCAACTCATACATCGACGCTCGTATGCTCGGCCTCACCGGACAGTGGGTCAGCATCCCCATGGTGAAGCAGGCGGCGATCATCTTCAGCCACTACAAGGGAATCGACATCTGGTTTGCGCCAATTCCTGACTTCCAGCACGGCCCTCAGGCGCAGGCGTTCCGCATCGTCGAGCTAACGGGCACCAAGATCACCAGCACAATCAAGGCCGAGCTGCTGATCCTGCCCATTACGATTGTCTGCAGCCTGATCTTCTGGCAGTTCATCTGGCATCTCGCGCCGATTCCGTCTGTCGTCTATCCGTGGGCGCAGAAGATGTGGCACCTTCAGGCCTTGCAGCAGGGGCTTTGGCTCACCGCCACCATGAACCCGGCGCGCAGCCTCTTCTATCAGGCATGGAACCCCTCACGCGCTATCGGCGGGCTCGCATTCGGACTTGGCGCCTACGTCACGCTGTCCTGGCTGAGGTTGCCGATCATGCTGGTGTACGGGGTGGTGCAGGGCCTGGGCACGACCATCCACGGTGTGATCCCTACGCTTATTGGCGCTCTGCTCAGCCAGTACTATTTCGGCCCCAAGTTCGGCATGAGGCGCTGGAAGCAGTACGCCACCGTTCTCATGGCCGGGTACGCCTGCGGCATGGGGTTGGTTGGAATGGGAACCGTCGCGATCGCCATGATCGCCAAGTCGGTGTCGCAAGCGCCGTTCTGAGCGCAACACCCCGCGTGGGCGCAACAATCTGGTCGCGCGCGTGCCGTTTGCTGTCTGTTATTCCCCCCTCTCCACGTGTGGAGAGGGGTCGGGGGTGAGGTCGCCGTTCTCCCCTCTCCGCTTGCGGAGAGGGG
>CAYWBK010000082.1:10109-16985 GCA_964455745.1 uncultured Armatimonadia bacterium
GGAGAGGGGTCGGGGGTGAGGTCGCCGTTCTCCCCTCTCCGCTTGCGGAGAGGGGCTGGGGGTGAGGTCGCCGTTCCCCCCTCTCCACGTGCGGAGAGGGGCCGGGGGTGAGGTGCCGTCCACTCCGGGAATGATCGGTCGTGGAACGGATGAACCCTTCCCGTGTCTAATTCGTTAGACAAGTGGTTCGTCGATACGACAAACCCACTAATTCACGACCAGGGAGACACCGCACGATGCGAACACACAGACTTCACGGAGGGTTCACCCTCATAGAACTGCTCGTCGTCATCGCGATCATTGCCATCCTGGCAGCGATCCTGTTCCCCGTTTTCTCTCGCGCGCGGGCCAAAGCGCGCCAGACAACGTGCCTGTCGAACATGAAGCAACTCGCTCTCGGCATGAACATGTACGCCCAGGACTACGACGATACGTTCCCGTACTACAGCCTCTGGCCCGGCACAGCCCCTCCGTCTAATCCGGCCACAGCCTATACGTGGGACACCGAAATCGGGCCCTATGTCAAGAATATGCAGATATTCATCTGCCCCGACAACTACTTCAACGGGCAGAGCAACGACCTCAACCAGACCGGCCCCAAGCGTGGCTACGCGTTGCCTCGCTATATCAGCGGCCAGTCGATGGCCGGACCTCAGTACACGGCATCGACCGTGCTTCTGCTCGAAAAGGGCGCGTACTTGACTGGCACATGGCAGGACAGCGCCGCCGAGTTCCCGACTCAGGCAGGTTACAACCAGACTTACGGCACACAGGTTACCTATCGACATAACGGCGGCAATAACTTCGCCTTCGTAGACGGGCACGCCAAGTGGGTCCCGCCCGGCAAGGGGCCGTGGACTGACCCTGGCACAGGTGTGAACCCGCCCGGTGAGTGCGAATACGCGCCGCAGGACTGGCCGCAGCAGTAGGCCCGCGCCGCTTGTCGCGAACTCTTCAGGTTAGCTCGCCGCTGACTGGGGTATAATAGGGGCGTATGGGCAGCCCTCTTCCGCAGGGCTGCCCTGGGGTTACTCCGTGGGGAAAGTTGCGACGCTGCCGCGATCGACAAGTCCGAGACGATCTGCCCAAACCCGGCGCGTGGGAGAGTTCGCCTGAGAAAGCGAGGAGAGACGATGGGGCGTAAACGCTGTCAGGGTTTTACCCTAATCGAAATGCTCGTGGTGATCGCCATTATCGCAGTTCTGGCGGCTATCCTGTTCCCCGTCTTCAGCCGGGTTCGCGAAAACGGCAGAAGGGTGGTTTGCGCCGCCAACCTCCAGCAGATAGGGACCGCCATCACCATGTACGAGCAAGATTATGGCGGCTTCCTGCCGACGTGGTGTCTTGCGCCCTATTCGGCGTCCTCGCCGAACCCCGCCGCATCGCCTGCGGGGACGTGGGACGTCAGCATATCGTCATACCTGAGGTCCACGCAGGTCCTGTCCTGCCCCTCGAACCCGTACGGGAGAGACCCCACAACCCAGAAGCCCTTCCGGGCATACGCCATGGCTCAGTATACCCAGGTAGTCATCGGCACTGGCGCCACCGCTGTGGTCATGGGGTGTTACAAAGACCAGATACCTGCCCCCGTTCAGACGGTTCTCTTGTTCGAAAAGGGCCAGCAGTTGCCGGGCATCTGGGCGGATGCTCTCGGCCAGAACGTCTTCCAAAGCCACAACGACGACTTCAAGGCTAATGTCAAGGACGGACAGCCGTTTCACTTCCAGGGGAAGAACATCCTGTATGTCGATGGCCACGTGAAGTTCGCGACCACAGGTCAGTATCCGTTCACTTATGACTCCGGTCGCACGGCAGGGGTCGCAGGCGACATCTGGACGAGCAGCTTCGCAAACTGGCAAGGCCCCGGCATCTGCGCTGTCGCAGCCCGGTCGGACAAGGGCGGCGACTGGCCTTTGCCTCAGTAGGCGCATTCAATGCAAGCGTTCGACAAGGAGGCGACCACCGTCGCCTCCTTGTCGTTTCTGGTCACCGGTCGCCTTCGAAATGGCCGGGTCAGGATGCCGTTCTCCCCTCTCTACTGGGCGCGCGGGCGGCGTGGAGGGGCCGGACTACGAGCGCAGCGAAGTATCCGGCCCCTGCCGTTCCTCGCGCCCCGCGCGACGCTGGGGCCGGGGGTGAAGTGCCGTTCGCCCCGTCACCGAGAGGGCTGCCTGGCGAAACAGTGTGGGTCAGGGCGTCGTTTTTCTCTCTGCTTGCGGAGAAGGGCCGGGAGTAAGGTGCCGTTCGCCGTTCCCCCTCCCTACAAGGGAGGGGTGCCCGCGAAGCGGGCGGGGTAGGGGGCTGTTGCCGTTCTCCCTCCACTTGCGGAGAGGGGCCGGGGGTGAGGTGTCGTTTCCCCTCCTTACAAGGGAGGGGTGCCCGCGAAGCGGGCGGGGTAGGGGGCCGTTGCCGTTCTCCCTCCACTTGCGGAGAAGGGCCGGGGGTAAGGCGCCGTTTGCCGTTTCCCCTCCCTACAAGGGAGGGGTGCCCGCGAAGCGGGCGGGGTAGGGGGCCGTTGCCGTTCTCCCTCCACTTGCGGAGAAGGGCCGGGAGTAAGGTGCCGTTCGCCGTTCCCCCTCCCTACGAGGGAGGGGTGCCCGCGAAGCGGGCGGGGTAGGGGGCCGTTGTCGTTCCCCCCTCCCTACAAGGGAGGGGGGCAGGGGGCCGTTCCCCCCTCTCCACTCGTGGAGAGGGGCCGGGGGTGAGGTGCCGTTCCCCCTCCCTACAAGGGAGGGGGTAGGGGGGTAGGAAGCCGTTTCCCTCTCGCAACAGCCACCAACACCCCAACATGGTACAGCGCATGGAGAAACATCGCCGCGAACAGCGCTCCAAACGCCCAGTGCAACAGCACAAGGTCTCTCGGAAGCGTGTCTACATGCAGCCTCCAGTCCGATAGGCGTTCAGCCGCGAGCAGCGCGATGCACAGATGACAGGCCCCATTCACACCCCGGCGAGTAAGCTCTCGCCAAACCCACACGCAACCCCAAAGAAGACATGCGTTGACGACAGTAACGATAACCTCAGTCGTTTGGTCCACGGCCATCGCTCCCTTCTCTCAGTATCCGCGCCTCACAGTCGAACGCCGCTTGTAGCTGCGATCTGATGTGGCGCAGCGTGGACATGCCGCATAATGCCCCCAGAAACGCCGACTGGAAGTCATGATCGACGAGGTGGGCCGCTGTGATTGAGACCAGCACCGGCCCAAGCGTGCCCAGTTCGATTCTTCTTCCGCGCCAACACGGCAGGATGATCGCTCTCGCATCCAATATCGCGCTGACGAAGGCCCCAAGAAACCCCGCAGCGGTCAGCGAGAGCCATCTCCGAATCTCCGGGTCGTTCAGCGCCTTACACCACACCCATGCCCAGTCAGGCATACGCGCCGGCCTCCGTTCTCGTTCAGTTCTATTGCGTGCTGTCGGAGATCCATCGCCCCGCGATGACCGTAGTCGCGGGCGCGTCATCGTCGCTGCGGACGTGATGGCTCACGGATGTGACCCGGTACCGATGCCCGTCAAGTCCGGACTCCTCCGCGCCGTGCACCTCCACTACCTGCCCCACGCGCACCTGCGGCATCATGCTGACCGTGGCGATGATGTACCCGGCCGTGTCGGAATACTCGCCGAGCAGCTCCGATGCGACCCGGCTGACATCCTCCTGCGTGGTGTAGCCCTTCAGGTCCAGCGCCTTCATCCTGCGCCAGCCGACGTAGCCCGGTGATGCCGGGTCGTACACCGCATCCGCATCGACAGCCACGCCGCGCACCGGGTCGCCGTTCGCGTCAACTCCCTCGACGACGACGCAGTTCGCGCTCGCCGCGCCTGCCGCGCCGTGTTCGGCGCTCACCAGCGATAGGATATCCCCCGGCTGGCCGGGGTCGGGCGCCGCGGCGAGGCGGGTGTACAGGTGGTAGTCGACTTGCGTCGGACAGGCTCCCGACGAACTGCCGTCATGCCGCGCGACGTCGCCGTCCGTGCGCAGGAGCCGGCAATACCGGCAGCCCTTGACGATGTTCCCATCGGGGTCGCAGAAGATGCCCGCCCGGTGATCGAACTGGGCGACTTCGGACAGGAATTCCAGCCAGTCGCGGCCCAGCGCAGGCCGCCACAATGGCCGCTGTGGCGTCCCCAGGCTCAGGACAGCCCCGGTGTCCTCGATCCTGCGCCGGTCCGACCCGATCCCGCAGCGATCCAGCGCCCACCGGAACACCTCCGTCACAGGCCAGCCGTCGAACACCGGCGCGCGTCCGTCGCACTTACAGTCTCGGAGACGCACCAGCGGATCGACGATGGTCGCAGTGGTCGTGCACCCTCCGCCGGGGCCGGTGATCGTCCGCGCGTCGGCAACGTACCCGTTGATCTGCGACTGATAGGTCGCCTCGCCGTCGTTCTCGCACCACCCCAACTCGAGCTTGGCAGGTGCCCACGCCCGAACCCCCTGCGCGCCCGCCGCGCCGTCCAAGGCCACGCCGCATCGCCCCTCTGCCGGCTCCGCCGCGCTCTGGCTTCGCGCCTCATACAGGCGGTCCGACAGGTCCGACCAGCTTTCCTCGCCGCTCGCGGTCAGTTCCGGGTACTGGCCGATTTGCACGGAGTAAAGCTCCGGCGAAACGCATGTCTGGAAGTCGACGCTCTGCCCGGTATCCGGGTCGGTCCCCACGCCGCTTTCATGGTGCGTCCAGGGCTGCAAGGTGGCCCGCCACGCCCTCTGCGTTGACGGCAGGTCGCCGCGCGACGCGGTGCTGTCCACCACCTGCGCCGCCGACAGCACGTTCCCTGCGGAGTCGATGACCGGCGTGTGCCGCGTGCTGAGGATCAATTCGCCGTTGCAGCCCCGGGTCTCATATCCGGCGTCGATCCCCGGCGAGTCGATGACCGCCGTCCCCATCTGCACCGGGAACACGGAGATCATGGCCTGCCCGGCGTTATGCCACAGCGCCAGCTTCCCCTGCGGCACGCAGATCGTCTCGCCCGGCAGTTCGTAAGCCCAGACATCCCCCGCGAATCCGTCACTCGAGAGCACGATCGCGCCGCTCCACACGGCCACCCAAAGCAACATCCGCTGGCCTCTTGCGAAGCCCTCCAACGTAGGCACATGCACCGTCCGTTCGGACGTGCTCAGCCGCGTCCATCCCTCGCCCTGTTGATTGCGCAGCAGCGAGACCGGCCCGCCGTAGGGGAAGGCCAGTGCCCACTCGTCACTGCTCGACACGCCGAAGTGGAGTTCGGTATACGGCGGGCTGACCGACCAGTTGTAATCGGGTCCGGGCTCGGCCCTGTACAGCGACACGCAGAAGACCGGATTGGCAGGCAAAGTGAACCGGCTGGTCAACCCGGTGATCTGGTTCGGAGTGCCATCGCTCTGATACAGCTTCACTTCGTTGCCCAGGCCGTGGTTGTGCAGCGCGATCCAGTTCCCGCCGCCAATGTCGAAATGCCCCAGTCCCAGCCCTTGCCCGGTATCCAGCAAGGGCCGGGCCACCACGGACCGCCACGGATCGCGCCTAACCGCCATCGCCGCCGGATAGTGCCCCTGGCCGACGGGGCCGGCGCTCACCTCGTTGACCGAGCACTGCCCTCGGGCCAGAAGCTCTGCCACAAGGTCATACTGCGCAAACCCGTCGCATTGCCCCACCGGCGCAGGCGGTTCAGACACGAGGAACTTCGCGATCGGCCTAGACAATCCGTCCATGCCCAGCATACCTCCAGACACGCGCCTTCGCGCGCAAGATCCTCAATAGTCCCGCGTGGCGCGGGCGTCTCGCCCGCGAGGCCGTTAGTCGTCCCCCCTTCCCTGCGCCGACCGCAGGTCGGCAGAGGGAAGGGGGGCAGGGGGAATAGGAAGTCGTTGCCGTTCCCCCCTCCCTCCGAGGGAGGGGGGCAGGGGGGATAGGAATCCGTTGCCGTTCTCCCCCTCTCCTGAGCGACTCGTTTGCGCTCAGGAGAGGGGGCCGGGGGGTGAGGCCGCCGTTGTCGTTCCCCCCTCCCTCCGAGGGAGGGGGGGCAGGGGAAGTAGGAATCCGTTGCCGTTCTCCCCCTCTCCTGAGCGAGTCGTTTGCGCTCAGGAGAGGGGGCCGGGGGGTGAGGCCGCCGTTTGCCGTTCCCCCCTCCCTCCGAGGGAGGGGGGCAGGGGGGTAGGAATCCGTTGCCGTTCTCCCCCTCTCCTGAGCGAGTCGTTTGCGCTCAGGAGAGGGGGCCGGGGGGTGAGGCCGCCGTTTGCCGTTCCCCCCTCCCTCCGAGGGAGGGGGGCAGGGGGGTAGGAATCCGTTGCCGTTCTCCCCCTCTCCTGAGCGAGTCGTTTGCGCTCAGGAGAGGGGGCCGGGGGGTGAGGCCGCCGTTAGCCGTTCCCCCCTCTCCGCTTGCGGAGAGGGGCCGGGGGTGAGGTGCTGTCCTCCCCTCAACACTCCCCCTCCAACTCCCACGTCTCCCCGTCGTCGCGCGACAGATAGACGTTGATCTTCTGCCCCGTCGCGACAGCCGCCAGAAGCCCCCGCCCCTGGCAATCCACTTTCACCAACCCCGCCCTCTGCGCCGAGGCCGGCTCGGCCACCAGCCGCTCCTCGCTGCCATCCCTGAAAGGCACCCACGACTTGCCGCCATCGAGGCTGCGCCGCAGGTACTGCCCGCCGTCGCGATAACCGATCACATACAGCACCCCGTTGTACTCACACGCACAGGGGTGTTCCAGTGCATCTGCCATTTGCATTCCTCCCGATTTGGGCTCAATAGCGTTTACTTAGGGGCGGAGTGTCGGACTCCCCGCCCCGGCCACGCGACAGCGACGTGCATCGCGTTCTAAGGCCACAGCTATGTCAATGGCGTTGGGTCTAGTGCTCCGTCAGTCGTGAATCTTTAGGCAGAGACCTGTTAAGGCACGCAC
>CAYWBK010000083.1:0-16981 GCA_964455745.1 uncultured Armatimonadia bacterium
CTGACGCAATATCATTCGCCAAACGGCGGGCCGTTTCATGTTAGCCCCTCCTTGGGGCAATCGCGAGAGGGATCACTACGATGAACGAGCGCTTGCAGCGCTTCCATGAGAGAGCCTCGGCACGAGGCTTGGCCCCTCACGAAAGCCCCAAGGAAGCGAACATTACCCACGCTTTCTTCGGCCTGTATGCCGATCTGCCCCTCGCCGAGCGCCAGGCGCGCAGCATGGCGTATGCCCTGGAGCGCGAGCCTATCGTTTTCGACGAGGACGAGACGATCGCCGGGCAGGTTTTTCAATGTTGCCCAGGGGCGGGCGATCCCTTCTTGGGGAACGGCGATCCGCGCTGGGCTGACTTCAGCGTCGGCGGAATCGCTCCGAAGGTCGTCGCCGAGCGGCTGCCGGAGCACGAGTTGTACGGCAAGCATTTCAGCGACGGCGCCGCGCCCGGGCATATTGGCTGGGACTGGCGGATGGTGCTGGAGCTTGGCCTGTCGGGCTTGCGCGAACGCTACCGGGCGGCCGATGGCCGTTGCGCTGAAGGCCGCGCGACCGATGACCGCAGTCGCGAGTTCCACGTCTGCGCCGGCATCGCGCTCGACGGAGCAATTGCCTTCGCCCGACGTCTTGCCGAGGGGGCCTCGCCCGAACTTCGGCCGATCTGCGAGCAAGTCCCGGTTCACCCCGCCCGAAACTTCCGCGAGGCCGTGCAGTCCTTCTGGACCCAGTACCTCGCCGTCATGTTCGAGAACCCCTACGGCGGCAACGGGCCGGGGCTTCTGGATCGGTTCTTGTGGCCGTATCTCGAGCGCGACCTCGAACGGGGCGAGATCACCCTCGCCGAGGCTGAGGACATCGTGCTGGAGCTGCTCATCAAGCTGGATGAGCGGATTCACCCGCACGACGGCTGGGTCGAGGCGATCTGCGTCGGCGGGCGGAAAGCGGACGGCTCGGGAGCCGAGACGCCGCTGTCCGAGATGATCGTCCGGGGCATCATGGCCCTCAACCAGACGCACCCGTCGATCTACGTGCGGCTGCGGGATGACGCGCCGGAGAGCTTCCGGTCGCTTGCGGCGGAATACTTGCTCAAGGGCGGCAATCGCGGCCAGGTCTACGGGGACGACCGGGTGATCGAGGCTCTCGTCTCCGCCGGGCACTCATACGAGGACGCTTCCGAGTGGATGGCCGGCGGGTGCATGGAGGTCTCCAGCCAGGGGCGCAACTGCGACTTCAACTTCACCTTCGTCCACAACATCCCCTGGACCCTCGAAGCCGTGCTCCACGGCGGCACTCTGCCGTTGACGGGCCAGTGTGTCGCCCCGGTCATCGGCGATCTGACCGCCTACGCGAGCTTCGACGAGCTGTACGCGGCTTTCGAGACGGAACTGAAGCGCGAGTTCGAACTCCTCTTCGCGCGACTCGACATCTACTTCGAGATGTACGCGAAGTACCGGCCCAACTTCCTGATCTCCTCGATGATCCACGATTGTCTGGAGCGCGGGCGGGCGATGAACGACGGCGGGGCGCGGTATGCGGACTTCTCGGGCAGCGGGCTGGGGATACCGAACGTCGCCGACAGCCTGATGGCCCTGAAACGCGCGATCTACGACGAGGGCTTCTGCATGCCGGAGGAGATGCTGACGGCCTTGCGCGCGGACTTCGTCGGGCACGAGACGCTGCGGGCGCGGCTTCTGGCGCTGCCGAAATACGGGCAGGATGACGCCGAGGTCGATGCGCTGACGAACAAGGTGCTGCACATCTACACCGATGCCTGCAATGCCCACGTCACACCGCACGGCGGGCGCATCCGGCCGCTCATTCTCGGCTTCGTCTGGGTGGCGCAACTCGGCCTGGTGACCGGCGCGCTGCCCGATGGGCGCAAAGCCCGCACCCCGCTGGCGCACGGCCTCGCGCCCCAGGGCGGCAGCGCGACGCTCGGCCTGAGCGCGGCGGTGAAGTCGGCGACGACGCTGGACTTGCGCGAAGTCGGCGGCGGGGCCAGCATGATGTTCGACCTGGACCCCTCGTGGGCGACCCGCGAGGTCGTCGAAGCCACGTTGCAGACATTCATCACCCGCGGCGGGCACATTTTCCAGGGGAACATGGCTGACTTCTCGCGGCTCGAGGACGCGCGGGCGAACCCGGAGCGACACCGCGACCTGATGGTCCGCGTGGGCGGGTTCTCGGCCAGATTTGTGACCCTCGCGCCGGAAATGCAAGAGGAAATCATCAACCGAAAGCGTTATACAGAATAGCCATGATCGTTTTCCCCGCAATCGATCTCTCCGAAGGTCAGGTTGTGCGCCTCAGACGCGGCGTCATGGCCGACAAGACCGTGTATTCCGATGACCCGGCGGGGATGGCCCTACGCTGGCAGGACGAGGGCGCCGCCGCTTTGCACGTGGTCGATCTCGATGGCGCGTTTGCCGGCGTCTCGGCGAATTTGGTCGCGGTGAAGGCCATCACCGAGGCGGTTACGATCCCGGTCGAATTAGGCGGCGGCCTGCGGACCCGCGACGATGTGGCGAGGGTCTTGGACCTGGGCGTTGCATGGGCCATCATGGGCACCAGCGCCTTGCGGGACCGCCCCGCGCTCGAGGCGGCGCTGGTAGAGTTCGCGAGCCAGGTCATCGTCGGCATCGACGCCAAAGACGGCCTCGTGGCCGTCGAGGGCTGGGTAGAGGCCTCGGAAACGACGGCTGTCGGCCTCGCCCGGGAAATGGAGGCGCTCGGCGTCGCCCGGCTCATTTGCACCGACATCGCGACTGACGGGATGCTCGAAGGCCCGAACATCGACAGCCTGCGGGCGATCGCCTCGGCGGTCAATACCCCCGTCATCGCTTCCGGCGGCGTCACGCGGGTCCGGGACATCACGGCGCTCAAAGCCATCGAGCCGCTGGGGGTCCTGGGGGTCATCATCGGTCGCGCGCTCTACACGGGAGACATTTCACTGCCGGCGGCCATCGCTGCGGCGCGTTAATGCAGCCGCTCCGGCAAGGCGAGTGCAATCACCGTATGTCGATCTCTGAGCGATTGGGATTTACGCGTATGATGCGCGCGCGAGCCGGGCGTCGGGCTTACGAGGCCGATGTTGCTTCGCGTGCGGTCTGGGCCAGGGTCTGCATTGCCGTCTGGGTGACCATGATCGGGGCCTTGCTCGCCGCCGCGCCTGTCATCAGAGATGCCCTGTTCGTCTACACGCTCGCCGCCGCCCTGGTGGTCGGGTTCCCGGTGTGCTTCCTCATCCACGGTTCCCGCCTGTCTCGCCGGAATGTCAACTGGGTCGTCTTTGGGCTGTCGGTCGGCCTGGGTGTGCTCCAGGTGGTCATCCACGGACCGTACGGGAGTGAAGCGGAGGGCTTCGTCTTGCCGGTCCCCGTTCTCCTGCGCTTCTTCCTGTGGGTGATGGTCTTTCGCTCACTCGCCGTCCGCACGCTCACCGATGCCGTGCAGACGGTCATCCCCGCCGTGTCGGTACTGTTGCTGGTTCTGATCACCGACGCCTCATCCCAGGGCCTCGTCGGCGTCGCCCTGATAGCGTTGGGCGCCCTCGCCCTTCTCTCTCACGAGCACCAGGCCCTCGCGGATGCGGCCTCCGACGCGATCACCCGCATTCGCGTCCAGGCCGACGACGCCTCCGCCAGGCGGTCCCGCAGGCCCTCGGTATACTCCTGGCCCACGCTCTATGTGGTCGTGATCGTGATGGCCGCAATGACCGGCATGATCGCGTCCTCTCTGCACATGACCAGTCAGCTCGGCCAGGACATTCAGATACTGCTCGCCCGCAAGCTGGCGGGGTTCTTCATACGGGACGCCCAGGGCTATATGGTCGACGACCATGTCATTTTGGACGGACGTCCCCCGAATAACAGTGACCGAGTGTTGTTCCAGGTCAAAGGCGAGATACCGGTCAACTGGCGCTACCTCGCCCTCGACAACTACAAGGGGTCCACATGGAGCAGTAGTCGGTCAACGCGGCGACATAAGGATACACGGGGAGACAGCGACGGGGCGCTGCCAATGGAGGATGTCGACGGGTACTTCTTGCCGGCGACCGCCAAGACCCAGTACGAGTTCACCGCCGAGGTCACTCTTGGCGGGGCGCTGCCGGGCGTGCTGTGGACAACCAGGCTGGAAGCGCCTGTTCGACATGTCCGGATCGATGAGGTGGGGAGGCTGATCGTTGACGGCTACGTCGCGCCCGGGCAGGCGTACCACATCGACGCGCAGGTCCCATCCCTGGTTCCCATACCAGCCTTCAAAGGGCGGCCTAAACTGTCGCCGGAAATGCGGAAGCAATGCCTTAAGCTGCCCAGTACGCTCCCGCAGCGAGTGAGAGACCTGGCCAGGACCATCACCGCGGGCGAGACCACCCGCCTCGCGCGGATCAACGACATCCAGACCTACCTCACCTCGACCTACAGGTACGACACCCATCCACCCCTGCCGACTCCCGGCAGCGATTTCGTGGATCATTTCCTGTTTGTGGGGAAGCGAGGATACTGCAATCATTTCGCCAGCGCGATGGTCATGCTCTGCCGGTGCATCGGCATACCCGCGCGACTGGCTGTCGGGTTCACACAGGGCGACTACGACGTGGATCACGACCGCTACACCGTGCGCGAGAAAGACATGCACAGTTGGCCGGAGGTGTTTCTCGCAGACCGGGGTTGGATGGCCTTCGAGGCTACTCCGCCGCAGGCCGAGCGGGACAAGAACGCCTTGGCCAGGGCGGTCACATCGCTCGTGCAGGTGGCAGTAAAGAGCATGGACTCCGCCCACGCAGGCATCATCAGGCATTTGCCGCTGGTATTGCTCACCATGTTCCTGGCGGTCGCCGCCGGGGTGGGGAGGACGGCGCTTGTTCACCGGCGCACCTGGGCCACGCGGGTCCGCGACCGCAGAGCCACCCCGCAGGACCGCTGCGTCTTCGCTTACCGGCAGATGAGGCGCTGGCTTCAGAGGGTCGGGCAGCCCGATCGCTCGTCGCTGCCGCCGCTGGAGTACCTCGCGCGCGTCCGCGCACATCACGCCGCATTCGCCGCGGATGCCGAGGCGGTGACCGACGCGTATATCCCGGCGCGTTTCGGCGCGGCGGAGCCTGGAGATGCGGAGGCAACGGCGGCGGAGGAAGCCCTCGGGCGCTTGAGAGACGCCGTGCGCGCCCCAAGGCAGGGGCGGCAGACGCGCGCGCCCGGTGAGGACACGGACGAGCCGGCATCAGTACGTTAGGGCTCCATCCGCGTTCAATACGCTCAGGATCATGGGACGGACCAGCGATTTCGACCACGAAGACTCGAGGACACGAAACGACAGTGCCGGTCCCGGCAGGAGCGAACTGGCCGTTTAATGTCCTCGTGATTTCGCGGTCAACTTCTTCTCTGGTTCCGGCTGCGCCGGGCTAGGGCCCGGACGTGGATAGAGACTGAACCCACTTCACACTGCCATCGGCGTGCAGTTCATTGAAACCGCCGTTGTGGGGTCCGGTATTGGCAGCTTTGTCCAGCGGAGGACACCACAGGATAGCCGTCAGCGGCGTCGCTTTCGCGAGCCCGTCTAGTGCAGCACTCCCGAACTTGGCGTCGGTGACATACTGTCGCTTGTCGGGCGTGGCCGGGCACGCGAAGATGTCGCGGCCCCCCGATGACCCGCCGAGATAAGTCGCACATGATGCCGACCAGTTGCCCGCCGGCGGGAGGCATCCGGCGTAATCCGCGGAGTACATTCGCAGGGCCATCCCGATCTGCTTGAGATTCATCTGGCAGGAAGCTGAATGAGCCTTTTCCCGTGCCCGGGCGAAAACCGGAAACAGGAAAGCGGCCATGACGGCCATCGCCAGGAGCGCAACGACCATTACCGCGATCCCCACGGCCAGATAGACGCCCTTCGAGGACGATGCGGGGGTGCGAGGCGCGGAGGCCGTGACGATGGGCGGTGCCGCCGCTGCCGGCGCGTTGAGGGGGAAGACATCCCTCGCGAGTTGCCACAGCCCCTCGCCGCATCGCACGTAATCGTCGTCGACCACTCGTCCGTCCTGACGACAGAACTGCATCGTCGCCAGGTCGTAAGGCCCGTAGACCTGGCCCCCGCGACTGCTCCACCAGTTGACATCGGCGCCGCAGCGCGGGCACTGTGCTCCCTGCAGCGGGAGCGTGGACTGGCATTTTGGACAGGTCAACATGGGCTTTCCTTTCCCCCGATAGCGTGTTTGACAGTTTCGCCGATCAGCACCTACAATCCTGCTTAGGCAGCGCGCCTCGCCTCCTATCCTCTTTCCCCACGAGACAAAAGGCGGGAGCGCGGCACAGCGCCGTTGTCGTTCTCCCCTCTCCGCTTGCGGAGAGGGGCCGGGGGTGAGGTCGTTGTTTGCGCCGTTTCAGGACCGCCACCAGGCGTCCCGCCATCGAGGTTACTTCATGCGAATTGCCTATCTGGACATCTTCTGCGGAATCAGCGGCGATATGACGCTGGGCGCATTGATCGACGCCGGCGTCGAGGTGGACGCTCTCCGCGCGCAGTTGCAGCTTCTCCCGATGCACGGCTGGAGCCTCTCGGCTGAGAGGGTGGTCAAGCGTGGGATTGCGGCCACGCAGGCGCACGTCGAGGCGGTGGAGCACCACCATGACCACGACGCCGGCGCGGACGGATCGCACCCTCACCACCATCACGGCCGCGCGGCGCGCGAGCTGAGGGCGATCATCGAGAATTCGAAGCTCTCGACCGGGGTCATCGAGAAATCGGTGGCGATCCTGCAGCGCATTGCCGTAGCCGAGGCCACCGTACACGGCACGGAGCCTGACGAGGTGCACTTCCACGAGATCGGCGGCCTCGACAGCATCATCGACATCGTCGGCGCGGTGGTGGGCCTGGAGATGCTGGGCGTCGAGGCCGTCTACGCCTCGCCGATCCCGCTCTCGCACGGCACCATCGAGTGCGCCCACGGCATCTTGCCCGTGCCCCCGCCCGCGGTGCTCGAGTTGGTAAAGGGCGTGCCGACCCGACCCGTCGATGTCGACGACGAGACCGTCACACCCACCGGGGCGGGGCTGGTCGTCGGCCTGGCGCAGTCCGTCGGCCGCTTCCCGGCGATGACGATTGAGAAGATCGCCCACGGGGCCGGACGCAAGGATTTCCCCAACACCCCCAACGTCTTGCGGCTGGTCATCGGCGAGCGCGGGGAGAGGGCGATGCCCGGCTCCGAAGGCGGCGAGGGCATCTGGGCCGACGTCATCGCCGATCAGGTGGTTCTCATCGAATCGAACCTCGACGACATGAGCCCCGAACTGTTCCCTGCGGTGATAGAAGCCGTGTTCGGGGCCGGCGCCGTCGACTGCTGGATGACGCCGATCTATATGAAGAAAGGCCGCCCGGCTACTCAGCTCTCGGCCCTGTGCGATCCCGCGCGCGCCGACGCGGTTGCCGGCGCGATCATCGAGCACAGCACCAGCTTCGGGGTGCGCTTGTCGACGTGGGAGCGTCGCTGCGTGCCGCGCGAGAAACGCCAGGTGACGACGCCCTACGGGGTAATTTCGGTTAAGCTGGCGCGCCTGGGCAACCGGACGCTCACCGTCGCGCCCGAGTACGAGGACTGCCGCGCCGCCGCGAGCAGAGCTGGGGCCACGCTCAAGGATGTGTACGCGGCCGCCATTTGCGCGGTCGGCGACAGCGCCGTTCACTTAGGCGCGGGGCGCCCGCCGCAGGCGGGTGGGGACCCCGCGCGCCCCGCCGGCACTGTGGGGCCCCCGTCCTCGCCTGCTGCGCAGGCTCAGACACCCCACAACTTAGATGAGCAGCCTCACGGATAAGGAGCTTGCCTGATGTCGGAAACGGGCGGTTTGCGCCAGGCGTGGGAGGAGCAATACAGTGGCTGGGACGATGCCTATCGCGTGCCGCCGGACCGAATCCGGCGGTGGGTGCGCAAGCCCCCGGCGAATTGGCTGGCCGAGTGGGCCGGGCTTCATCCGGGATACAGGGTCCTTGAGGCCGGGTGCGGCGGCGGGGGCCACGGGCTCGCGCTGGCGCTGGCCGGGTGCGAAGTCACGCTGCTCGACTACGCCGAATCGGTCCTGGACAGCGCCCGGCGCAATCTCACCGATCTCGAGCAGCGCGTCGGGCAGCGGCTGCCGGTCACTCTTCTTGGCGATGACCTGACCGCCCCGGCGCAAGGGCCGCTTGAGGGCTTCGACCTCGTCTACAACATCGGCGTGATCGAGCACATCCGGGACGCGACGGAGCGCACGGCCTTCGTCCGCGCGATGGCCCGTTGCGCCCGAAACGGCGGCTTCGTCGCCGTGGCCATCCCCAACAACGTCCACCCGTGGGCGAAGCGTTGGCGGCGGGCGGGCTTCCCGTGGCTGCAGGAGGACCACCGTCTCTGCGAGGCCGCGATCTCGCAGGCGCAGCTTGAGGAGACCTTGCGCGAGGCCGGCCTCGGCAGTATCCGCATCGATGGCTACGCCGTCCACGAAACCCTTCTCAAGTGGCCGAAGCGCAAATGGCTGGAACTCGCAGTGCGGGGCGCAGCGCGGGTCTTCGAGCCGCCGTTCGGTTACGCAACCCGGCTGCGGTGGGGCACATGGTGGCTGGCGATGGGGAGGAAGCCACTTTCCTGAACTGCGCGCGGAAACTGTGTGAAGGCTACTGGCCGTCGCCATGTCCAGCGGCCCGCGAAGACGTGGCGCGACTACGGAGGCTGCGCAGACTGCCCGCTCGCATGGTCAGCCAAAGCGCCGGGACGTCTGTCTTTCGCCTCTCCGGGCGCGATCTGGCAACTCGACCTCCCGGGCAAACCAGGGCAGTCTGGGTGATGCGCGCGGGGGTGTATCGGGCACGTTGGCGCTGACTCCGCCCACCTCGGCTACGAGGAGAACGGCAACCGGGCGCAGATCAGGATGTGACGGGCACGGTGACGTGGTCCTACGACGCGTTGGGTCGCCTGATCCAGGAGGAGAGCGCGCAATGAACCGGACGGCCATCTATTGCGACAACCACAGCAACCTCAAGTGCGCCCTCGTACCTGTCCTCATTTTGTCAATTTGCACCCCACACTGCTTCGCCGCTGTCCTTTCAGATGCGGACCCGCACAACTGCATCTTTGTAGCCGTCAGGAACCCAAACGGCCGCGTCCTCGCATACCCCGGTAGTAGCATCGTCTGGGCGCAGCGCCAGGCCGCCGCGCTTGTGCTGGGCGATTCAGGAACCGCTGGCATAGCTCGGATCGCGGAGGTCCATCTGCCGCGCGGCACCACGGCTGAGTGGCTATTTCAGTTGCCTGGAGGAACGCACGCGGCACGCGATCTTAATCTCGTCGCCTGGGACGAAGTAGGCCGTGCAGCCTACCTGCGTGGCGCCTACGGCGCGGACAAGGAAGGTAATCCATATTATCGTGTTCATCTCGCGCCGCGGATACCGCCTGATGGGAACCCGGCTACCGGCAGCCGCCAATCCCAGCTTTCGCTAAGTATCGAGACTTACGCACCCCCTTCAGGCCGTGTCTGGGCCTGGGATCCCTACCGCAGGCGGATGGTGGCCGTGCCGCGTCCGTTGCCGTCCAGGGACCTTGAGTCCCTGAAATGCCGGTGGTCACCGGCGAAGCCCCTCGCCATGGTCCTGCTCGTGACCTCGCGGCCGGAGCGACGCAGTTGGATCTGGTACTCCTATGATGCCTTGACTGACGCCATCACGAAGGTGGATAGACTCATTTCCCTGGGCGCGTCAGACGTCACCTGGTCTGGGGAACGGGGCGATCTGGTCGCGTCGGTACCGAACGGTCTTTGGCAGCTTGCCTCTCCAGACGGCACTGCTCGCCGTTTTGTCCACTGCCCTGATTCTTGGGTGCCCGCCGACGTCCGTTGGGTCGCCCAGGTATCCGGGGTGGTGGTGACTCGTGACCGCACCGAGTATGACAGCGCCGACGACTTCGACACGGCCGTTTACGACCTCTCAACCGGGAAGCGCACCGGAAGTGTGGTGCCAGGGGATGACGCCCAGTGGTCGTGCGACGGCCAGTACGTTAGCTGGGTCGCTACCGTGCCGGAAAGTGAGGGAACGCGGCTGGCCGGGCACATAGCGCTCTGGCCAGGAGGGCACGAGATCCCGCTGCGCCTTCCCAGGCCCAGCAACAAACGTGCTCTCCCCGACGACGAACGCATTTCCTGGTCGCCGGTCGGGCATTTCTGCGCAGTGCGGCGCTGGCCTGACAGCAGGGCCTCCAATGCAACACAGTGGGTTATCTTCGCTGCTCCAGAAAATGTGCAGCATTAATGGTGCCTCGTGCGCCGCCGAAATGCATAGGTCATGCCGATACAGGTTTATGTCTCGCGGCCCTGTTCAGAGGGGGCTTTCACACATTCGGGGAGGTGCGGCCATGGTCGGGCAGGTTCTGTGCAAGGTATTCGTGACGCTGGCGGCTGCGAGCATCGGCTGGGCCTTGGTTGAGAGCCACGGGTACCTGGACGGAGACTGGCGGCTTCAGTCTATGACAGCTGCAGCAATAGGGGCTGCCGTAGGCGTAGGCGGCATACGCCTCTGTACTGGTACAGCTAGCGGCACGCCTTGGCTGCTTCCCTTGGCCGTGATCCTCATCCTCCTGGTCGGCGGCGTGGGGGGGGCATGCGCCGCAGGCGCCCTTGCGCCGCCGGTACCGCTCGGTGAGGCGGAGGACGGGGAGTTTGGGGTGTGCTTCCTCGCATTTCTGTGGTCCTTCTATTCGCTCGCTGGGACGACCCTTGGACTCGTAGGAGCGTTTTTGCTCCAACTCCTTGGGTGGGCAGGCATTGTGTAATGGTGGCCGGTCGCACTGCCGAGCCACGGGACGTTCGACGGCTCCGATGGCTTACCGCATCGGCTTTCTGGCGGAGGGGTTGTATAGTGCTCTCCGTGGACCCATGTAGACGCGATTCTTGCGGTCTTGGCCACCTCGCGAGGGGGCAGTTGCAAAGACTGACAACCGCAAGTCCGACCTGTCAGTGATCTCCAGTTTCGCGCACGAGCGCGACGCTTCGGGTGGCCCCATGAGCGCTGAGCGTGAGAGGAACCCGGAGATCCGCCGCGAATACGACTTGAAGGAGCAGTTCATCGCCGGGCCAGTGCAGTTAGAAGATCAGATAGGGGGCAAGGTATGGAACGAAGGTTAACAGGAATTGGCATCATTGGCGCTGTACTGCTCGTCATCGGCATGTCGGCGTTCACAAGTTGCTCGCCGATTCACGAGCAGACGCCAAAAGCCCAGCCGTCGCAAGCAAGTGACCATCGAGGCGAGGTCCTGACAGCTCGCGAAGAACATGAACTGAACTCGTGGCTGAACACCTATCTTGTAGCGCAATCAACCTCCTTCCGATCCCGACGTCTCAGGGGCTGGGACGGTGAAGACGACTACTTCGGCCATGTCGTGGCGATGGGGCTAGTTGCGAGGACCCGCGTAGAACACTTGGGGGAGGCCGCCATCCCGACAATCATCGGCAGGCTGCACACGGCGCAGCGCGGAGACGGGTCAGACGAACCGGATGCAATTCAGGGGTTGTTCGCCTATCTGGGGACTCCCGGCCTGAAGGCGATGGTTCGTGCAACTGGCTGCTACGATACGCCATCGTCAGACGATGATGAGTCTTGGCTTCGATTCCTGCGCGCCGGGGAGGGCAGGGCTCACGACGAGCCGTTTGCATGGCCGCTCCCACAGCTATGGTGGCGTCTGGCTCACGACCGTGCTGCACTCTCGCAGTGCGCATGGTCGATCGACTATTCTGTGGGCATTCTGAAAAAGGCAAGGAACGACACCGGCGGCTCGTTGGACGACGTTGATAACGAGGGCGACCTGGTCGAGGAGGTACTGGGGATCGGAGCGCCAGCCGATGGGGTGTCCATTGCGAAGCTGAGGGAATGGGCACGGCGATGGGACTCACCGGGGGTCCATTGGGCTGCCTTGTTGGCGTTGGCGATTAGGGGCGTTGCTCCCGCTCAGCAGCAGGTGACGAAAGATATCGCGGCCGGGCTCATCCTGCCACCAGGTGGGGGCCAGACGCAAAGCATGGACTCACTGGCCGAGTGGGGGCGGTTCATCTTTGTGCGCAAGCTTGCCGAAAGCCCGATTGAGGGACGATGGGATATCCTTACTCACCTCGTCGAGCGGGATTCGCCACGCCTGCTGATCTCCCGGACGGCGGCAATGGTAGCCATCGAGGAAAACTGGGCGCATATCGACGCGGCGGCCGCCCACAGAGTCAGGGATAGCATTCTCGCCGTGCAGTGGAAAGAGAAGGACTCTTGGCTTCGCAGTTTCATGGTGTCATTCCTGGCCCAGCATCCGCCGAAAGGATCGTAAGCTCTGACGCGACTGCGCGTGGCACCTACTGTCCCAACAACACGGGAGTGAGAGATGAGAATGGCAATCGCAGCATCCGCAGCACTGCTGGCAATGTCGCAACTCGCCGGGGCTGTCGCCGTTACGCCCGACGAGATGGCCGAGGCCCATGCCTGGGCGCAGGCCAAGATGCTCGGGCAACAGGCTCCGCCGCCCGGTCCGGGCCTCATCGTCCTCGCGAACAACGATCCGGTCATTCAGAACAACCGCGGCGGCAAGCCCCTGCGCATCGTGGACAAGGAGTACACCCGGGGGCTGTACTGTCATGCGGTCAGCAAGATCGTCGTCACGCTTCCCGGCCCAGGCAAGAGTTTCTCGGCCATTGTCGGCATTGACAGCAACTCCCAGACGATACCGGGCCGCGGCAGCGTCAACTTCTCGGTCGGTGTGGGGGACAGGGAGGCGTTCCGCTCCGAGGTCATGCACGAGGGGATGCCGGGTGTGCCCGTGCAGGTGGACCTCGGCGGGGCCACGCAGTTCACGCTGGAGGTCGGCAACGCGGTGGAGGGAATCGCCTGCGATCAGTCCGACTGGGCCGAGGCCAAGGTGACGCTGGCCGACGGCACGACGTTGTGGCTGGGCGACATGCCGATGCTGGACCAATCGAAGGCCATCGCCTACACCGCCGACCCGTTCTTCTCGTTCACCTACGGCGGCAAGCCGTCATCCGAACTGCTGAAGACGTGGAAACTCCAGCGCGAGTCTCGCAAGCTCGATGACCGGCGCACCGCGCACACGCTCACCTACACCGACCCCGCCACCGGCCTCGTGCTGCGTTGCGAGGCCATCGAGTATCTCGATTTCCCGACCGTGGAGTGGACGTTCCACCTGAAAAACACCGGCGCTGCCGACACGCCGATCATCGAGAAGATCCTGCCCCTCGATACCGACTGGCTGCGGCGCGGGCAGGGCGAGTTCCTGTTGCACCACAACATCGGCTCCCCGGCCAACCGCGACGATTACGGCCCGCTGCTGACGCCGCTTCCGGCCAAGGCGACGAAGCGCATCTCCGCCGCCGGCGGCCGCCCGACGAACTCCGACATGTGCTACTTCAACCTCGAATGGCCCGGCGAGGGGCGCATCATCGCGGTCGGCTGGCCGGGGCAGTGGGCCGCCGATTTCACCTGCGACGCCACCGTAGGCATTCGCACCCGCGCCGGCCAGGAGTTGACGCACTTCAAGCTCCTCCCCGGCGAGGAGGTGCGCACGCCGCTCACGGTGGTCCAGTTCTGGAAGGGCGGCGACTGGATTCGCGCGCAGAATGTGTGGCGGCGGTGGATGATGGCCCACAGCATGCCCAAGCCCGGCGGGAAGCTGCCGGAGATGGCGCTGCGGGCGTCGAGTTCGGGGGCTTATGAGGAGATGATCGGGGCCAACGAGCAGAACCAGATCATGCACATCGACCGGTACTGCGAGGAGAAGCTGGGGGTCAATACCTGGTGGATGGACGCCGGCTGGTATGTTCAGGAGCACGGGTGGCCGCAGACCGGCACCTGGGAGGTCGATACGAAGCGCTTCCCGCACGGTTTCAAGCCGATCAGCGACCACGCCCACGCCAAGGGCATGAACATCCTCGTCTGGTTCGAGCCAGAACGCGTCGCCGGTGACACGTGGCTGACCAATAACCACCCCGAGTGGATCCTCGGCGGGGCCAACGGCGGCCTTCTCGACCTCGGCAACCCCGAGGCGCTAAAGTGGCTTACCGAGCACGTCGACAAGCTGATCGTCGACAACGGCATCGACATCTACCGCCAGGACTTCAACATGGACCCGCTGGACTTCTGGCGCGGCCACGATGCGCCGGACCGACAGGGGATTACCGAGATCAAGCACGTCACCGGACTGCTGGCATACTGGGACGAGCTGCGCCGCCGGCATCCGAATATGCTCATGGACACCTGCGCCTCCGGCGGCCGCCGCGAGGACCTCGAGACTCTCCGCCGCGCCGTGCCGCTGTGGCGCAGCGACTACGCCTTCGAGTCGATCGGGCACCAGTGCATGACCTACGGCATCTCGATGTGGGTGCCCTATCATGGCACCGCCACGGCAGCGTTCTCGGACGCCGCGTACTACAACAAGGGCATTCACCCCGTCCAGCCGTATGCCTTCTGGAGCAACTCCGTGCCCAGCTTGGGCATCGGTGTGGACATCCGTGAGAGGGGCAATGACTACGACTCGTGGCGCAGGCTGATCGGCCAGTGGCGGCAGGTTAGCGCGATGTACTACGGCGATTACTATCCCCTGACGCCGTACTCGCAGGACGACACGGCCTGGATCGGGTGGCAGTTCAACAAGCCGGAGACCGGCGAAGGCGTGGTGCAAGTCTACCGCCGCGGGAAGAGCTTCTACGAAGCGGCGCGGTTCCCGCTCCGGGACCTGAAGTCCGAGGCGAAGTACCGGCTGACGAACCTGGGCGACGGGACGACGAGCGAGGCGACGGGGCAAGAACTGATGGAGAAGGGCCTGATGGTGGCGATGGACCAGCAGCCAGGCGCGGCCATCATCACTTACAAGGCGGAGTAGAGGGCACGGTCTCGCGGGGGGAGGGCGTCGCGGTCTGCCGCCCTCCCCCCGCGTGCCGTCCGTGGACATCTACAGGGAATCGACAGTAGCGCAGGCTTCAGCGTAGCGACTTCAATCCGGCAACGGCCGTATCCGCCCACAGCTTCCCCGTGCCGTGCGGCGCCCGAACGTGCCGGCAGAGCCGCGCCTCGTAACTCCCCTCCGACAGCGCATCATCCGTGGCGACGTAGCCGACCGTATCGTTGGCGAGGCCGATGTTCATCGTCTGGGCGAAGGGCGAGCGAGCTTTGATGTCGAGGCCGATCTCGGTGAACACCTCGCCCGGCAGGCCCGCAATCCCCAGATCGCCGATGCGCATGGCGTGGATCGGCACTTCCCACTCCTTGGGCTGCTCGGACAACAAGACAAGCTCCCGCGCGTAGACCCACTCCATATCGTCCCACTTCTCGCCTGATTCGTACAGCGCCCGCGCCGCCGCAAGCTCCTCCGGCGTGGCGGTGCGCGCCGGGAAGCGGACCTTGTCGAGCCGCGCGCCGAGGCGGATGTCGGTCCGGAAGTCCTCCTCCCGCAAGCCGCTCCAGATGCGCCAGGCCTCGGCGGCGACGACATTCGCGACGCGCTCGATCTGGTAGTACGAGTGCGGGCTGGCCGGCGCCGGGCGGGTGAAGTCGCAGTTGTTCACATCGCCGAAGGTGCCGTTGGCCAGCGGCGCGACGAACTGCGCCCCGGCGATGCGATTGAGGGACCTGCCGAAGGCCGCGAAGTAGTCGGCGCAGATGACCTCATGTTCGGGCCCGCTGATGCCCACATAATGCAGGCTGAGGTTCCCCAGCGTCGCGATGGGCCGCCCCTCGGGCGAGCGCAGGACCAAAAGCCCGAACTGCGGGTCGGTCGGCCCGGCCGGCTCGATGGCGTCAGGGTTCAGATACCCTGGGTTCATCTGCACGCCGCCATGCTTCATGCGCCAGCGGCGATTGTGCACCTCGCCGGGGCATGAACCCGCGGCGTGGGCGGCCTGCGCAGGCTCCAGGCGCTGATGGGCCATGCAGAGAGCATCAGCGATGCGCGGCGCGATCCAGTCGCCGTAGCCCTCCTCCTCTGGCGTCCCCAGCGCCCCGATGACCGCCGGCCCGGTGTGGGTGTGCGTTCCGGCGATGAGGACGTTCGCGGGCGGGATGCCCAGGCGTTGCTCGATGATCGCCTTCGCAGCACCGGCGACAGCGCCGGGGACGACGATCAGGTCGCAGATGACGAACCCGAGCGTGGTGTCGCCGTTGGAAATGACGATGGCCTTGGCATGGAGTGGATCGTGGATGTCTTTGGCCCGGCGATCATTGAAATACCCGCATAGATGGGCTCCCAGGCCGGGAGTGATGTCGATCTGTGCAGCACCGGCTCGCAATGTGCTCATACGGGATGCTCCTGTGAAGCGGCAGAGGGGGATGAAGGTGCGCGAGCAGGGCTTACGCCCCGTCGCCAGGGGATGATTCGCGCGGGAGAGGGGCAATCCTTCTTCCGATGGGAGCGATGATTTCGCTCGGAACCAAATAGGAGCGCCCCGGACGGAGCGCTCCTGTGTGATGCCGTAGGTGTGCTTGCCGACGCATGACGTGGCTACGCGGTCCGGCGCCGCCTCAGCCACGCGATCCCCACCGGGATGGCGCTGAGAAGGGCCAGCGCGCCGGAAGGGAGTTCGGGGGTCGAGATTCCGCCGCTCCGGCCGGGGATGCCGTCCAACTGGAAGTTGGTGCAGCTAATCGATATTCCCTGCGCCTCCCACCAGCCCTCGTCGACAGTGTTCGAGTTGCACGTGATGTACCCGTCCGGCGCGTAAAGGTCGCCGTCCACGGTGATGCTACTGGCGTTAAGGCTAATCGTCCCGCCGCTCCCCACCAGGTAGACGCACGTGTAGTTCGTCGAGCCATAGCTCGTTGTCGTGTTCTTCAGTCCGTTCGGGTCGGGCGACATGGTGATGTTGCCGACGTTGCACGTAAAGCTCCCATTCACGATGAACGTGCATCCCGTGAGATTCGCAGTACTGGTGTTGATTGAGCCAATTGCAAAAGTCCGGCCTGCTTCATGTTCGGCGGATGATTCAGGGCT
>CAYWBK010000084.1:0-16898 GCA_964455745.1 uncultured Armatimonadia bacterium
GAAGCGTCCGGCTGAGGGTCCCCGCCTGCGGCGGGGCCGGGCGTCCTGCGGACGCAACGGCACGGATAACGATCACGTGCCGAGGTGGTCTGTTCAGTCTCGCCCCGGCGGGATCAAGCTACCCACACACATCGAGGAAGAGCCCTCGCCCAGAGGCTTCTGCCGCCGGCATGGCGAAATAGCTGGCACCACATCCCCAGCAAGCAGGCCAGCACCGGCGTGGAAGCCCTGAACTTCGACCGCCATCGCAGACCCGTCGTCACCCCCCGCGCGATCGTGATCGGCGTGGCGCTGATCCCCCTCAACGCCTACTGGATCATGGTGGCCGAATTCCGCTGGTACGAAATACTCACCCTCAACCCGCTCTTCGTCACTCCCGTCTTCTTCCTGCTTCTGCTTGCGGGGGTAAACGCGCTGCTGAGGGCCGTGCGGCCGAGTTGGGCTTTCACCGTCGCCGAGCTTCTGGTCATCTACATCATGCTCGCGGTCTCGTGCACGGTGGCGACGCACGATTTCGGAATCAACCTCATCACGATGCTGGGCTGGGGCGCGTGGTTCGCGACTCCGGAGAACAAGTGGGAGACTACAATCTTCCCATACTCCCCGAAGTGGGCGCTCGTTTGGGACAAGGACTCCCTGCACGGGTTCATGGACGGCGGGGTCAGCATGTACAACATGCGCATGCTGGGGCCGTGGCTGATGCCGTTGGCCGTGTGGATCGGGTTCATGCTGGTGCTGTTCGGCACGATGATGTGCCTGAACGTGATGGTTCGCAAAGCGTGGATCGAGGATACGAAGCTTAGCTTCCCCGTGGTCCGCCTGCCGCTGGCGATGGTGGGGCTCGACACCCCGCGCCTGTATGCCTCAAAGCTTCTATGGATCGGGGCTGCGCTGCCAATCATCAGCGGCACGCTCAACGGGCTGTCGCAGATCTACCCGGCGCTCCCGCACATGCAAACCCGCGCCCACTGGCCGGCGTTCTCCGACCCGCCGTGGAACATGCTCGGGGCGCCGTATTCGTTCTACCCTTTCGCTATCGGCCTGGGGTATTTCGTGCCGCTCGACGTGCTGTTCTCGTGCTGGTTCTTCTACCTGTTCGTCAAGGCCCAGATCGTACTTGGGTATTTCGTCGGCCTGACTCGCTTGCCGGACTATCCGTACGCGATGGAGCAGGGAATCGGCGCGTGGACGACGTATGGCATTCTCAGCCTGTACGTTACCCGGCACCACTGGAAGCGGCTGCTGCACGCGATCGTCAACCGACTGCCAACCCCGGACAAGGACGAGTTGATGCCCTACCGCGTGGCCTTCTACGGGGCGATCGCGGGCATTGTGGCGCTAATCTTCTTCTGGCGCGCCATCGGCATGACGGCCCTGCCGGCGACTATCGCGGTGCTCATCTACTTCCTGCTGGCGCTGTGCATCACGCGGGTGCGCGCCGAGGCCGGCAGCCAGCACACCGTATGGGACCTGGAGCCGATGAACCTGTTCCCCCTGGTGGACACAAAGCTCCTCGGGCGCGGGAACATCATCGGCGCCGGCCTCAGCCACTGGTTCTGGCGCCTGAACCGCAGCCATGCGATGCCGACCCAGCTCGAGGGCCTCAAGATGTGGCAGGCGGCGGGCCTCCGCCCGCGCGATCTGCTCCTCCCGCTGGTCACGGCTACGGTGGTGTCCAGCATCGCCGGCCCGTGGGCGATCCTGCAGGTCGGCTACCGATTCGGCGCGGCCGCCAAATGCGTCGGCTACGCCCGCTGGACGGGAGGCGAGATCTACGGCTGGCTCGGCAGCATGTTGAACACCGGGCGCCGGTTCGAGCTACCCCGGTGGATCGCCGTCTTCGGCAGTTCCGGGCTGACACTCGCGCTGTGGGTGCTGCAGATCCGGTACACCTGGCTATGGCTGCATCCGCTGGGGTACTGCGCGGGGCCGGGCCTGATCTGGCTGTGGTGTCCGTTCATGATCGCCTGGGCCGTCAAGTACGTGATCGTCAGATATGGGGGACAGAAGGTCTACCACACGCTGATCCCGTTCTTCCTGGGCCTGGCCCTGGGCGACTACGTGACCGGGGCGGTCTGGTCGCTGGTCAGCAACGCCATGCAGATACCCGGCTACCAGATCTTCCACTGAGTACGGAAACGGCGATGGCCCGGGGTGGCTGATGGAGGGCTTCGATGGAGGCGATGAGTATGTCTTTCCCCTGCACCGACCCGCACCACGGATGGCGCATCCCGTTCGTGCTCGCCATCCTGGCTGCCGCCGTCCCCGTCCACGCCCAGGCCCTTGACATCCCCAAGGCCCTCGACGCCAACGCCGGCGCGGCCGTGGTCGCCGCCAATTCAGCCTACAGCTCTACACCGCTGACGGTGGAGTGCTGGGCGAAGCTGGAGAGCAAGCAAACCTACAATATCGTCATCGCCAACGAGACGAAGGCCTCCTCGACCCATTGGGAGTTCTTCACGATGCCCCAAAGCGGCATCTTCCGCGTTTACGTTCCCGGCCGCAAGCCCGACCACGTCAGCACCGATGTGGATATCGTCGATGGAAAATGGCACTACCTCGCCCTCATCCTCGAACCGGGGCGTGCTCGGCTCTATGTGGATGGCGTCCAGAAGACGGACATCGCGGTCACCGGCCCGACAGTGCCGGGCATCGCCGGCCCGATGGCCTTCGGGCAGCTCGTCACCGGCGAACTGACCTGCGCGGGGGCGGTTGCCGAGGTGCGGCTGTCCAGATGCGCGCGGGACATCCGGGGCGTCCCCCCTACGCCGCTGCAGGCCGACGATCAGACGGTCGGGCTGTGGCATCTCGATGAGGTCACGGGCGGGAAGTACAAGGACGCGTCGGCTCTCCATAGCGATGCCGAATACAAGAAGAACACAACTTCCGTTGCCATTGGGATACAGCGCATTCCCGGCGGAATGCCCACCGAGTACCAGCCCCTCCCGCCGGCTGAGGATGTTGCGCCGCTCCGCAAGGCCCTGGCCGGGGTCGCCACTCGTCTCGGCCTCAAGTCCATCGTCGCCGACGGCATCCGCGACGGAGTCTTGCGCCAGTGGAGCCAGGACTTCGCGTGGTATGGCAAGTTCCCCTACGCCAGTGTCCGTCCATCCTGGGCTGATCCGGAGGCGATCAAGGATCAGGTATTCGACCGTCAGGCTCTCATCTGGGACACCGACGGCGGACCGCTCGGAACGGTACTGCGCCGCAGCGGGGCGCTTGTCGAACTTCTGCGGAAGCAAGGCGTCGGCGCTGAGATTGACGCGGCGGCGAAGGACCTCGCGACCCTGAAAGCCGCCTCCGAGGCGAGCAAGCCGGCCCGCGACTCCGAGGCGTACAAGGCCCTCTATCTCGCCGCCTGTGCCCTGCGCCGACAGATCGTCTTCGCGAACCCGCTGCTGAACTTCGACACGATCCTCTTCGCCGCGCACGGGTCGTTCGCCGGGTCGGTTCGCACGAACCCCTCCACCCAGGACTACCAGGGCGGGCATTTCGTCACCCAGTTCTTCGGCTTCAACGCCCTCCCCGGCGGCGGGTTGTACATGATTTGCAGCTACAAGACGAACCCTGAGATCGTGAACGTCGTCGCCAATTCAGTGGTCACCAACGGCCGATTGAAGGGTCAGAAGCTCGATCACGGCTCGTTCCTGTCGCCCGACCTGTCGTTCGACGGCAAAACCATCGCTTTCGCCTGGACGGAGAACTCCGAACACCGCTGGATCTACTCGCGCCGAACCGTCTGGCACCTGTTCCGGGTGAATGCGGACGGCTCGAACCTCGTGCAACTCACCGATGGCGATGTCGATGACTTCGATCCCTGCTGGCTGCCAAACGGGCGAATCGCCTTCTCCTCGGAGCGGCGCGGCGGCTACATCCGCTGCTTCGCGGCATACCTGAAGGTTCGCACCTACACGCTCTTCGATGAAGGACGATGGCACCGACATCACGCCGCTGAGCTACTACGAGACCAGCGAGTGGCACCCCTCCGTGAACAATGACGGGCAGATCGTCTACACCCGCTGGGACTACACCGACCGCGAAAACTGCCTCGGCTCGCACCTCTGGATCTGCGGGCCGGACGGCACGAATCCGCGCGCCCCGCACGGCAACTACCCTCTCCCCTACACCACCCTTCCGGGCCACACGCCGTGGAAGACTGCGCCGGACGGTCGCGAGATCGACAGCCGCTCCGGCGCGCCCTATACCGAGATGGGCATCCGCGCCATCCCCGGATCGCACCGGTATATCGCCACCGGCGCGCCGCATCACGGCGAGGTCTTCGGGTCGTTGTGCATGATCGACACGCGAGTCGAGGACGACCACCATACGTCGCAAGTCCGGCGCATCACCCCTGAAGAGCCGTTCCCCGAGACCGAGATGCCGGCCCGCAACCAGTATCGCTACGGCACCCCCTGGCCGCTCAGCGAGGACTTCTACCTGTGCAATGAGTGGGAGAACCTGGTGCTGCTCGACCGCTTCGGCAACAAGGAACTCCTGTGCGAGTTGCCGCTACTGCCCGGCAAGCAGGACGAGCGCCTGCGGCTCGTCACGCCGATCCCCTTCCGCGCCCGCCCGAAGCCGCCGGAGATACCGATGAGGACCAATCAGGGCGAGAACGCGGGTTCCGAGGCCCCGAAGGCCACTGTCTCGGTGCTCAACGTCTACGACTCCGACCTGCCATTCCCCAAGGATACGAAGATCAAGTGGCTGCGGGTGACCCAGGACATCCTCAAAGAGAACCATGCGATGGGCGAGCCGATGATCGGCTACGAGCGCGAGAACACGCCCCGGATTCCACTCGGCGTAGTGCCGGTCGAACCCGACGGCAGCGTCTACTTCGAGGCCCCGGTGGCCAAGGAACTCATCTTCCAGGCCCTCGACGAAAACCACATGGCCGTGCAGTCGATGCGCTCGACGGCCTTCGTCCACGCTGGCGAGCAACTATCCTGCGTCGGTTGCCACGAGCCGAACTCGAAAGCCCCGACACTGCGCGGGAAGCCGCTGGCCTACCAGCGCCCGCCCTCGAAGCTGGCGCCCGAGATGCAGCCCGTGGAGCCGATCAGCTACTACCGCCAGATCAAGCCGATCTTCGACAACAAGTGCGTCGGCTGCCACACGGCGCAGGGCAAGGGCCCGAAAGACATGAGCTACGAGGCCCTGCGCGAGGGGTATACTTTCTGGTTCTCGGGCGCGATGTCCGGGGACATGTGCAGCCCCTACAGCGGCGTCCACGGCGGCTCGCGCACGATCCCCGGGCGGTTCGGGGCAAGGGCCTCGCTGATCGGCAAGGCGCTGCTCAGCGAGAGCCATCGCGACGTCATCTCCGCCGAGGAGCGGCAGAAGATCATCCTGTGGCTGGACTCCAACTCACTACGGCTTGGGGCCTACACGCGCGAGGAATCGCAGCTCAAAGGCGAGCTTGTCTGGCCCAACGTCGACGTCGATCCGCAGAATCCGCTCGGGCTGGAGGACACCGGCCGCTCGCTGAAGGGCAACTTCTGGCAGGAGCGCGACTGGGGCCCGCACGCGTTCCTGTGCTCCGATCACGTCCACGACCGGGTCTACATCCTCGACGAGAAAGGCGACATCCGCTGGGAGTATGCAGTCCCGCACCCGCAGGATGTGTGGATGCTGCCGAACGGCAACGTCCTGACCACCTACTACGAAGGCGTGCGCGAGGTCACGCGGGACAAGCAGATCGTGTGGGAATACAAGACACAAGCGCCGAACCAGATCCCCAATTGCCAGCCGCTGCCCAACGGCAACATCATGATCGGCATCGTCGGGGAGTGTCGGCTGATCGAGGTGAACCGCAAGGGCGAGATCGTCCACCAGGTGCAGCTTTCGACCACCATCAAGGAGCCGCACGCGCAGTTCCGCATGTGCCGGATGACGCCCGAGGGCACCTACCTCGTGCCCTTCACCGCCGAGGGGGCGGTGCGCGAGTACGACCGCGACGGGCGGCTCATCCGCACCTTCCCCGCGAAGCCCTCGCCGGTGTGCGCCTTACGCTTGCAGGACGGCCACACCCTCATCAGCGCCGGCGGCGCGGTCACTGAATACGACCGCAACCTGAACGTCGTCTGGGAACTGAACGAGATCGACATCCCGGACATCAACATCGCGATCCTCGCCGGCATCCAGCGGCTGCCGAACGGCAACACCGTGGTCTGCAACTGGAACACGCAAGACGGGGGCGGGAAGGACGGAGCGCACATCTTCGAGGTGACACCAGACAAGCGCGTGGTCTGGCAGGTGACGGGAACGAAGATCAGCCAGGTGGCGCAGTGTCAGCTTCTGAACGCCGACCTGACGCCGAGGACGGATGCGATCATCCGGTGAAGGGGAGAAGGGGCGGTCCCGCGTGGGGCGGGCGTCTCGCCTCGCGTGGGGCGGGCGTCTCGCCTGCCAGGGCCGTAAGTGAGAGGCATCCTGGGTGCAAAGCGGACGGCAACATCAACGGCTTTGGCAGGCGAGACGCCTGCCCCACGCGAACGTCCGCCGCGCCTCCCTGCTACCTCACCACCACCGTCGTGGGCGACATCGGCCGCACCGGCACTTCCACAACGCCGTCGCTCATGCTCAACTCGCAGATCGGCTCCTCGACCAGGTTCGACAACGTCGCCGAACGCAGACCAGGAATGCCAAGTCTGATCGTCGCAGTCACCGGCTTCGGCGCGAGCGAAAAGAGCCGCACCACCACGCCCCCTCCCCGCTCCTCGGGCTTGATCGCGGTCACGATCACCGACCCCGGCGACACGGAACAGAAGCTGTGCCCGACGCCCGGCAAAGAGCCGCATTGCGGGCCGGTTATGATCTGCGCCGTCAGCGGCATCGCAGTCTGCCAGCCCATCCTCGCCGCAGCGGTGTCATCGAGGCCTGCGCCGGCGCTCACCGCGTACCGGAACTCGAAATCCCCGGACTGATCGGCCTTATAGTTCGTGTTCCAGTAATTGTTCATGATGTATGAGTAAACGCGCCCATCGGCGACTTCGAGCTTCTGCCGCCACAAGCCGCGGTTGATGTCGCCGATGCAAAGAAGTGGCGCGTCCGGCGAAGCCCAGACGATCCGTCGCTCCCCGTCGCCAACGGTCATCCAGTGCTGCAGGCAGTACCAGTCCTTGCACGCCCCGGGCAACTGGTCGATATCGGGCCGCAGGACGCCGTTGGGTATCTCGATGCGCATGTCGGGCCGGCGCGCGGCGAACGGGAAGGCGAAGTACGCCGCCTCCATCGCGCGCACTGCGGTCCGGGTCAGCCGGTTGCGGATGTCAACGCGGCGGCTGCCGATCCAAAGCGTATATTGCTGCTCAATGGCGGGGGTCTTCTCGGCCCGGCTGCGCACGATCAACCGCTCGCCGAGACCCGGCAGCGCCTGCCGCACGACCCGCACGCTCTCCGGGGTATGGATCGTCAACTGCGCCACTCGGTTCGCGCCGAGGTCCACGATGTTGCTGCCGTCGCCGCCGGAGACGTACAGATACTCGTTCAGGCGTTGCGGAGCCGACGGATCGACGAGTTCCCGCCCCGCTGTCTTGTCCTGAAGGCTCGTGATGCCGCCGCTCGCCGGGTCCAGGGCAAGGCGGAAAGCCTCGTTCTCCAGCGTCGGCGAGCCACTCATTTCGGTCATTTGCACTGCCGCAGGCGTTCCGGTGATGAGCGGCAGAGCCGCATACCCCCACGCCGGAACCGACGGCACCCGGAACAAGACCCTCGCGCCTGCGTTGTCGGGGTCGCTGACTGTCGGCAGGGCCTTACCTGTCGCCGGATCGGCCGGGACCATGCCGCTCGGCAGCGCCGCCGAGATGACCTCCCCCTCGCGCGGCCAGCTTGTCGCGTTGAACACCACCACCGACGGCCCCGAGCGCCGAATCTGAGACGCCAGACGCTGCATCCCCTTGGCCAAAAGCTGCGCGCCCTCGCGATCCGCCGATTTCGCGAAGCCGGACTTCACCTCCCACTGCGACCTGCTGAAGGGGCTGTCCGGCGCGGAGGTGCTGCAGTATGCGCCCCAGGTATGCTCGTCATAGAGCAGCATATCGCGCCACAAGGCCTTCTGCATCGCGGTCGGTTGCCGCCCGGTCTTCAGTCGTGCCGTGAACGCCAGCAGGGCGTCCGCCGCCGAGGCCGTCTCGTGGGCGCGACGGTTGAGGGTCGTCTCCTGTGCCGAGGACGCCGCGCCGTCCTCCCAGTACACGCCGCCGTCGCCCCGGACGACCGGAATGCGCGCGCCGTAGGCGCTCTCCATGTATTTGAAGTACTCGGCGCTGGGGCCCATGATGATCTTGGGGTACTCGTACTCATTCGCCCATTTCTGCGCCGTTCCGGCCATGGCCGGATCGTTCTGTCCGTTGTCGCCAATGGCGCCGTACATGTAGAGAGCGTCGTAGGGCGACGAAGCGCGGCTCTTGATGGCGCTTACGAGCCACCGGCGCAGGTCCTGTATGCTGTGCAGCGGGCCTCCGGCTTGCGCGTATCCCGGCGCGAAGTACGTCAGGACGCGGCTGCCGTCCGGCCCCTCCCACCAGTACGGGTCGCCCGTCTCCAGTTTGGTGAAGGTCGGGGCGCGGTAGTTGTCAATGCCTGCCGCGAAGTACCGGATGCCCGCCGCGGCCAGTATCGAGGGCAGCGACCACACCTCCGTGGGGACATCGGTGTTGAGCGCCGATTCGAAGGGCACACCGTGGTCGCGCTTAAGCGAGTGCGCGAAGTACAGCCAACGGTTTAGCTCTTCAAATGAGCAAAGTCCGGTCAACTCGTTCACGTAGCCGGCGTGGACGCCGATGCGGCCCTCGCGGGCGAGCTGCCACAGCTTCTCGGCCTGCTCGCGCGACCGGTGCCGCCGGTACTGGTCCGCCTGCCAGGCGACCTCCAGATTCCAGCCGAATGCGGGGTACTTGCCGCAAAGCTCGATGACCCTGTCGGTGTTCTCGCAATGTCGCTTGGCCACATTGGCCTGCAGGTCGGTGTAGCCGATGTCCGTATGGGTCGAGGCGGCGACGAACACCTTCCAGTGGCGCTCAGGGCACAGCGTCGTCTGCGCCTGGGCGGAGGTGTCGCGTAGTTTCGCGGTGACGGTCAGCGGCGTCTCGCGCGTGACCGGCGGGACCGGCAGCTCCGTCTCCAGGACGCCGAACAGCGGGCCCTTCGGCACGTTGATCTGTGCCACGGCGCGGTTGTTCACGGTGGCCGTCAGCCTCAAGCCTTCGTTGGGGCCTTCGATGTCCGCCCGAACGAGGACCACCTGCCGCAGCGCCCCGGAGGCGCGGTCTTTCTTGAATAGAGCGGTCGGCTCCAGGCTAATCGACCGCACGCGCCAGCGCACGTCCGCCGCAGGCACGGCGGACAGGCTGACGGCATCGTACAGGAACCAGGACCCGGTTGAGACAATCGTGATCTCATTGCCACCGGCCCGGAAGAGCGACGCCGGGAGCAGGCATGACACGGTCCTTGGCGCGCCCCTCGCCGGGTCGTACAGCGTCGCATCCCCGTTGCCGTTCGCCAGTGGAAGGGAACCCTCCGCGCCGTTGACCGAGATGCGCATCCCGGAGGGGACCTGCCCCTGAACGTCGACGAGGCCGATGGTAAGCCGCAGCGGGTCCGTCGTGCCGCCAGGGAGGGCGAATTCGATCTTGAATGGGTGCTCGCGGCTCCCGGCCCAATAGTCGGTCGGCCCCGGGTGGATGAAACTCCAGTCTGTGCCGGGTTTCGATGTCCCGATGCGGTAAGTCACGTCGTTCGGGAAGCGCGCAGTGTAACTGCCGTAGTCACGCGCGCAGGCAAATTCCATGTAGCTCTTGTCGAACTCGCCGATGCTCCACAGTTCGCGGTCAGCAGCATGTCCCGGAAAGGCTGCCGACAGCCCCAGAAGGATGAGGACGACGCTTCCCGTAGTGACCCTCATATCGGGAACTCCCCTGCATGATGCGCGGTGTGGAATGTGCTGTTTGGGTCCGGCGTGACCAGAACCAAAGGCCGGATTAACCACAAAGACACGAGGGCACCAAACGGCCGAGCGACTCGTGCCAGGGTCGGCTTATGTTTCGTGCTTTTGCGTCTTCGTGGCTAAAGACGTTCATCCGTTCAACGGTCCTGGGTGAAGCAAACGTAAGCCGAATCCCAGACTATCGGCTCGTCTCGACGATCACCCGGAAGCCGACGTTGAAGACCTTCCGATACGGCGGATAGGCCTGGCGGAAGCCGGATCGAGCCCGCATCGGCGTGTCATACCACGATCCGCCGCGCACGACCTTCTCGCCGCTGCCCCCGACCACATCGAAGCCGGGCTGATAGGGGTAGGCGAAGTAATCGGAGCGCGTCCACTCGGCGGCGTTCCCGGACATGTCGTACAACCCCCAGGGGTTCGGCAGGTAGCTGCCGACGGGCGACGCGACCCGGTAGCCGTCATCGACGGTGTCTACCGCGGGCCGCCAGGGCGCGATCGCGCCGGACGGCAGGTCCCAAGGCGGGAAGGTGTCCACGCGCTTGAGGCAGATGTCGGCGAGGTTCGCGAACCGCGCGAAGTTAGTGTCCACCGAACCATACCATAGAGCGGTGTCCGTTCCCGCGCGACAAGCCCACTCCCACTGCCCCTCCGTCGGGAGCGTCACGTGAAGCCCCGTGCGCTTCGACAGCCATTCACAGAAGGCCATCGCCTCGCGCCACGACACGCGCTCCACCGGCTGCTGCGGGTCGTTGACGGTGTAGCCGCGCTCCTGGACGCTGAACTGCAAGAAATCGCCCTCCTCCTGGCGGCTGTCGTGGTCGGGCTGGAAGCGGCGGAACTGCTCGTTGGTGACCTCGAACTGCCCCATAAAGAACGGTTGCGCGATCTTCACCCGCGCCTGCGGTCGCTCGTCAGCAAAGCCGTTCGGGTCGCCCATGACCATCTCTCCCGCGGGCACCCGAACCAGCTTCAGCGTGACGCCATCACCAAGGTCGACCGTGCGTTCCGGCTTGCCGCCCATGAGTTGTCTTCGCTTCGCCTCCTCGGCGTTGAACGGCCAGCCGGGGCAGGTGACAGGGCGCGCAGGCTCGGGAAGCAGCCCGACCGGCGCGGGGCCGACAGGCTTATAACTCGTCGGGAAGATCGCCTCCGGGTCCTCGTCGATCCCGGCGTACTGCCGGAGCGTCTCCCGCCGACGGTCGCGCTGATGGTTGACGAGACCCTCGCCCACGATCTCGTGCCAGGTGCCGTGGGCCGGAGTGTTCAGGTCGATCCAAGTGGTGAGCCGATCCCAGGCTTCGTCATCCAGATGCACGCCGTAATGCCCCTTGCGCAGCAATTGCATGAGCCAGGTGGTGTCCGCTGCGAACTCCCCCGGAGTCAGCAGGTGCATGTCGCTCTCGATGGTCGCGTTGCGGACATATCGCTTCAGCGCGAGGTACGACGGCGTGAACAGGCTGCCCTGCTTGTACCCGTTGTCTGGCCCCGGCGGATGGATCATCGGGGCCGACCGGAAGTCGTCCAGGCCCTTCGGCCCGCTCCCGTTGTGACACGAGATGCAGTATCGGTCGAGCACCGGCTGCACCTCACGCGCGAACGAGAAGCCCCGTGTCGGGCCGTACCAGGGAGCGATCTCCTCCGGCGGGCAGTTCAGGGCGGCGGCTTTTGGCTTCGCGGGCGTCACGCTGTTGCGCTGTTCGTGACAGCCGACGCACGACAGCGTCTCCCCCGGCATCGCCGTCATCCAGCTTCGCATGAGTTGCAGCGCTTGTCCGCGCTCGTCCAGCGGCTGCACCGAGATCGGCGTGTTCGCCGGGATGCGGAAGAATGCGGAGCCGTCCGGCTTGATCGGAACGGTGCCGACGATCCGCTTGATGTCCCACGGGCCGTCGATGCCGACGCGGTTCACCTGCCCGCCCATGTTGTGGTAGGCGAACTGATATGTGAACAGCCGCAGCTTCTTGATCGTCCCCCGCGGCACCCCGGCGAGGCCCTGGCCCTGATAGATGTCGGTCATCAGGACGAGCGCGTCCTTGCGCGATAGATCGACCTTCGACGCGATCGCCGGCGGCGGTGTCGTCGGGCGCAATGGGATAGGCTCGAGCAGCGCGTGGCTGTCGCTCTCCTTGACGAGCGTCATGTTGTCGAACACATCGACGAGGTAAATGCCCCAGTTCGATGACGGCGTCGGCTTGCACGAGACCAGGAAGTACTTGTCACTCAACGGGTACGGGTGCAGGAACTTCGGCCAGCTCGCCAGCGTGAGGCCGTCGAGGATGATTGGAGTGATCTTCTTCCCGAAGCCCGGTATGCGCTGGATCGCGCCGTCGGCCTCGGTCCGCCCTTTCGCGGCGTCAAACAGCACCAGTTCGCCCATGCGCGGGTTGTCGTGATGCCCGCCGACGACGGCCACGAACTTGGTGACGCTTCCGGGGATCGGCTTGGCGTAGAACATCGCATTCGGCCAGTAGGAGTTGCTGCCGTAGAAGGCCGACTGTCCGGTCCCGTCGGGGTTCATCGTGAATAGAATGCGGGACACGAAATGAGGGATGTCACTGTACTCCCACCGCAGGTACAGCACGCGCCCGTCCGGCAGCATCGTGGGGCACCAGTCATGGTCTTGCTCGAAGGTCAGCCGGCGGATGTTGCCGGTAGCGCGGTCGAGGCGGTACATGTTGGAGACATGCGAGCTTCCGGTTACGCACGGCACGCCGACGAACGGGGCGGTCGAAGTGAAGATGATGTTTCCGTCGGGGAGGTAGCACGCATCGTAGTTGTCGATGTCGCCGGCTTCGATCAGCGGCAACTGCTTCGGCACACACGTTCCCAGGTCCATCTCGTGCACCTGCCAGCGCCCATTGTCGCCCGGCATCGAGAACAGGACGCGGTCGCCGCTGAAGGCGAGCCGAACATCGCCGATGAACCGCCCGCCCGAGGGCCGCAGCACCGTGGCAAGCTTTCCGCCCGGGCGGACCGGGGAGAGCATCGCCAACTCGTTGTCGTACCCGGTGCTCGCGATGCTCGAGTTGCTGTCCCAGTTCTGCGGCAGCCCCAGGTTCGCTTCACTGCGCGCGATGAGCAGCAGCTTATCGAAGTCGAGCAACGGGTTCGCCAGCAGCGCCTCGTCGAGTTGGTGTAGGAGTTTCTCGGCTTCGTCCGCGACCGAAGCGTCGCCGCGCCCTAATGCGTCTTTGAGCGCCGGCAGGCGGTCGAGAAGGGCGAGATATTCCCTGCCCCGCGTATAGCGGTCGGGGAAGGTGGCCGTCAGGTCGGTCACGGCCCGCCGGAAGGCGTCGGCGTTCACCCGGTCGAGACGGGCACGAAGGCCCCGCAGGCGACTGTCGGCGATCTGCCGGAACCACTTGCCGCCGGCGAGATACCGCAGCACGTTCCCGGTGAAGTGCTCCAGGTTGTCGCGATATGCGTTACCGGCGAAGCCGTAGTGCGGCAATCGCCACCCAAGCACGATGACTCGCCCGGCCCCGCAGGCGTACTCGGCGCACGGGTTTTCGCCCGCGTTCGGGGCCGCCTCACCGATAGGCACGCCACCCTTCGGCCCGCCGCTGCCCCAGAAGTCCGCAAAAGGCGGGTAGCCGCCACTGCACAGAAAGACCGGCTGCCCCGTCGGGAAGCCCGCGAAGACCGGGTGCCCTGGCGTGTCACCGGGGCCGAGACCGGCGACCGTGGTATCGACGCCGCCGGTGCCTGTCGCTCTCGGAGACGCCGGCTCCAGGCCGAGGGCGTTCACGTAGGCCAGCGCCGTGCCGGACAGGAACAGCCCGTGCCCCGCCGCCACCCAGTCCACCAGCGCGCGCCGGACCCCCGAGTCGGTCATTGCCGCCGGGAACGGCCAATGCTCGCAGTGCCACCACAGCACTTTCAGGTCTGCCGGGAGCGCGAGGCCACCGCCCGGCCCCGGCGCGATCTCCCGCGCGCCGAACGCCCGCACGGCGAGGTCGCGGGCCGCGACTTCCCCGCCGGTCGCCCCGTCACGCAGCGCGATGACGCCCAGCGCGGGCACCGCCTGCTGCGCCGACGCGGCTGCGGCGGAGACCAGGATGACCAGCGCGAAACCGTATCGTCCCATGAGTGTGTAGGCTCCGAGCACAGTGTACTGCCGTGTGGCATTTCGTCTCGACAGTCGCCAAGTCCTGCGGACGTAGGAGTCAGCCTTGTCTCTGTTGAACAGATGATACCATGAGACACCGCTGCCACCTCGCTCTGCTCGCCCTTGCCACCTGCGCGCCCTCCATCGCTGCGCCTGTCTTCCCGGGCGCGGGCGAATGGCCGTGCTACCGGGGAAATGCCGCACTGACCGGACACTCCCGTCTCACCGGAGCCATCACTAAGCCGACTATCGTCTGGAAGCAGTTCATCGGCTCCGTCGATACCAGCCTGATCGTCGAGCCAGGTTCCGGGCCGTCCGCTCTCGCAGTATCGCCCGGATCTCTGCCCGCGAGTTCTCCCGAGCGATACGACCCCTGCTGGGGCCTGGCCCCTCCTCTGGGCGAGATCGCAGGGCAGCAAGCGACCATCTACACCTCCTCACAGACCACCTACGCCCACGTCTTCCCGGACATGCCGGGCCTCCAGAAGCTGGAGTTCGAGAGCGGCTTCGCGGTGCCGACCATCAACGGCCAATGGCAGCCGTGCGTGGGGCGCTGCTTCGCGTGGAAAGAGGGGAAATGGTCCCAGGTATGGCAGACCGCGCCCATCGACATGCTGTTCAGCCCTCTCCCCATCACCGGCGACTTCGACGGCGACGGCAAGCCTGAAGTCGCGATCCTCCCCTGGTACGAGCTTCTCGTCCTCGACGCCCGGACCGGCGCGATCAGGGACCGCTGCCGGTTCACCGAGGGACGCAGCTACGGCTACTTCGGGGTATATGACCTCAACGGGGATGGCAAGTCGGAGTTCGTCGTGATCTCCGACTTCTGCAAACACTACGATGTCCTCGGCTACCGCAATGGGAAGCTTTGCCTATTATGGCAGCGCAACATAGAGACGGACATCTCCAACCCGCAGAAGATCCTGCGGGCCTACCCCCGCCCCGCGGCGGATGTGGACGGCGACGGGAAGCTCGAGATCCTCGTCAACCTGTACAACAACACCGGCGACGGTCGCTGGCACATCATCGTTCACGATGGCATGACAGGAGCAGTGAAAGCCGACCTCGTCGACGAGCACCTGCAGGGGATCGCTGACCTGGACGGCGACGGGGTGGCGGAGCTTCTTACCGTGCGCACGACCGGCGCCGGTATTCCCGACCGGGGCACGATCATGGTACGCAGCCTCAAGGGCGGGCAGCCCAGGACCCTCTGGCAGTGCGCAAACTCGGCCTGGCAGACCTGGGACCCGCCGACCCCGCTGAACGTGAACACCGCCGCGACCCTCGGGCAGCGGGATGTGCTCTGCCGGGTCATCGGCGGCGTCGCTCGGGCGGTCATCCGCCAGCCGGCAACCGGCCCGAGCGGCGGGGTATCTTTGCGCCTCGCGACCTGGGGCAAGGGCGGGTTCGATCTGGGGGCCGGGATCAGCGGCAGCGGCCTGCAGGCTGTCGCCATCGACGACCGGGGCCGGATGCTGGTCCGAGCCACGACGGCTCTCGGCGGACAATTGCGGGCCACGGTGACGGCCGGCAAAGCCCGCGCGATCTGCTCCGCTCAAAGCGGCAACACCCCCGGCGCGGTCATCGTCACCCGGCAGCCGGGACAGGTGCCTCCGCTCGTCATCGCCCAGGGGTCCGATGAAAGTCTCGTGGCCGTGAGGCCCCCGATGCCGGGCAAGCCCGCCGCCGAGGCCTGGCGCATCCCCGCCCGCGGTCAGAGCACGAACTGGCCGTCCGAGTTCCGCGGGCCGGTCGTCGCGGACCTCGCTGGCGATGGAGGCCGCCAGATCCTGTACGCCACCTCCGCGCCGGACGGATCGGCCCGGTTCGTCGCGGCGAACCTCGACCTGCGCGAGGTCTGGCGCCACGACTTTCCCGAGATCCCCGGCACGCCGCCGGTCTGGAACACGGGCGGGATCATCCTCTGGCAGGCGGGCCATTTCACCGACAAGCGGGCGATGGATGTCCTGGTCACGGTGCGTCGCTCGATGATGCACAGCGAGGAGACGCTGCTGCTCTCCGGCCGCGACGGGCGCCAGGTCTGGCGGCGCAATCGCGAGATCAGCGGTCGAGGCGTCGGCGGTGTCCCGTTCGCCGTGGCCGACTACGATGGCGACGGCCTCGACGACGCTGCCTCGTTCCACCCGAGCATCTACTATGTCCTCAAGGGGTCAACGGGCAAGGACATCGTCGCGATGGACACCACTTGGCCGCAGGTGCCCGCGAAGCCCGTCTACTGGGGCCTCCCCATCGCAGGGGATTTCGAGGGCAACGGCCGCACCAGCACCTTTTTCGCTACGGAGCGCGCCTCGATGACCGGCCTCGTGCGCGCCGACGGCTCTCTGGCCTGGTGGGATGCCCTCGACAAAAGCCCCCACTGGCTGCCCGCAGTCGGCAACTTCGATGGCGACGGGAAGCTCGAGGTGATCGGCGTCGGCTATGAGGACGGCGTGCGGTGTTACGACGCGGCGACGGGGAAAGTCAGGTGGCGGATGAGCTTGCCGACCGAGGCGGCGGGCCTGGCGGTCGCCAGCGCGGACATCAACGGCGACGGACGCGACGAGGCGCTCGTGGCCTGCGGCACGACCCTGTCCTGCATCGGCAAGTTCCCGGCGAGCGACACCGGGACGATCCTGTGGCAGATCGCTCTGCCGACAACAGTAGGCCCGCCGACGATCGCCGATGTCCGAGGCGACGGGCGGGCCTCAATTCTGCTCTGCGGCGCGGATGGGTACGTCTACTGCATCGAGTAGTGTTACTACGCCGGTTGCGTGGCCCTGCTCGGCAAGGAGATGCCCTGCGGAGAGATGGACGGCGATTGACCACAGAGACACAGGGGACACA
>CAYWBK010000085.1:0-1653 GCA_964455745.1 uncultured Armatimonadia bacterium
GCTTGCAGTTCCGCCTGGACCACTTGGGTCATCGGCTGCGGCACCTGGGGCAACGGCACGCGCGGATAGCCCCGCGTGCCCTGTTGGACCCGATCTCGCCCTCTGTTCGCCCACGGGCGTCCGCTGCACCCTGAGGACGCCCGTGGGCATATAGCGTGCCGCCTGGCCTCCTGGACTATGTATGAACGACCGTCGCGCTGCGCTCGGGGTCTTCCTTGCCTTCCTGTCTCTCTATCTCCTCACGGGCCGGTACTTGCTCGACCATAGCGATGGCGAGACGATGTTCGAGAGCCTGGAGAGCCTGCTGCAGGGACGCCTGGACATCCGCTCCGATCTGTATCCGGACAATCCCGACCTGTTCCCCGGCCGCGATGGTCGCCTCTACTCCCCCTTCGGTATCGGACAGCCGGTCCTCGCCATGCCGCTGTACCTTGCCGGGGCAGCGGCGGCGCGGCTCCTCCCTCGTTTGCCGGCGCAGTTCGTGACGCGCGCGGCGGTGATGCTCTTCGTCCCGCTGGTGACGGCGCTCACCTGCGCGGTCGTGTTCCTGATTGCGCGCTCGTTGGGATACGGGGCTGCGTGCGCACTCGGCGGGGTGGTGGTATACGGTGTCGGCACGCTCGCATGGCCCTACACGAAGACCTTTTTCAGCGATCCGCTGGGCGCGCTGCTCTTATTACTGACGATCTGGTACGTGTACCGAGCCAGGGAGAAGACGAGCGTGAGAGCGGCAATCGCCGGGGGGGCGTTTGCGGCGGCGGGGATCCTGGTGCGGCATCAGGCGCTCTTGGTCGCCGGGATCGGGGCAGCGCTGGTGGCGACGGCGACTTACCCCGCCGCCCTCTCGGAGGGGGAGGGTGTGGTGAGCGGCAAACGGCGCGGGAGCACGCGAAGGCTGGCGCTTGTCAGCGGCTACGTCGCTCCCGTCCTGGTCGCAACGGCGATCTGGGCGTGGCTGAACTGGGCGAAGTTCGGCGCTCCGCTGACGATGACATCCGACCTCAAGCAGTCCATCGGCGGCACCCCGCTGTGGCGTGGGATCGCGCTTCTTTTGGTCAGCCCCGGCAAGGGCCTGTTGTGGTATTCGCCGGCCGTCCTGCTCGGCGCCGTCGGCCTGCGTGCCCTGTGGAGATCGCATCGGGATTTTGTCTGGGTGTTGCTGGCCATGATCGTCCCCCTCGCCTGCCTGTACGCGAGCCTCACCACGCCCGGCGGGCATTGGTGCTGGGGCCCGCGATTCCTGGTTGCGACCTTACCGGCCCTGGGAGTCGCGATGGCGGCGGCGCTGTCGCGCTGGCAGGAGTGGTCGAAGGGCCTGCGGGCGGCGGTCGTCGCCCTGATCGGCGTCAGCGTCGCCATTCAGATGCTGATGTGCGCGGTGAACTTCATGCACGTGTACCGGGTGATCGACGACACGGGCGCGCCGCCGCAGTATCACGAGTTCGAGGTGCGCTACTCGCCCCTGCTCGTCGCCGCGCAGGAGCTGCCCCGCCTGGAGTGGTCGCCGATGCTTCTGGCGGCGCTGAAGTCCGGCAGCCCATCCAAAGACCTGCGGCGCAGCATCCGCGCGACCCTCGACTGCTGGCCGGCCTATGTCTACCGATTGGGAATGCCCCGCGCCCTGCTCATCCTGTTCCCGCTGCAGCTTCTTCT
>CAYWBK010000085.1:1753-9216 GCA_964455745.1 uncultured Armatimonadia bacterium
ACCGATTGGGAATGCCCCGCGCCCTGCTCATCCTGTTCCCGCTGCAGCTTCTTCTTACCGCCCTGCTGTTCCGTAAGTGCGTCTCGATTGTCCGCTTGGGCGATGGCTGAGATCCGGTGACACGCCGCCGCCCCTCAGGTCGGCTTGACGTGGTATAATGCCGGTCAACCCAAGTGCTGTCTTCCAAAGCTGTGGGGTGTCTTCGCCTGCGCAGCAGGTAAAGACGGGGCCCCACAGTTCCGCGTGGCGTGCGCGGGGTCCCCACCCGTCTTCGACGGGCACCCCGCGTCTGAGTAAGCGGTATTGCGGCCAACCCCCACACGGAGAGCTACGCTCATGGTCCGACGCGCTGCCCTCGCATTCCTCCTCGCAGATATTCTCATCCTTGGCGCCGGCATGGCGTGCGCGCAGTCGGCGTATATCAAGATGGCTACCGCGCGGGAGACCTGGGAAGCCTCCACCAGGGCCACCGGCGCGGCGATCGAGTACGGTCCCTGGTACTACATCGGCCCCTTCGATAGCACCGGCGGCGCGGGCTTCGACGCGCAGTATCCCCCGGAGAAGCAGGTCGATCTCGCGGCCTCCTATCAGGGCAAGGCCGGGCGCACGATCCGCTGGCAGCGCGGTGATCGGTTCAGTGATGGGGTGGCCAACTCGCTCACCATCTTCGATGACAATGACTGGATCGCGGTCTATATGTACCGCACCATCATCGCGCCCTCGGCACGCGAGTTGCCGGTGCTGATGGGCAGCGACGACACACTGACCGTGTGGCTCAACGGCGAGAAGCTCCTCGCGCACAACGTCAGCCGCGCCTGCACCGTCGGCGACGAGAGATTGACGCTGAAGCTTCGCGCCGGGAAAAACGACCTGCTCCTGAAGGTGTGCCAGGGTGGCGGGCCGTCCGGATTCGGGTTCGCGGTCGACACCGGCAGCAACACCCTGTTGCAGCGCATCGCCGCCGACTTCCCCGACCAGATCAACGATCTTCTCATCGAACTCGACTGGCTGCGCCAGGCCAAGATACGCAAGCTCCCGCCGGGCGTCTCCGTCTCGCCGGAGGACGATGCCCCGGGCGGTTGCGACGGCATCAAGGACGGCGGCACGGGCTTCCACACACAGTTAGAGGACAAGCCGTGGTGGCAGGTCGATCTGGGCAAGACGTATCGACTGTCGCACGCGCTTCTCTACAATCGCGAATCGTGCGCCGAGCGCAATAACTACCTCATCATGCTGCTGTCCGACGACGGCAACCAGTGGCGGCAGGTGTGGCAGAACAACGGGACTCTCTTCTACGGCGCGAAAGACGGCAAACCGATGCGCGTGCCACTCGCGGGGCAGTCAGCCCGTTTCGTGCGGCTCCAGTTGCCGGGCCGCAACTACCTGCACCTCGATGAAATCGAGGTCTACGGCGCGGACAAACCGGACCTCAACCTGGCCCTGAACCAGCCGGCGATGGAGAGCAGCAGCAGCCCGTGGTCGACGTACACGCCGCTGAAGAACCCCGCTGCCCCTGATGAGGCTGCCGACCGCCGGATGTACCGGCAGGCCACGCTCGACGCGCTCGATCTCGCTCGCAGGACGCTCGACTTCGTCGGTGCGCAGCGCCCGCTGCCGGACCAGAAGACGCGCCTGGACGGCCTCGCACAGAAGATAGCGGCGGCAGCGAACGATGCCGACTGGAAAGCCCTCTATCTACAGACTCGCCACCTCCGCCGGGACATCATCCTCTCTCACCCGCTGCTGGCTTTCGATCAGCTCCTCATCTCGAAGCGCCCGCCGCCGCTATACAGCCACATGGTCGACCAATACGAGGGCCGACATAGCCAGTCGGGCGACGGGCTTGTCCTGCTCAAGTCCTGGCGTAGCGTCCCGCAGGCGGTGGCCCTGCTGCAAGGCAAGCTGCCGCTCGGCACCGTCGCGCATCCCGATCTCTCGTACGACGGCAAGCGCGTCGTCTTCAGCTACTGCGACCACACGCCGCCGACCGCCGAGGCCCGGCGCTTCTTCCTGTACGAGATGAACCTCGAGACCGGCGCGGTGAAGCAACTCACCGGCGTCCCCGGCGTGGACCCGCTCCAAGGCTGGGCCGGCCGCAACACGGTGCTCATCGAGGACTTCGACCCGTGCTACCTGCCCGACGGCGGCATCATGTTCATCTCCACCCGCAACCAGGGTTTCGGACGCTGTCACGATGGGCGCTACACCCCCTCGTATGTGTTGTACCGCTGTGATGGGGACGGTAAGCACATCCGGCGGCTGTCTTATGGCGAGGCCAACGAGTGGAACCCGAGTGTGATGCCGAACGGCGAGATCATCTACACGCGCTGGGATTACATCAACCGCCACGACACCCTGTTTCAAAGCCTTTGGACCACCCGCCCCGACGGCTCCGCGGTTGCCCACTACTACGCGAACTCGACGCGCAATCCGTGCATGGTCGCCCAGGCAAAGGCCATCCCCGGCGCCGACCTGGTCGCGGCGCTGGCCACCGCGCATCACTCTTATTCCGCCGGCTCGATCATCGCCATCGACCGCCGCAAGGGCGAGGAGGGCCTCGACCCGGTGACGCGCATCACCCCGGAAGTTCCCTTCCCCGAAACTGAAGGCTGGCCGGTCGGGGCCTACGCCGATCCGTACCCTCTGTCGTCCGACCTGTATCTCGCGGCGTACATGCCCGACCCGCTGATCACGCAGGGGAATGTGACGCGCCCGGAAGCGTACGGCATCTACCTCGTCGATACCCTCGGCGGGCGCGAGCTGATCTACCGCGATCCGAAGGTCTCGTGCTTCGCGCCGACGCCCGTCCAGCCGCGCCCCGAGCCGCCGGCCCTGCAGTCGTCGCTTGTGGCAGGGCGCACCGACGGCACGTTCTTCATCCAGGATGTGTACCACAGCGCCGAGTCGCTGCCCGCCGGCAGCGTGAAGAGCGTGCGGATTGTGGAGATGCACGAGCAACCCGAGGCGGCGGCGGCCGACAGGAGCGTCATCAGCCAGGAGGTCGTCAAGTCGGTCGTGGGCACGGTGCCGGTGAACGCCGACGGCTCGGTGCTGTTCAACGCCCCGGCGCAAGTGCCGCTGCTGTTCCAGCTTCTCGACGAGCACAACACCGCGATCTTCAGCATGAGAAGCCAGGTTTACCTGCAACCCGGCGAGACGATGAGTTGCGCCGGCTGCCACGAGCCGCGCGCCAGCACGCCGCCGGTCAGTCGCCGCGCCGCCCTGAGACTGCAGTCGATCGCGCCGCCGCCAGGCCCTGCATACGCCGGGGGCTTCAGCTTTCCCCGGACCGTGCAGCCGGTGCTGGACCGCTACTGCATCTCCTGCCACGGCCTGGAGCGCAAATCCGGCGGGCTGAGCCTGCTCGGCACGACGTCTGCCCGGTTCACCGAGGCGTATGATGCCCTGGTATCGCGCCCGGGCCTGGTCTCGCTGGCGCAGCGCAACGAGCAATCCGACGTCAGCAAGAGGGGGGATTACGGGGCGAGAGCCGGGCGGCTGGCGAGCTTCCTGCTCAGCGACCACAGCGAGAAGGTCCACCTCGACCCCGATAGCTACACGCGAATCGTGGAATGGCTGGACCTCAACTGCCAGTGCTACGGGGATTACAACTTCAATCGCAAGGAACGCCGCCAGCCCTCAGCCGAGGGCGTCCAGGCTCTCAGGACCCACCTCGCCGCAAGCTGTGGCGCGTGCCACAAGACGATGGCGCAGCAGCCTCTCGCAGCGCTGGTGAACATCGCCCAGCCCGACGAGAGCCGGGTGCTGAAGGCCCCGCTGGCGACGGCGGCAGGCGGCTGGGGGCAGTGTAAGCAAACCTGGGGAGATACGGCGTCGACGGACTACACAGCGATGCTGGAGAGGGTCCTGGCGGCGACGGGGGAGCCGTAGAGATTCTTGTGTCCCTTGTGGCCGCGCGATTTATCGCGCCAAATGCGGGCGATAATGCCCGCCGCAGACGGGATGTAGTGCCCCTTGGCCGATGGAATTGTGCGCACGAGGTTGCATTCGCACTGCCGGACTTGCATGGCACGTCACTCTTGCGCGATGATGCTTCTTTCAAGGTGGCCGCGCGATTTATCGCGCCCGATTCGGTCGCCATGTTCGGAATTAGTGTAGACAACGAACGAGATGGGCGCGATAAATCGCGCGGCCACCCTGATTTCGAGGAATTGGCCTCGGCCGCGTCTCATTGCCGATTCAGATTAGCAAAAAGCATAATCGCGCCGCCCCATGTTCCGCGAGAGAATGCCGTCAGACGCGCTCGCAGCCTGGGGTCGGGTACCTCGATCGCCGGGTGAGGCCGGCGCTCCGCCGTCCGGCCCCACCGCAACGACACCACAGCCGGCCTCTACTTGTGCCTGCTCTCCATCCTCAACACCACTGTCTCCTTCGCCCCCAGTGACAGCGTGATCTCTCCGTTGCTATCCATCGGCTTCACGGCGTCGCTTGGCAGCACAGTCGCCTGGTTGTTCCATAGCCCAAGGGCCTTTTCGTCCACGCTGACCTTCGCCTCCACCGGCTGAGTGCCGGGGTTGAAGACGGATAAATAGACCACCCCGCTCGGCCCGAAGCGCTCGATGCGCACGGTATCCGGCGTCACGCGGGCATTCGTGATCGGCTCCCATCCCTTCGCCGCCATGTCGCGCAGCAGGGCGGCGTACTTCTTCATCACCTCGACCTTGTTGCCGTGGCCGGGGTAGATGCCATGCAGCAGGTGCCAGTTGACCTCCCAGTCCGGTCGCGGGTCGTAGGGCAGGTCGGTGCACGACTTCTGATAGGCAATGGCGCGGATGTAGTCGGGATCGGTGAACTGGGGGGCCTCCGCGCCGAAGACATCCAGGTGTACACCGGCGAAGGTCAGCCACGCGGGCGTCATCCCCCACGAGCAGTTCGCCATGAGGACCTTCCCATGCCCGTGCATGTCCTTGCTCAGTTCGCGCAGCCATTCAATCGTCGCGAAATGCGCGACCTGGGCCGGCACGTGCTCCGTCGCCGAGAAGCTCAGCGGGATGTCCGCATACCGGAAATGCTCGCGGCGGTAGTTTACGCGCTCCTGGCCGTAGCCGCCGAGCGAGTCCAGCCCGATGCCGTCATAGTGTGCGCCCGCCGCCTCCATCTCCCGCAGGCCGGTGGCGAGATAAACCTCGGTGTTGTAGCGGCCTTTGCCATTGGGGATCTTGGGGTCGAGATTGCACGGGAAGATGTCGCCCCATTTGCTCTCGCCCATCCACGGGAACTGGCCGATCATGCTGTAGTAGTGTCCCTCGCTGTCGTGGTAAGCGGAGGTGACCGCCGCCTTCGCGATGCTTTGCAGAGCCTGGCGCAATGAATGCTCCTTGACCCACAGCCCCGGCGCATAACCGCCGGCGTAGGCGAGCTTCGCGGTTTTCGCCATCTCCGCCTCATCGCCCGCCGCCAGCTTCTCCAGGCGCTCGACACACTGCTCCGGCGTCGGGGCCTTGGCGAAGTCGCCCATCGTGAGCTGTAGGTACTCCGGCTCGATGTACAGCAGCGCTGTGGTGCCCTTCGCGTTATCCCACTTCACCGCATCGGCGCCTGCTGGCCCCCAGTGGAAAGCGAAGCCGGCGTCCAGTGCGCCCTCCATCTTGCTCATATCGCCCCAGACGAACCAGCCGCCTTGCTTCCTGGCCGGGATGCGATTGGTGAAGAACTCGGGGAAGAAGTTGTAGTAACGCTGTAGCGCCGAGCGGAAGCCCCAGGCCGGGTCGTGGCGATATAGCAGGAAGCGGAACGGGGCTTGCGAGAGCGAGGTGCCGTTGATGCGCTTCTCGGGCACAAGCCCGAAGTCTGCAGCGATGTAAAACACGTGCAGGGAGGGGTTGTAGGCGATGCGGTGCACGACAGGCTCGTCCATCCGCACGCCCAGGGTGAGGCCGGCAGCCATGCCGCGTGGGCCTGTTCCGCGTAGGGCGGGCATCTCGCCCGCTGACCGGGGTTCGCGTGGGGCGGGCGTCTCGCCCGCCAGAGCCGTGGTACCCGCAGAAATCGCAGGCGAGACGCCTGCGCCACGCGGAGCCGTCTCCGCACCCCGGCTGATCGCCCCAATCGGGTACTTCGAGTGCGCTCCGTTGAGGCCATACCCCTGCCCGATCTCCAGGTTCGCGAACTCGCCGCTGCCGTCGGCCTTGGTGCGAGAAGCCGCCATGCTGTCCCACCACTGCCACGGGGCGTCCGCACACGGGACCGCGAAGTACACCGTCACAGCGCGGTCCTTGCCACTGAGATCGGACACGGTGCCCGCAATCTCGAGATACTGCCCCCGGTTGCGATAGGTCGCATCGACGCCGAGTCCGAGGGCCTTGCTGCGCGCGGTCTGGACCACATCCGCGCCCTTCTGGCGCACTTCTCCGCCAACCATCACCGGCGGCCCGCCGGCGGCCACGTCGCGCACGAGAAGTCCTGTCGGCTGCGTCGTCGCCGCGCCCGCCCGCTTGCCGTCGAGAGAGACGCTCGACACTTCGCCCGCGCTGCCGAAGGCCAGCTCCAGACCGTCACTCGTGCTCACCTTCCCGGCGGGAGCGCCCTTCCGGCTCTTCAGGTCGCCTAACGTGTAGACCTCGGTGTCGAACGGCTGCGCCTTCTCGCCCACGCCCTCAAGCTCGAACTGTGCGAATTCCCAGCGGTAAGTGTGCGGCGATTGCGGGGTCTCGTCATACAGGTAGACGGCGATCATCGGCACCGCGGATCGGTTGATGTTCAGCAGCCAGTCGCTATACTCCACCCACTTGCCGACCGGGGCCTCATGCCCGATGCACTGCTGGGTCATTGGGTGGTCGGCGAGGTCTTCTCGGCGAGTGTTCTGGTCGTAGATGACGAAAGCAATACGCGCCGACCGCACTTCGGGGTTGTCCGAGACCACGCGGAGGCGCGTCTTGAGGCGCATGTACTTCGTCCAGTCCTGCGGCGTGTTCCAGCTTTGGACGATCTTGGGGTAATGCTCTTTCGTGCCGTCGGAGGTGATGCTGACGGCGAGCGCGGCGTCGGGCGACTGGACGATCTGAGCCGTCGCTCCGGCGCTATCGACGTTCGCCCCCCATTGGGCGGGATCGGGAGCCAGATTCAACTGCCCCTGAAGCGCCAGAACGATCCCCGCAATAGCAGCCCAGGACATGGGAATGACCTCCAAGAGTGACGTGAACAGGCGCGTGTCGATACCCAGCGATTGTCCGTGCCGTTCAAGACCTGGGGCTTCAGCCCCAGGTGCTTAACCTATGGCGGCCAGCAAGGCCGCCAGCGCCAGCGCCGACTTCAGTCGGCGGTCGTTCCTCTTGGCGCGAACGACGTACGGCGTTCGCCGAGTGAACTCGGCGCTGGACGAGGCAGGTTAAGCGCCGGGCACTGAAGTGCCCGGTCTCGACGACGGGGCATGGTCGTTGTCGTTCGTCGTTCAAGACCTGGGGCTTCAGCCCCAGGTGCTTAACCTATGGCGGCCAGCAAGG
>CAYWBK010000085.1:9316-16827 GCA_964455745.1 uncultured Armatimonadia bacterium
CCGCCAGCGCCGACTTCAGTCGGCGGTCGTTCCTCTTGGCGCGAACGACGCACGGCGTTCGCCGAGTGAACTCGGCGCTGGCGGCGGACAGGTTAAGCACCGGGCACTAAAGTGCCCGGTCTTGCAACGCCCCGCGCACCGCCGCCGCGATGCCCTCGGCGCTGATGCCGTGGCGCTCTCGCACATCCTCATAACTGCCGACCATCCGGCAGAACTCATCCTGCAACCCGAGGCGGCGAAGCTTCCCGCAGCCGGCTTCGGCGAGCGTTTCGGCAACCGCGCCGCCGAGGCCGCCGACCACCGTATGCTCCTCGACCGTCACGATCAGCGGCGTCTCGCGTGCGGCACAGAGGACCGCCTCGGCGTCGAGCGGCTTGATCGTGTGCATGTTCAGGATGCGAGCGTTGACGCCTTCCGCAGCAAGAAGCTCCCCGGCGCGAATCGTCTCTCCCATAATCGGCCCGACGCCGATGACGGTCACGTCATTCCCCTCGCGCAAGACATTCGCCCTGCCAACCTCGAACCGCCGCTGCTCCTCGGGCCCTTGCCCCGGAAGCTCGCCGCCCTGCAGTGAAATGAAGCAGGGGCCGTCGATCTCCGCCGCCGCGCGCGTCGCCATCTCGGTCTCGAAGCCATCGGCGGGGAAAAAGACCGTCATTTCGGGGATGAGGCGCATGAGCGCCACCTCTTCCATCGCATGATGCGTGCATCCCCAGCCCGCGTACATCAGGCCCCCGCCATATCCGCCGATGACTTTCACATTGCGCCGCCCGTAGCCCAGGTCGGTACGAATCTGCTCGAAGCAGCGCATCGTTACGAAGGGGTTCATTCCGACCGCAAAGGGCATCTTGCCGCGCAGGGCGAGACCCGCCGCGACGCCGATGAGGTTCTGCTCCGCGATCCCAACCTCGATTGCATGACCGGGAAACGCGGCTCCCAGCCCCGCGATGAAGCCCCAGCAATCGCAGCTTACGCCGAAGATACGGTCATCTGTTTGTGCCAACTCGACGAGAACATCGCCGAAGAACTTAGCCATTGTGATTCACCTATAGATGTCATGCGGTGAGGTGCATTTCCGAGGCAACTCTCATGCCGGGTTCCGGCACTCTGAAACGATGAAAATGAACCGGACGGCCCTACCCCGCCCGCTTCGCGGGCACCCCTCCCGTACCGGGAGGGGAGAGGCAAAGGGCAGTTTTCGAGGTAGTCGTCATACCGGGTTCCGGCACTCTGGAAAAATGAAAAGTAGCTGCCGGTTGCCCGCCGGGACGAGTTGTCGTTCTCCCCTCTCCGCTTGCGGAGAGGGGCCGGGGGTGAGGTCGCCGTTAGCCCGGCAAACGGCAATCTTTAAGGCAGGCAGACTTACGCCTCGAACCCCAGCTCCTGCAGTGCTTGCGCCGCTTCGGCCTCGTTGAAGCGGTTCATGTGGCAGTGGCCTTCCTCGCAAATCGAGACGCCCTTGCCCTTGATCGTCTGCGAGACGATCATCGACGGCTTGCCGGCCTCAAAAGGCAGCGCATCCAGCGTGTCGATGACCAGGCCCATGTCGTGTCCGTCGATGACGCGCACCGCCCAGCCGAAGGCGGCGAACTTGTCGGCCAGCGGCTCCAGGGACATCATTTCCTCGGTGTAGCCGGTCTGGTACCAGTTGCGGTCCACGATGCCTACGAGGTTGTCGAGCCTGTGGTGCCCCGCGCACATCGCCGCCTCCCAGTTCGACCCCTCCTGAAGCTCGCCGTCGCCGACGATCACGAACACGCGGTTGCCCGTCTTGTCCGCCTTGATGCCCAGCGCCGTTCCGACACCGATCGGCATCCCGTGGCCGAGCGATCCGGTAGACACGTCGATCCCCGGCGTCCGCGTCGAGGCGTGTCCGGAGATGATACTGTCCAGCTCCAGGTGCGTGGTCAGCACGCTTGCGGGGAAGAACCCGCGCAGGGCCAGCGCGGAATCGAGTCCGGGGACGCAGTGGCCCTTGCTGAGGACCAGGTAGTCGCGCCCCTCCCACTTGGGGTTCGCGGGGTCGATCTTGAGAGTGTGGAAATAGAGCGCGGCCAGCATGTCGGCCATTGACAGCGACCCGCCGGTGTGGCAGTCGGACATTGCGGCCATGCGCACGACATTCGCCCTGATATGCCGGGCACGGTCGTTGAGGTCAGCGATGAGCTGCTCCCTTTGTGGTTCCACGGATACGTTTCCTCCGATGAGATATGGTCTTAAGATCAAGGCGCGGGGTGCCCACCAAAGGTGGGCGGGGACCCCGCGCAGCCCCCGCGTCTGGGGGCGGGAAAGAGCCGTTGCCGTTAGCCTCTCCCCTCCCGGCACGGGAGGGGTGCCCGCGAAGCGGGCGGGGTAGGGCCGTCCCCGCGCTCCGCTGCGGGGCGATGTAGGTCGTCTCAGCCTTTCACTCCTCCTCCGCCAGCCACGGGTACGCCATCAGCGTGTAGACCGGCGTCGGGTCGAACGAGTCGTATGCGTATGGCCGATTGTCGAACGCCGGCAGCTTGTCCGCAAGCGCCTTCGTGCCGAACGTGCGCGCGATGGCCATCGAGTGGGCGTAGTCATAACACCGCTGGTGGCTCTTCTCCGAGTACAGCCACCACTTCTCACTGTCGAGGCACCGCCACACCCCGTAGATGTCTTCCTTCGGCAGTTCGGAGGCCGGGACGAAGCTGAACCAGGTGTACATCGTGTAGTCCCAAGCCTCGGCGATGCCGATCTTGAGGTTGTCCGGCTTGATCTCGCTGACGATGCCGCCTGCCGGGTAGGAGGTCTTCCATCTCAGCAGCTTCATCGCCTCGCGAGCATAAGCGGCGCGCGCCGCGTATTCCTCGGCCTGCTTCGTGTGGCCCAGCCTCTTCTCAAGCTGGTACATCGAGCACCAGGTCACGAAGCCCCCGACGATCGACTCCACGATGATGTGGTTGAACTCCGGGCCGGGGTAAGCGTAGGCTGCGCCGGACCAGTCATAAGCCCGGGCGAGCGAGGGGCCGAGTTTCTCCAGCTTGCTAGCGATACCCTTCACATATTCTGGATCGACCGTGGCGCAATACTGCACCGTCGGCCAAAGCAGCGTGCTGGTGATCTCGGGATAGTCGATGACCGGCTTGCCCGGCGGCGGCTCGGGGAAGTTCCAGATGCCCGTCTCGCCATCTTGCCGCAGACCCTCCCACCACAGGTCGAGCGTGCGCTTGACCGCCTCGTCGCAGCGCTTCTTCACATCGGGGTTCAAGTAAGGCCGGGCGGACATCAACCCGGCGAGGGTCAGCCCATCATAAAACGGCCTGCCCAGAGACGATGTGAACCCGCCCTCGGGCCGCAGGTGATCGCAGATGGCCGTGGTGTAGTCATTCATGCGCGCCTGCCACTCGGGCTTCATCTGAACAACCGGCGGCGCGACCTCGTCGATGCGCGGCACGGGATCGAGCGTCGCTGTGAAGCGCTCGCCGGGGCAGAGCGCGATGTCGCCCCAGAGCGTCGGCAGCTTGGTGGAGCCCGCCGGAGCGCGGTCGGCGAGCGTCGGGGGGATGGCGATGAGGGGCGCAGGCGACCTCTTCGCCGAGGGCGCGAGCGGCTCGAAGGCGGTCTCGAACGAGACCGTGGGCCTGCCTGCGGCCATGCCGAAGCCGACTTTGCGCGACGCAGGCCGCGTCACGGCCACGGGGGTGAGCTTGGCGACATCCGCCCAGGTCAGCGAGGCGGGCAGGATCGCCAGCGCAAAGGGGGCCGCGTTGCCGTCCGCCTGCGGCACGCGGATGAGGATGTTGTCTTGCTTCACCGAGATGACCGACGGCGATTCGGGAAATACAAGCGCCAATTGCCAGGCTTCGTTGGGCCGGCGCAAGATGACAAGAGGGTTTCCGAGGCGCTTCCCGGCTGGCAGCGGGGCCGCGAGGCCGTCGCCGATCTGCGCCTCAGTCGGAGCGGTGCCACCCTCAGCGACGAGTTGGCATTCGCCCGGTACCGTCTTGTTCACCCAACTGAACCCCCCGATCAGCCAGGTGATGCCCTCGGGCGGCGGGTTCGCAGCCTTCGCCCGGAGCCACACGAACGGATAGCCATGCGCCAGTTCGATCTCCTGATGCCAGCCCTGCCACTCCTTGGCGACTACCGCGCGGAAGTCGTCGCAATACAGGGTCTTCGTGCCGTCTTCCGGTTGCGCGAAGTGCGTGAACAGCGCATCGCCGTTCACGTCGAGCGAGACGAATCCGGCAAACTCCTGCCGCCCCAGGATGCCGTTGTCATGCACCTCCGGCACGATCGCCTGCAGCTTGAACCCGCGTTCGATGGTGGTAGCGAAGTACCCGTTCCAGAGGGTGCCCTCCGCATACTTGCTCAGCCGCGAGAACGGCCCAAGCGAATACTCGGCGTGGGCGAAGCCACTGACAAGAAGAGCCGCGATCAGGGCAACACGAAGCAGACGCATAGGGGGGTCACTTCCTCCAGCGGGAGCGATGCGAACGGGCTTCAAGTCAAGAGAGGGTATTCGCCGGGGGAACCATGATGCCTGCGTCCTGAAAGTTAGAAGGGGAGAAACGGCCGTCTCGCCGTTAGCGGTGGTGCCGTCAGCCGTTTTTTTCCGTTTTTGCCGTTTTTGCCGTCTTTGCCGTTTTCAGCGTTCAGCGTTTCCCTCACCCTTCCTCCATCACGCCCACCTTCACGTTCCTGAACCTCGCGTGCGACACCCCGTGCCCCACGTGGGCCGACTGCCCCGGCTCGCCTTTCCCACAGTTGGGGATGCCCCACACCATCCACTCGTCGCGCTTCGCCACCGCGTCGCACGAGCCCCAAAACTGCGGCGTGATGCCGCTATAGGTCACGTTGCGCACGATGTCGCCGACGACGCCGTCCTCGATGCGGTGCGCCATCTCGACGCCGAACTGGAAGTTGAGGCGCTTGTCGTCGATGCTCCATGAGGTGTTCGTATTCAGCAACAGCCCCCGCTTCGTATCGGCGATGATCTCCTCGAGGCTCCAGTCGCCCGGCTCGAGGTTGACGTTGGTCATGCGGATGATTGGGATGCGATTCCAGCCGTCGGCTCGCATCGCGCCATTGCTGAGCCGCCCGACCGCCGGGGCCGTCTCGCGGGACATGATGTACCCGCGGAAAACGCCCTCGGTCACAATCTCCGACCGCTGACCGGGCACGCCCTCGTCGTCATAACCGAACGACCCCAGCCCGCCGGGAATCGTCGCGTCCGCCGTGATGTTGACCGCTTCCGACCCGTAGTGAAACTCGTCGAGCTTCTCGGGGGTGAGGAAACTCGTGCCCGCGTAGCTGGCCTCCGTACCGAGCACTCGGTCCAGTTCGATCGGATGCCCGCAGGACTCATGAAGCTGCAGCGCAAGCTGGCTGCCCATGATGATGATGTCGGTCTCTTCGGCAGGGCAATGCTCGGCGGACAGGAGTTGCACGGCCTCCTCCGCAACCCGGTGCGCTTCGGCGGTCAGGTCGAGTTCCTCCACCAGTTCCCACCCGCGCGTGCCCATCTGTCCGCCGTGCGAGGACGGGTACGACCGCCGCTGCGTTTCGCTGCCGTCGGGCGCGACCGCCGTCGCCTCGATCCCGGCTCCGGTCTCGATGCGCTCCTCGCGGATGTGCGCGCCCTCGCTGCTGACGAAAAGCTGGTCCTGTCGGTACAGGTTGATGTAGCCCTCGCGCACCCGCACGCCCTCCACCGCGCCCATTTCCTTGTCGCAGTCCATGAGCAAGCTGATGCGCTCTTCCATCGGCACTTCAAAGGGGTCTTGCTTCGCGGTGTGGTGCACGACATCGACCGCCGGCTCGACGGGGGCCAGTTCCACCGGCTTGAGAAGCTGCGTAGCGCTGGCACGCGCGATCCTCACCGCGAGGGCCGCCGTCTCGCGCATGGCCTCGGCATCCAGCTCCGAGGTGCTCGCGAATCCCCAGGCTCCGTCGGCGATGACGCGAATGCCGATACCCCGGCTTTCCGAGGCGCTGAGGCCCTCGACGGTCCCATTTTTGACCTGCACATCCTCGCTGGCGCGGTCGACAAACCGCACATCGGCATAGGACGCTCCCGCATTAAGCGCCGCCTGCAAAGCGATCTGAACGAGGTCTTCCATCAAAGCCCCTCCACTTCCGTCACGTCGTGAATCATTGCCGCGCACCCCTCTCCACATCGTGGAGAGGGATCGGGGGCATAGGCGCTAAGTTAGGGCCAGACGCCGCCCAAGGAGGGGCCGGACTACGAGAGCGCCAGCCGTTAGGCGCTCGAAGTATCCGGCCCCAGCCGTCCGCGCAGGGGTGAACGGCCGGGCCGGATACTTCGCTGCGCTCGTAGTCCGGCCCCTCCACACGTCCCGCCCCGCCTGAGTTAGCGCCTATGAGGGCCGGGGGTGAGGTGCCGTCCATCACTCGTCGTCAAACAGCCCTCTGGCGAACTCCTTCGCCGAGAACAGCGCGAGCGAATGCGCTTTCTCGCCGGTGCCGATCAGCTTTACCGGGATGTTCAGTTCATCCGCGATGGTCAGCAGGATGCCGCCCTTCGCGGTGCCGTCGAGCTTTGTGATCATCAGGCCGGTGATGCCGATGGCCTCATTGAACTCCCGCGCCTGGTTGAGCGCGTTCTGGCCGGTGGTGCCGTCGATGACGAGCAGCTTCTCATCCGCCGGCCGGCCTAGCTCGCGGGTGATGACCCGGTCGATTTTGCGAAGCTCTTCCATGAGGTTGTGCTTCGTATGCAGCCGCCCGGCGGTGTCGATCACCATGAGGTTCGTCTTCCGCGGGCCTGCGGCCTGCAAAGCGTCATACACCGCCGCGGCGGGGTCGGCGTTCTGCTGTTGGGCCACGATGTCGCACCCGATGCGCCCGGCCCAGACCTTGAGCTGCTCGATGGCCGCCGCCCGGAAGGTGTCCCCGGCGACGATCATCACGTTGTGGCCCGCGGACTTGTACCAGTGTGCGATCTTGGCAATCGAGGTGGTCTTCCCGACCCCGTTCACGCCGATGACGAGCATGGTCGTCGGCGCGGCGGGGCCGGTGTTGAGCGGAGCCTCGAGCGGGCGTAGCATCTGCTCGATGCGCTTGCGCAAAAGCCCGGTCAGCTCGATCGGCTCGGTGATCTTCTTTTTCTCAGCCTGCTCGCGGACATCCTGCACCAGCTTCATCGCCAGCTTGACGCTGACATCGCCCTGGATGAGGGCTTCCTCGAGCTCTTCGAGCATATCGTCATCTATGACAGACCGTCCGCGCAGGACGGCGGTTACGCGATGGAACAGACCTTTGAGCACAGGTGGGTCTCCTTCAGCGATGGTCTCGCGCCTCTAATGTACCGCTACGGTGGGTGGGGGGTCAAGAACGAAGCGAGCCGGGTAGACGAGGCGGGCCAAGGCCAGGAGTGTCGCTCCTTCACACCAGCCAAGCCCTGGGGTGTCTTCGGTCCCATCGAAGACGGGGACCCCAGGGCGGACGGCCACGCAGGGAACTGCTACGAGCATTATTACCACGAAGACACCAAGTCACGAAACGGCTGAACACCCGCCGGATGC
>CAYWBK010000086.1:0-16819 GCA_964455745.1 uncultured Armatimonadia bacterium
GCCGCCATCGTGCGCCGCCAGCGCGGGCGCTTGTACCTGGACGGCGGCGCGGACCTCTCACGGATGCTCGGCCTGCGCAGCACGATGAACATCTATGCGCACGTGGCCGAGCGCGACCACATCCCCACAGACGCCGACGGGCTTGACTACATCGAGCGCTGGTTCGCCGAGATCGATCTCGACGAGGCCATCGAACTGCACCGCGCGGCTCACGGGTGGTCGGGGAGGGACGCGCCGACTTTCCGCGTCACCGCGGAGCGATTCGGCCGGCACGCGTATCAGTCGCCGCAGATCGCAGCGGCTGCCGGCGCAGGCATCATCGACCGATACGGGTGGAAGGCGTCCATGAAGCAGTACGACGTGGATGTCCAGGTGCAGGTGCGGGACGAGCATGCCGAGGTGAGCGTCCGCCTGTCGCCGGAGTCGATGGGCCGGCGCGGCCGGGTCGCGCACGGCCCGGCTTCACTGAACGCGACCATCGGGTACGCCATGTGCATCATGGCCCAGCCGCAGGCCGGCGAGGTGTTCGTGGACCCGATGTGCGGGGCAGGCACGGTGCTTCTCGAGCGCGCCGCCTTCGATACACCGGCGGCGCTGGTCGGCGGCGATCGCCATGCCCCGGCTCTGGAGTGGGCGCGCGCGAACTTCACTGCCGCCGAGATCGACGCGGGCCTCGTGCACTGGGACGCCGCCCGCCTGCCGCTGGGGGACGCAACGGTGGACAAGCTGGTCTGCAACATGCCCTGGGGGCGGCGGATCGGGTCACACCGCGTAAACACCGCGCTGTACCGGCGCTTCATGGACGAAGTCGCACGGGTGCTGAAGCCCTCCGGGAGGGCGGTGCTGTTGACGCTCGAGCGGCGCTTGATGGCGGGCATCGTCGCGCGCCACACCGAGCTCTACATCGCCCGCACACGCGCGGTCGCAGTCGGCGGGCTGGAGCCGGCGATCCATATTGTGCGGGTGAGGGCGAGGTAGGCGACCAACGGCACCTCACCCCCGGCCCCTCTCCGCAAGCGGAGAGGGGAGAACGGCAACGGCACCTCACCCCCGGCCCCTCGCGTGGCGCGGGCGTCTCGCCCGCGATGCCGTGCCACAACTAAAGGCCGGGCGGGCAAGACGCCCACCCCTACGCGAGCCCGCCCCACACGACTTCCCTGAGGCAGGAGGGCATGAGATGAGTGACTCCCTTCCGCGCACGACCGGCGAAGCTTTCGGCGGGCCTGGCATTCCGCCCAAGTGGACATCGAGCTCCAAGGACGGCGTCAGCATGGCGTACTCCGCCGCGAGCCGCGTCTGGTTCACTATCTCCCACGGCATCCTCAACGAAGTCTACTACCCCACCATCGACCATCCCCAGATTCGCGACCTACAGCTTCTTTTCACTGATGAAGAGACGTTCTTCCATGAGGAGCGGCGCGATCTCCCCAATGAGATCGAGTACCTGGGAGACGGGCATAATCTCGGCTATCTGATCGCCTCCGTGGACCCCGAAGGGCGCTACAAGCTCACGAAGGAGATCATCTGCGACCCGCACCAGTCGTGCCTGCTGATCCATGTGAAGCTCGCACCCTATGGCGAATACGCCGAGAAACTGCGCGCGTACGTGCTGCTTTCGCCACATCTGGAGATGGGCGGCAGCGGTAATTCCGCCTGTCGGTGGACGGCAGCCGGACAGAGCATCCTGGTGGCGTGGAAAGGCCAGACTTACCTGGCGCTGGGCACCGACACCGGGTTCTCGCGCACGTCCTGTGGATTCGTCGGCGTCAGCGACGGCTGGCGCGACCTGCGCGACAACATGAAAATGGACTGGGAATTCGAGTGCGCCAACGACGGCAACATCGCGGTCATGGGACAAATCGACCTCTCCCGGGGCTTCGAGTTCACGATCGGCCTCGCCTTCGGGCACACGCGCCATGCCGCTGTGACCACGCTCGTGCAGTCCCTCACCGAGGGCTATGCCGCGAACCGACAACGATTCCTGGAGCAGTGGTCGCGCACGGGCTGCGACCTGTCGCCGCTGGAGGCGGTGTCTGGCGATGGCGGGCGGCTGTATCGCATCAGCCACAAGCTGCTCCTCGCGCACGAGGACAAGACCTTCGCCGGGGCCTTCATCGCCTCCGCCAGCATCCCCTGGGGCGAGGTCAAGGGAGACGAGGACCTCGGCGGATACCACCTCGTGTGGACGCGCGACATGGTGCACTCCGCGAACGCGCTCTTGGCCTATGGCGACACCGCGACCCCCTGCCGCGCACTGGTGTACCTCGCGTGCTCGCAGCGCCCGGACGGCGGCTTTCCGCAGAACCTCTGGCTCGATGGCCGGCCTTACTGGAGCGGCGTGCAGCTCGATGAAGTGGCGTTCCCGATCATGCTGGCATGGCGGCTGTGGAAAGCGGACGCGCTGGGGGAGTTCGACCCATACTCTTCGGTGCTCGCCGCCGCCGGCTATATCGTCCGCACCGGACCGATGACCGGGCAGGAGCGCTGGGAGGAGAACAGCGGGTACTCGCCCTCGACGCTCGCCGCGTGCATCTCGGCGCTGGTTTGCGCGGCGGATTTCGCCCGCGACCGGGGGGATGAGGCCACCGCGACGTTTCTGGAGGAGTACGCGGATTTCCTGGAGTCGCACGTCGAGCGCTGGACCGTCACCAGCGCGGGGGGGCTTGTGCCGGGCATCGCGCGACACTACATCCGCATCCACCCGACAGTCATCGGCGACCCGTGCCCGGATGAGGACCCGAATCACGGGGTCATCCAGATCGCGAACCGGCCCCCCGGACAGCCGAGCATCTTCCCCGCGCGAGACATCGTCGACGCCGGATTCCTGGAGCTGGTGCGCTACGGCATTCGCAAACCCGGCGATGCGTTGATCGAGGACTCGCTGAAGGTCGTCGACGCGGCGCTCAAGGTGGATACGCCGGTCGGACCCTGCTGGCGGCGGTACAACAACGACGGCTACGGACAGGGGCCTGACGGGGAACCCTTCGAGGGCTGGGGGCAGGGGCGCGCGTGGCCGCTGTTGACCGGAGAGCGCGGGCACTATGAGTTGGCGGCAGGGCGCGAGGTCGCGACCTACGTCCGCGCGATCGAGGGCTTTGCCTCGCACGGCGGCATGATCCCGGAGCAAGTCTGGGATGCGGAGAGTTGCCTGCTGAACGAGAAGATGTGCCTGGGGCGCTACACGGGGTCCGCCATGCCGCTCATGTGGGCGCACGCGGAGTACCTGAGCCTGCTCAGGTCGGCGGTGGACGGACAGGTGTTCGACCTGATCCCCGTCGTCGCGGACCGATACCTCGGGGGCAACGGGCGCGGAGACCTCGAAGTGTGGTCCTTTAACCGGCAAGTCAGGCAAGTGGCGCGCGGATATATGCTGCGCATCATCGCCGAGCAGCCGTTCGTGCTACACTGGACCCGGGACGAGTGGCTGACGATGGCCGACACGCCCTCCACCGACAGCGGCGTCGGAATCGGCCATGTGGACATCCCCGTCGCACCCGACCAGCAGGCTCCGATCCGATTCACCTTCTATTGGCCAAAGGAAGCGCGGTGGGAAGGCCGCGACTACTTTGTGGGCGTGGGGTGAATTGGATGCAGGACGGCAGTACCGATGAACGGCCTTAACACCTTGGGGGACTTCGTCCCCCAAACCCCCGTGATTTCCAACGTCAGAGGCCACTATCCTTTGACCGGCCGGAGTACGATGGCATCGAACCAGAGCGCGTAGTTGTGGTCCGGCTGGTCGCGGGGGCCGGTGAGCTTCAAGCGGAAGGTATGCTTGCCGCGCGTTAAGTCAACTTGCCCGAGGATGCTGGGTGATTCCGGCATCCCCGTAGCCTCGGCGACAGGGGGGAGGGCATCGTCGGCGACGTGCTCCGGGCCGCCGTCGATCGTCCAGACGAAAGGCGACAGGCTGCGTGGCTTCGCCAGACGCGACAGGCCATTGCCGGAGAAGATGACCTCATAGCGGCCGTCGGCGGGCACGTCGAGGCCGACTTCGGCCCAGAAGCCGTCCGGCTCTGGCGCGGCGGGGGCCCACAACTCCAGAATCTTCCCGCCCGAGAAGCCGTCCCTCGGATTCGCACTCCAGCCCCCGCTCCACTTGCCTGATTCGGCCTCGAAGATGAGGCCCGCGCCGGTGCGTGAGGGCTGCGTCTCCGTGACCTGCACGGTGCGGCACCCGTTCACGAAGACGAGGCGATCGGTCAGGGGGACAATGACCTGCCCGCGCTCGATCCGCAGGGGCCGCGACCGCCCCCAGGTGTCCGTGGCCGTCGGCGCAACACCGAGCCTCAGGGGCTCCACCTGCAGCACGACGGTCGCCGCACCGCCGAACAGCGCCGGAAGCCCGCGGCTCTCGACCGCCGCGATCATCTCGGCCCCGCGGCGGAAAAGGAATGTCTCGCATCCGGGTGTCTTATCGCTGAGGGCCACGAATTTCGCGGCGCCGATGCAGTGCGCGCCGACGGAGAAGAGGACTCCCGCTGGCTGAACGGTGTAGTCCTGTCTCACCAGCGGGCGAAAGTCGGGGTAGCCGACGGCGACGTGGATGAACTTGAAGGAGCGCTCGATCGGCGAGGCGAGATTGTGCAGGGGCACCTCGCTTCTCTCCTCGGAATTCCAGATCGGCAGCTTCAGGCCGTACTTGGCGAGGAGCGCCTGGTAGCCGGTGATGTCGCTGGGCGTCTCGTCGGTGTAATGGACCGAAAGGATGTCGATCTCCTTGCCGAGGCCAAGTTGAAAGAGCTTATCGGCGAAGGCGTGACCGTGAACGAATCCGGCGGCGGCGATGCGAGCCTTCGGGTTCCCGCGGCGAAGCCCCGCGGCCGTCTGCTTCACCAGTTCGTAAAAGTCCTCGGGCGTCCCCACCCAGTAGCCGTCCTGCAGGTTCGCCTCGTTCCACACTTCCCAGACGGGAATCTCGTCGCGGAAGTCGGCGGCGACTTGCGCCATGAGCTGCCCCCAAAGCTCGTAGCTCGCGGGCTTGACGCGGTTGTAGATCGGCCCGGCGTCGCCGGCAGTTGCCTCGTCGTTCGGTCGGGAGGACAGCTCGCGCGGACACTGGGCGATCTCACCCATGATGTTGATGCCCTCTTTGCGCAGGGCCGTCGCATACCTCATCCACTGAGTCTTATCGTAGGTCACGGTCGGCTTGTCGCCCTGCGTGACGGTCACCTTGCCGAAGCTCCCGGCCCAGAAGTTCAGGCGCGTCCACGACGCCCCCAACAGCCGGTGGCTGAGGGCGGCGTCCTGAGCTCCGTTCGGATTGGCAGGATCGAACCACTCCGGCGGAGCGTAGAAGATCGCCCACGGCGAGGCGGGATCGGGCTTGGCCGGGGTGAAGACCACCGCCACCCAAGTCTCGGACTTCGCCGACTGCCCGCCGGCGGTCGCCGTGAGCTGCAGGTGATACAGCCCCCGTCCGGGCAGCTTCAACGGCAGCGGCCCCTCGGCGAGACCGTTCACTGGCGCGGGCAGCGAGAGCTTCCCTTCGACGTGCCACGCCGGGCCGCCATTGGGCGCGGTCGGGGCCATGTCCGAGACCGTGTACTCAACCGTCGCGGCAGTCTGTGCGCCCGTGACCCGCGCGCGAACATCCACGGGTTCGCTGTCGGTGAACAGGAGGCCCGAGCGCTGAGAGACGGCCTTCACCGCCATGCCGAGAGGCGCGCCCGTATCGGCGGACCGGGTGGCGACACAGCCAAGCATGGCGACGCCGGTGACGGCAACGATGAGTGCGAGACGACAGGTGTGGTGCATCATGCTGTGGTTACTCCGGTACATATAGAAGATTGACCACTAAGACACCAAGTCACTAATGACGGCGTTGAACCAAGGGTATGAATCGTGCCGTTTTGTGTCCTTGTGTCCTCGTGGTCATCCCGCCGTTCGGCGATCCGTTGCGTCGGATGAAACTCTCATTCCCGAGGCGATTGCAAAAGCCTGTAGGAGCACTCTCCAGAGTGCGAACAAGCCGTTATTCCCGCTATAATGAAATAGATAATGACTAATGTATGTCATTATGGCGGCATATTAACGGCAATCGCGGTCTGGAGACCGCTCCTACAGACGACGCAGCGACTTTTGCAATCACCTCTCCCGTCAATGAGCGCGTCCCAGCCTCAGCGGGTACATCCCGTAACCCACTTCGCGCACGGCGGCGATGGTCTCGGGGTATGGCGTGTCGCAACAATCCACGAGGCCGATCTGGTAGTTCTCCTCATCCAGCGGTCGGCCGGTCGTGGCCTCGTCCATGTACTTGAACCACCCGGTGCCGACGAACGCCGGATTGCGCAGCGCCCCCTGCACGTAGTCTCTGTATGCCTGCGCGCGCGCCGCCTGACTCGCCGTCGGGACCAGTCCGGTGTGGAACATCCCGCGGTCGAGCGCCCCGAAGTGGAATTCGCCCACGATCAGGGGCACGTCAGCCTTGCCGGGGAAGCGGAAGTCGGCGATTGAGTGCTGGTAGAGGTTGTAGCTGACCACGTCACAGTATTTGGCCGCCGCCTCGGCAGCCAAAGTGTTGACCCAGGCGAACCGGCATCCCAGGTACAGGTGGTTCGGAGCGACCTCTTTCACCGCGTCGCGGATCGTGCGGAAGTACGTCTCGGCGGTCTTCGTGTAGAAGGCCCTCAGATCGGCGCCGGCCTTGTGGGCGTCGGGTGCGCTGCGGCTTTGCAGCAAGGCATCCCACGAGGCGTGGTCGGTGCCCCAGGCTTCGTTGAGCTTCTCGATAGTGACGTACTTCGCCTTGAGGTCCGCGATGAAGACCTGCTTGGCGACCTGCTGCGGCGGCGAGAGCAGGGCGGCGGCCGCCAGTGACAAGTCGTCACCCCAGGCGAGCTCGTTATCGACGAAGTACCCGATGCACCAGGGGTCTTCGGCGGTCGTGTTCCGCTGCCCCGCGATGTTGGCACGTGTCTCCTGCGCGAAGCTGGGGTCGAAGACATCGCGGAACTTCGCCCAGTACCCCTGGCTGTTTTCGAGCATCTTCCCGCCGGTGCCGAGGGTCGCCGTGTAAGGCGTGCGGTGCATGAGATAGATGCCGGCGTCCGACCAGTTGGCGATGGTGTTCATGCCCCAACTACGCAAGCGACGTTGGCTGATGTCGGCGAAACGGGCCTGGTATTGCGGCCCGTATTTGCGGATGAGATTGGCGCGCGCGAAGTCGAAGGTGCGCGGGTTGCGGCCCGTGTAGTAGCCATTCACGACATATCCCGCTTGCCCGTAGCACTCGCCAAACTGCGTGTTCGGGCCGGGCAAGTCGCGGAACCACTTGTCCCGGTCGTCGATGGGTGTGCCGCCCTCCCACGGGTTGACGCAGTCGGTGCCATGCGACCAGTACAGCTTCCCGTCCGGGTCGACGAGCCACCACTTGCCCTCATACTTCTCAACGCGGAAGAAGCCGGTGGCCTTCAGCGTCGGGCCGGCCTTCCAGCCACCCCATGTATCCCAATCCTCCGGCCCGGACTTGGCGCGCAGGTCCTTCTCTTCGGCCTCCAGACGCTTCGCGAAGTCGGCGACCGAGTGCGTCTTGCCCGGCCAGTCACGGTGAATGTACTGGCCAAACTCGTCGATGAAGGGGAAGAAGTGCGCGGCGTCCATCGTCGCCTCAGGCGGCGCGACATAGGCTCCGCCCGCCCGGACACTGTTGATCTCGAACAGGTGGTCGGCGGTGGGGTGGTCGACGAAGACCACCAGGCCGACGACGTTCGCCGGGTCGATGAAGTCGGTCCCCCCGCCTGCCCCCTCGGGATACCCGCGCATTCCGAACAGCTTCACCCCCGCCAGAGCCGTCGGACGGCGCTTGAGCGGCACCGTCAGCGTGCCTTTCCCGCCGGGGGCCAGGTCCAGCGAGCCGTTCAGGCAGTTGTTCACCCCGTCGGCTCCGGGGTTATCGACGCGGCAATGCACCGTGACCGCATCCTTGCCGGTGTTGCGCAGGTCCAACGCCACATACTCGAAGGCGGCAAGGTCCCAGTGGTCGGCTGCGGGCTTCAGGTCGATCCCCGGCCAGGGCTGCGTGTGGCCGGTGGCGACCGTCAGCGCCGGGGTGCCGGCAGTGCCGGATTTCGCGAGGGTCACGTCGCGGGCCGGGATGTCGGCGACCTCGAAGGGCTTCGCGAAGTCTACAAGTGGCGTATCACTCCGAGCGCAACAGTCACAGAGCAGCACCGCGGCGCAGGCGAGCAGGATAGGCAACGAGAAGATCGGTTCCAGTCGGAACATGCGAGGGCCTCCTGGCACATCGGCATCATCTGTATGCGCGCATCAGCGCGATATGAACGCCCATAGTGGCGGCGAATGCTCCCAAGAACGCGAACGGGACAAGGCCCAGCCCGGGGGCTGCGCCCTCGGCGACACGCAGAGTCATCCCGTTGAGATAGGCGAACATCCAGACCATTTCCGCCATCATCCACAGCATCATCGAGCGCCCCAGCCGGTACAGCGGGGCTGCATTCTGCTCGGTGATCTGGCATGGATAGTTGTAGATCTGCGGGAACCAGCTTAGGAGGCCCAGAAACAGCGACATCCCCACCGCCACGGCCGGCAGGGCGAGCACGGTCGTCTTCGAACCCCAGGCATCGGGATGTCCGGCCAAGCCGAAGTGCGTCGGCACACGCGCAGGCAAGCGCTCCCACCCGTTGGCAAGTGGCGCCGCCAGGAACACCAAGCCTGCGAACGTCGCCGTTATGACCACGAGGTCGATAAATGCCAGTGGCAATCGCAGGACCGGACGTGGCTGGCGTGTTCTCATCTCTATCCTCGATTAGGCCGTGTTAGCGGATCGGTCCGGCGACGGCTTTATCCGCCGAGCGCTTCGTCCAGATACGCCGCGACCTTCTCCGTCCACATCTCGCCGTGGGCCTTGCAGCCTTTGGGGCTGAAGTGGATGCCCAGCCCGTCGAAGTCGCGGTGGTCGCCGTCGAGTATATCGGTGTCCGGCCCCTCGAGCGCAATCCCCTCGTCCCACAGCCGCTGATGGGCTTTGCGTGTGGTCGGGTGCGAGGGCGCTTCGGGGCTGTGATAGGAAACCTTCGCGACAAACCACGGGAATTCCCATCCCGCTGCGGCGTTCGAGACCTCGATGACCCGCGCGAGCTTCCCGGCATATTCGTCGGCGCTCATCGCCACATCGGTCTCGCCCTGATGCCACAGAAGACCCCGGAATCCGAGCGGGCCGAGCTGCCAGATACGGGCCATCATCCAGTTGAACAACTCCCCGTGCGGCTGCCACTCATCGACGCTGGTGCCGCCGTGGCCGGTGACCGCCACGCCGATCGGCACACCGTACTTCGCGAACATCGCGTCACCGAACGCGGGCCAGAAGCTGCCGCCCTCGGTGCCGTCGTGGCATCCCGGCTGCGGGTCATCGGCGATGCGCCAGTCCGAGCCGCTGAAGCTGGAGACCATGCCCGAAGTCTGCGTGGTCGGAAACTGGCCGCAATTCGTGGCGTTGGACTGCCCGGCCCCGACGAACACCTCACCCACGCCAACCTGCTCGACGACGGCTTCGGCGACCACTTCGCCGCCCATCATCGCCCGCACGCGAACCTCGTACCAGCCGCCGGACGTAGTCGGCAGGATCGCCGAGAAGCCCTGCACCTTCCCCGAGACCGACACCGGCTGCCACTCGCCGGCCAGCGGGCCCTTCAGCGAGGTCCCGGTGATCCGCACCTCGACCCTGTCGCACCCCGGCTTCACTCGTCCGCTGACGATGACATAACCGTGGTCTCGACTGACACGCTGGAAGACCTGCAGATTGCGTGGCGAAAGTACGGTAAGGCCGGTGTCCGGAGAAGCTGATCCCATGCTGAACCAATCCTTCGTGTCCTGTTATGTGACGTACCTGACAGCGTGTCGTCTGTTCGTCATCGCGGGAGCGCCAACCTGCGTGAGGTAACGACTACTTCCGGGCACGGCCACGCGGAGGGCCTCAACGGGGTGTATGAGGCAGCGGCCCACTGATTTGGCACCGCCCCCCCCTAAGGCTTCCTGCATTAAAGGAAGGAAATCCGGGCGATAGGGGGAAATTGCACGCCATCAGGTTGACGTAGACGAACCGGGAAGATGCAGCCCGGTCAGCCACGAGGCACCCTCCCCGGCACGGGGCATGGACAGACGCACTGCTTCAAAAGGCGGCAACATGGGCATGACCCCAGACGTTACACGGCGACTGCCTCGCATTGAGAGCCTTAGGGTAGAGAACTACCGAGCCCTCCGCCAGTTGGAACTCAAAGGGCTCGGTCCCTTCACCGTGCTTCTCGGCCCCAACGGCAGCGGAAAGTCCACTGTCTTTGATGTCTTTGCCTTCCTGTCGGAATGTTTCACAGATGGTCTGCGAAGAGCCTGGGACCGACGGGGCAGGTTCAAAGAACTTCGGACGCGCGATTCCGATGGCCCGATCGTCATCGAATTGAAGTACCGCGAAAGCTATACGCCTAACAAGACCCCCCTAATCACCTACCACTTGGAGATCGGTGAGGAAGGCGGCTCTCCCATTGTCTCCGAGGAGTGGCTGAGGTGGACGCGGGGCCAAAGGGGGCGTCCGTTCACCTTTTTGAATTTCAGGCTTGGCAGCGGAGAGGTCGTCAGCGGCGAACAGCCTGACGAGGATGCCGAGCGCGTGACCGAGGACTTGGCCTCGCCGGAGATGATCGCGGTCAACACACTCGGGCAGTTCGCCCGGCATCCGCGGGTGAGCGCCCTGCGCGAGTTCATAACGGGGTGGTATCTATCGTACCTGACTGCCGGAGGGATGGCCGGCAACCCCGAAGCGGGTCCGCAGGAACGGCTGTCCGCGAGCGGCGACAACCTACCGAACGTGATGCAGTACCTCAAGGAGCGACACCCCGACCGCCTTCTGGCGATCCTTCACAGCCTAACGCAACGCGTACCGAGGCTGGAACGAGTGGAAGCGCGAGTTCTCGATGACGGGCGTCTGCTGCTGGAGGTCAAGGACGCGCCCTTCACGCGCCCCGTGCTGGCCAGGTTCGCCTCCGACGGCACACTCAAGATGCTCGCCTACCTAACTTTGCTTCAGGACCCGAATCCGTCGAAGTTCGTAGGCATTGAGGAGCCGGAGAACCACCTGCATCCAAGACTGCTGCCGGGTCTGGCGGAGGAGTGCCGCAAGGCTGCCGGCCGCACTCAGATGCTGGTCACCACGCACTCCCCGTTCTTCATCAGCGCACTGCAGCCAACCGAGGTGTGGGTGCTGTATCGCGACGAGCGAGGGCACACGCAGACGAAACGGACCGCCGACATGCGGGGGATCAAGGAGTTCGTGGAGAACGGCGCGACCCTTGGCGATCTGTGGACTGAAGGCTTCTTCGATGTTGGCGACCCCCTGGTCAACGCCGGCGGGCCGAACATCCCCCTGCCTGGGCTGATCTACGGCGGTGAGGGATAGGTACATCTCGAGGTGTTCGTAGAAGAGGAGTCGGCCGAGGCAGCCCTGTCCGCTCTTATCCCGCGCATCGTCGGATCGTCCGTAACATACAGATTCCACACGTACGCGGGCAAGCAGGCCTTGCTCAAGCGACTTCCGCAGCGCCTGGCGGCCTACGGGTCATGGCTACCCGACGACTGGCGTATCGTGGTCCTGGTGGACCGAGACCGAGATGAGTGCCATGATCTGAAGGACCGGATGGAGAAGGCCGCGACGCAAGCCGGCCTGGGGACGCGACAGCGACCCGGTATCAACGGTCGAGTGCAGGTGACCAATCGAATCGCAGTGAACGAGCTTGAGGCCTGGCTGCTCGGCGACATCGAGGCTCTGCGCGTAGCCTACCCACGCGTTGCAGCCGACCTCGCCCGGAAATCTGCGTATAGAGACCCTGACGCCGTCAAGCATGGCGCCGCCGAGGCGCTTCGCCTCGTTCTGAAGCGGGCCGGCTATTATGACCGCCTGGGCTATCTGCCGAAGGTCGAGGTGGCCCGCTGTATCAGTGAGCATATGCGCCCGTCATGCAATCGCTCCGGGAGCTTCCGGGTGTTCCGGGACGCCCTCTTGAGCATCACAACCCTATAGCACCAAAGTCACCGCCGCCCAAACGAAAAGGAGCACCCTCTATGAGCAACGTCAAGTGTCTGGGAGTACAGGACAAAGCACAGCCGCAGGTGCCGGTCATCGGCGTTTTCGCCACCGGCGACCCGCGTGTCGATGAGGTCTCGCGCGAGCGCTGCCGCAACATCGTCGAGATGACCGCCGGTGTTATCGGCGACAAGGTTCGGATGCCCGACGGCACCCCGGTACCCGTCGTCTGGACCCCCGTTTTGGTCGACCAAGAGCCACAGGCCGACATCGTGGCCCAGCAGTTCAAAGCCGCAGGCGTGAACATCCTCGTCTGTGTGCCCGACACGTGGGCTTTCCCGCAGCTCGGCCTGATCTCGTGCATCCAGCAATTTCCCGCCGACACGCCGCTGAACCTCACCTGCGGCAACAGCGGCCCCAAGCCCGGCGTCGTATTCGTCCATGCCGCCAGCGGCGCAATCTCGCAATATGGCCGCCTCGTGCACATCAACGTCGGCACCTGGGCCGACACGGGCCAGAACCCGGTGATGACCGACAGCACCGCCGACGCGCTCATCCAGTGGTGCTACGCCGCCGTTGCCCGGCAGGCGCTCAAGGGCCGCCGTGTCGTCATCTTCGGCCACGATTCGATGGGCATGGAGACCGCGCTCGCGCACATCATCCCGACCCGCAAGACCTTCGGCCTCGAGATCACCCGTCTCGACATGAAACTCCTCGCCGACATGCTCAACAAAAAGGCCTACTGCGCCAAGGAAGTCGCCGACTTGCGTGGCTGGCTCGACAGCAAGCTGCCCGGCCGCATCCTCCTGCCCAAGGAAGGCGACAGCGAGCGCCTCGACCAGAGCCTTGCGATGTATCTCATCACCCGCGATCTGCTCAAGGACCTCAACGCCGTGGGCGGCGGGTTCATGAGCCAGCTCGAGTGGGGCTCCGACCCGCGCGGACTTCCGCTGCCGGTCGCCGATGTCATGGAGTCCCTGTTCAACTCGACCTTCGACCACAACGGCCCCAAAGCCCCCGTGCCTTATGCAACCGAAGCCGACGTGCAGGGGCTGCTGACGATGCTGGTGACAACGTACCTGACCGGCGGCGCGCCGCCGCTGTTCATGGACTTCCGCAAGGTCTGGGAGCCGTGGGAGATCAACCAGCTCGCCGACAAGCTCGGCCTCGGCGACGCCGAGCCGGATGCCCTGTGGCGTAAGAAAGGCCTCGTGGACGGCGACAATTCCGGCAGCGCCTCGCTCAACTGGGCCGCGATGCCCGGGGCTTCGGTCGATGAGATACTGGCGAACATCGCCCTGCCCTTGGCCGAGGATTTCTACTTCCCCGGCGGCGGCAACTGCGTCAATTTCGTATCCCCGGCGGGGATCGACGGCATCGCCGCCCGCTTCGGCTACAGCGCCCTCAACGGGATGTTCACGCTGGTGTGGGACGAGGCGACGACGGTCAGCCTGCCTGCGAAGCTCTCCGAGGCGGTCTGCAACACCTCGACCCCAATCTGGCCGCACACCTTCGTGGTGCCGAAGTACGCCTCGATGGGCGAGTACAAGCAGTTCGCCCCGGCGAACCATTTCCACATGACCTGGGGCCTGCCGCCGGCCCGGCTGGAGTATTGGATGGACCTGACCAACGTCCCGTCCGCCACCCCGTGGCAGGCGCGCCCGGCATACATCGAGGGTGTCGACCGACCGACGCCGCTGCTGCACATCCTGAACGGCGGCGAGAACGCGACGAAGACGTTGCTGGCGGGGAAGTAGGAACGGGGCGCGTAGAGACGGGTCGCCGACCCGTCTCTACAACGGTCCTATGCCGGAATGCACAGAGACGCCTCGCGAGGGGCGTCTCTGGCGGTTCTGGATGGTGGTCGGGAGAGGAAAGGCGTTCGCCTGAAGTCGGCGCTGGGGCTGGCGGCCTTGCAGGCCGCCACAGGTTAAGCACCTGGGGCTGAAGCCCCAGGTCTTGGACGACGACGGCCGAACGACAAAGGCCGAACGGCCACGACATCACGCGCACGTGTCCGCAGCCGTCACCCTCGTCGCGAAGTTCATCCCGCTGATCTCCACCGCTTTCCAGCCTGGCTTGCATGTTACCGTCACTGTCTCGCCGGGGGCGATGAGCAGGTAGTTGCGGTCGAAGGTCAGCCACTGGTCCGGGTCGGCGCTGTCTAGACGAACGAACATCGCGTACATGCCTCCGACGTTCTTGATCTCGAGGCGCTCGCAGTCCTGCTGCACCTGCAGTTCCGTCTGCGGCAGGCGGAGCAGGGGCGCGTAGACGGGGGCTTCGGCGACCGAGAAGATGTACTCGTTGGCGTCCGAGCGGCCGTCTGGGGCACAGACGCGCAGGCGCAGGATGAAGAGGCTGTCGGCGAGTTCGCCCGCAAGGACAGTCCAGAGGGCTGCGCCGACCTTCACCGCACCGGCTGCCGGGAGGTCCGCATTCGTCTCGCCAGCCGCCAGAACTGCGCCTCGCAGGTCGCAGACAGCCCACGAAACCGTGGCGCCCTCGATGCCGCCCAGCGAGTTGTTCACCCACACCTGCGCCTCGAACGTCTCGCCGTCCTGCCAGCCGAGGCGGTCGTAAGCGGCGCTGACGTGGAGCAGTTCGTAGGCCCGGCGGCACCACCAGTAGGCCGGACGCGGCTCGCCGTAAAAATCCACCACATTGGTGCACGACAGGTTCGGCCACGATTCGTTGAACTGCCACGGACTTGTGCCCGCGCAATGCCACTTGCGGCGGCGGTTTGACTCCAGACCGTAGCGGAGGCCTTCGGCCTGCAGGTACTGGCTGGCGCGCACGTAGGTCTCGAGATCGTCGATCTCCCCGAACACGCTGGTCATCATCGGGCGCTGTATCCACCAGCTTCCCTTGTGCATCCACAGAGGATTCGTCTCATCGGGCGGCCACAGGAGCGCCTCGGTGTTCGACCGTCGCATCGCCCGGAGGTTTGCCGCGCCCTCGACGCCGAACTCGGCGTGGAGCAGCGGGTCAATCGTGTTGTACAGCGCGTAATGCCCCTCCGGCCCCTGGTACTGCCACGGCCCGTGGACATCGTGCATCCGGCCCAGGTTGTCGGGCGAGGCGTTTGCGGTCGGCCCCGAAGCCGAGGTCGGCAGCCACAGGCGGCCCGGATCGAGGCGCTGCACGCAGTCCTTCAGGACGGCCAGCGCGGGGTGAGTGTCGTCGAGCGGCGTCCAGTCGTCGTGCATCAGCTCGTTCCCGCCGCACCAGAGGATCAGCGAGGGGTGATTGCGCCGGCGGGGGATCATCTTCTCCGCCTGGTCGCGGATGTAGGACAGGTATTCCGGCGAGGTGCTCGGCTGGTTGTCGATGCCGGAGGAAGACTGGATGAACTCCTGCCAGACCATGATGCCGAACTCGTCGCAGAGCCGATAGAAGACCTCCTTCTCCAAGAGGCCCCCGCCCCACACGCGCAGGAGATTGCAGTTCGCATCGCGCGCCAACCCCAGCCAGCGCCGGTAGTGCTCGGGCATATCGCGCCCGTAGAGCTGCTGGATCGGGGCCCAGTTCCAGCCCTTGTCGAACACGCGCATCCCGTTGACTTCGAGCACGTACGGCAGTGCGCCTTCCGGGGCGGCGTCGTTGGGGACGGCACGCACCCGCCGGATGCCGAAGGGAACGGTACGGCTGTCGAGCAACGTCCCGTCCGCCGCCAGGAGGCTGATCTCGGCCTCGTACATAGGCTGGTCGCCGTACCCGTTCGGCCACCAGAGGCGAGGGTTCGCGATGTCGAGCGTCGCTTCCCACGCGTCTGCCGAGACGGGGCTCTCGCTCTCCCCCACCACGGCTCCATCGAGACGGACGGTTATCTTCGCGGTGAGCGCCCCCGCGCTCTTCGCGGCAACGGACACGTCCAGCTTCACCTGCGCGGCGTCGAGCGCGTCGTTGAGGCCGACCGTCACCTGCGCATCGGCGATCCACGCCGGGCCGGTCACGAGCAGGCTGACGCTGTCGTAGATGCCGACCGGCACCAGGCGGACGCACCAGTCCCAGTCATACGCGAAGCGCGCTATCCAGATTTTCACCTCGCTGGTGCGACCGATCTGGCCGATCTCGCGCGGGGCGTGCTCGACCACGACGACGAGGCGGTTGGGCCTTTCGGCGGCGAGGAGCGCGGTTATATCGTACTCGAAGGCGTCGTACATGCCCTCGTGATCGCCAAGATGCTGGCCGTTGAGGTACACGTGGCAGGCCCAGTCCACGCCCTCGAACCGCAGGCGCACCACGCCGTCGGCGGGCGTCGCGGGGGTCTCGAACTCCCGCGTATAGACCCAGTCGCGCTCGCTGGTCCACTCGCAGGCGCGGCTGTTGAGGTCGAAAGTGTAGTCCGGGATCAGCCCGGCCTCCTGCGCGTCATCCTGCACCGTTCCCGGCACGGTGGCGGGAATCCAAAGCGACGGCAGCACCGCCGCCGGATTCTCCCATACCTTCCGCCACTCCCACTCGCGAGGCATCATGTGCAGAACTCGCCAGTCACTGCCGTTCAGGGCGATCTCTTGTAGCGCCATGTCATTCCTCCGTCACTGTGTTTCTGTCTGGTCTGGGCGTCCAACGGCCTATACGTCCTGGGGGACTGCGTCCCATAGGCGCTAACTTACGACGAGACGCCGTTCAAGGAGGGGCCGGACCTACGAGAGCGCCGGTCGTTGGGCGCTCGAAGTATCTGGCCCCAGTCGTCCGTGCAGGGGTGAACGGCTCGGGCCGGATATTTCGCTGCGCTCGTAGTCCGGCCTCTATGAAACGGTTTGTCAAGCGTGAACTTCA
>CAYWBK010000087.1:0-16702 GCA_964455745.1 uncultured Armatimonadia bacterium
TCGGGGACGCCAGCAGGCTGGGCCTTCTGTCGGGCGCTTCGCGCCGCCCGTCCTGGCGGACGGGGAGGCCTTCGTGCGGCGGGAATCCCGGACGCTGAAGCATCCGGCTGAGGGTCCCCGCCTGCGGCGGGGCCGGGCGTCCTGCGGACGCGACGGCACGGATGACGACCACGTGCCTGATGTGGTCTGTTCAGCCACTGTCAGGCTACCCATACACATTGAGGAAGAGCCAGCGAGGGAACCATTCCCCTTGCCTGTGCGTTGAAAATCACTGATTCGGCTTGCTGCGTCAGGTCCGGCAAGCCCGCTCGTCGGAGACGCACGAACATCAGTGGAGGGCGGTTAGTGTCTGCAAGCCGTTCCAGCAACTCAGGCATGAGGTGCTGTGGTTGGCCACTGGCTCGGTGGCTGGCTATTGCCGCGCTGCTCCCCTATGCGTTCCTCACGATCGCAGGGGAAGCCTTACACAACCATCCGGTGAACGAGGAGGACACCTGCGACTCACCGGCGTGCCTCATTTTCTTGGCTCCCGGTACAGCCGCCCCCATTCACGCGCCACCTGCCTTGGTCAATGGAGCGGTCAAGGCGCACCACGACGAGTGTGCGGCCTGCGTTTGGACTGCCGCCGCCGTCGGCAAGCAGTCGGCTCCGGTTCACATCGCCATCACACAGGTGGTTGCCCCTTCCGCGGATAGACCCGTTTCCGCTTACCCCAGCAGTCACCATCCCGCTACCCCCAGTCGCGCCCCACCCTCTGTCTAGTCTCAGTAGTCAGTAGATGCCGTTCCCTTCCAGCGCGTAGCAACCGGCTTACGGCCCTGTGGGCAGTTCTGTGCCCGCTGGTGTCTGTGCCAGGTTGGCTTCCGGCCTGGCTTGCCCCCGGTTGCCGTGCGCGAGACGCTGTGAAAGGAGACCATGACATGAGGTTTACAGTCCTGCTTGTCGCCGGGCTTGTGGGCGCGCAGTTTGCCGCCTGGGCACAGCCGCAACCCCCCGGTCCCCCGCCGGCGCCGGGCGATACCGTGACCATCACCCGGGCGGAGTTTGAGGAGTGGAAGGCCACAGTTAAGAAGCTGCAAGAGACGGTCCAGCAACTACAGGCCCAGGTGGGTCAACCCGCCGCGCCTGCTCCGGCAGGAATTGCGCCCCCTGGCGCGCCTCCCCCGCCGTCAGGCCCTGGTGCAGCCGGCGCACCACCGCCTCCGCCCCCTTCCGAGCCCGCTGCAGCCCCTACCGCAGTGGCGGCGCCGGGCGGGCCGCCATCCGGTGCGCCGGCGCCACCCGGTAGCGCAGCAGCCCCGAAGGAGGAGGCCGCCGCCGGCCGACATTACCTGTCCCTGCCGGACATCAGCCTGGTCGTTCAGTCCGTTGGCGTGCTGAGTACGGATCAGCGAGACGCCAACCGCAATCGGGTGTTTGAGAGAGAAGCCGAGATCGGCATCCAGGGATGGGTGTACCCCAATGTGAAGGCCGATTGCTTCATCACCATGGACCCGTCGCAGGGCGAGGCCGCCAATGTGGAGGAGGCCTATCTGACCTACCTCGGCCTCAAGCCCGGGCTGAACTTGCAGGTAGGCCGCAAACACGTGCCCTTCGACCGCCAGAACCTGCTGCACAATCACTCGTGGCTCTATATCAACCCGCCCAAGGTCCTGACAAACCTTGTAGCCACGGAAAGCCTCGAGGGCGATGGCCTCAACCTCAGCTACGTGCTCCCCACGAGGGGCAATTTCTTCGCGCAGTTGGACCTGGGCACGTGGACAGCCGACCCGCCGGTGCTGCCGAGCGATGTGACGACTCCGCCGGCCCTGATGGTCGGCCCCGGAGCCAATTTCTCCGACAAGTTCAGCACGGCGCGCCTGTGGACCAGCAGCGCCCTCAGCTCCACCTCAGAGTTGGAGGTAGGCGGCTCCTACGCTCAGGGGCCTACAGCCGGCCTGGTGAACATGGGTGATGGCACGGCCGCGCTCAGCGGCGTGGACGTGACGTATCGCCACTTTGGCGAGGGCACCGCGCGTTTGCTGCTGCGTGGTGAGGAAGTGTGGCGGCGGGAGACGGTGGACGGCATGGGCACCACCGCGAGCGGCTACTACCTGTTCGGCAACCTCCGCAACGACAAGTACGCCAGTTGGGGCCTGCTGTATGACTGGTCGGAATTCCCTCAGGCCCCGACGCTGCACGAATCGGCCCTCTCGCTCATCTACACCAAGCAGTTGTCCGAGCAATACTATCTGCGTTTAGAGGGGACGCACGGCTCACGCCCGGGGGACGCCAACTACAACGAGATGCAGTTGCAGTGGTGCTGGGGCGTCGGGCCTCACACGCACAATCTTGAGTGAAGGGCGGGGGGAAAACGCAGGACGCTGGATCACCGGCGCACGGCCGTGGGCGGGACCTTCGTGCCCCGAAGGTCGCCCGATATCGCTGTCCCGTCCACGTGCCGCGCCGGCAATGACACGAAAGGAATGATCTGAATGAAAACCGGACTCTACTGTTTGATCGCGACAGCCTGCCTGATCGGCCTCACCAACGTTGTCGCGATGCCCCGTGCGAACGCCGCCATCGAAATCGTGGCTTCCACACCGGAACTGGCCGATATCGCGAAGCAACTGGGTGGGGATTGGGTCAACGTATACAGCATCGCCAAGCCCAACCAGGATTACCACATGATCGAACCACGTCCGAGTGACGTGAGCCGCATCACGCGCGCGCACATGGTGCTGAAGGTGGGTATGGACCTGGACATGTGGATGGACGCCTTGATCAACGCGTCGGGTAATTCACAGGTCATGCCCGGCGGCGCCGGCTTTGTGGATTGTTCGGTGGGGATTACCAAACTGGAGGTGCCGACGGAGAGCATCACCGGCGCTTCGGGTGACATTCACGTTCAGGGCAACCCCCACTACTTCTACGATCCGTACAACGCCGATTATATCGCCTACAACATCACACAAGGGCTTGACCGGGTCTACCCGGCCGGCAGCGATTTCTTCAATGCCCGCTACAAGTGGTTCACCGGCGCGATCGACACCTATTTGCGTGGGTGGCTGGCGGAACTCGCACCGTATGCAGGCAGCAAGATCGTGACCTACCACCAGTCCGCCATCTACTTCCTGAAGCGTTTCCATTTCTCGCAGTTCGGCACAGTGGAATCGAGGCCGGGCATCCCGCCCTCGGGCGCCCATGTGCAGAACCTCATCAATGACATGAGAGCCAGTGGCGTGAGGGCGATCGTCATAGAATCGGTTTACCCCACCCAGTTTCCGAACTTGATCGCCCGCGACACGGGAGCCAGACTGGTCACCGTGCCATACTCGGTCGGCTCGATGGGAACGAAGAGCTACTTCGAACTCATCGCCAAGTGGGTTGCCAAATACAAGGAAGCGCTGCAGTAGCTTGGCGCATCCCAGTCGAGCGTCCGACTCCCCTCTCTGTGGGGACGCGAAACGCGCCAGCAGAGAGGGGGTAGAACGGTGGCGCTCATAGGAACGGAGTAACACAATGACAAGACACAGCAGCTCTGCCGACATGGCTGCATGGGTTGCCAGGCGAGCCATCGGCGGGAGCGGATCGACAGCTCGCGAGTTGGTCGAGTTCGACCACGCCGACCTCGGATACGGCAAGCGACGCATCGTGGCCGACCTGAGTCTGGCCCTGTGCTCGGGAGACCATCTGGCCATCGTGGGACCCAATGGTTCGGGGAAGACGACCATGCTCAAGGCGCTTCTGGGAATTCTGCGGCCCATGAGCGGCACGGTCCGGCGTCATGCGGATGTGCGCTTCGGCTATGTTCCGCAGCGCCAGTACGTTGACGAAGCGTATCCTTTCACCTCTCTGGAGATCGCTCTCATGGGGCGATACCCGCTGCTGGGCGTCTTCGCGCGGCCCTCGCGGCGCGATCGGGAGGCTGTCATGCAATGCCTGGACCATGTAGGCATCGCCGACCTGGCGGTCCGAGCCTATCGCGAGCTGTCGGGCGGGCAGAAGCAACGCGTGCTGATCGCCCGCGCACTGGCGGCGAAGCCGAATGTGCTGGTTCTCGATGAGCCGACCAACGACATGGATCTCGGCAGTGAACAGGCCATCATGGAGCTAGTCCGGCACTTGCGCCTGGTCGACGGCCTGACGGTCGTGATGGTCAGCCATCTCCTGAACGTGGTCGCCAACTATGCCGAAACGCTCGTGATCCTGCAGGATGGGGCGCGAGTGGCGGGGCGTGCGGAGGACGTTCTGTCTTCAGAGAATCTCAGTCGCACCTACGGAATCCCCGTGCAAGTAGCCGACCTCGCGGGACGGCGAGTCGTCGTGCCAGGAGGCAGCTATGAGTGAGATGCTCGGTAGCGAATTCATGCGCACGGCGCTCATCACCGGCCTGATCGTCGGCGCCGCCTGTGCGTATTTCGGCGTCCACGTAGTGCTGCGACGCATCGTCTTCGTCGGCGCCGCTCTGGCGCAGGTCTCCAGCGCCGGGGTCGGGCTGGCCCTTCTCCTGGGGCTCAACCCCTCCGTGACCGCGTTGGTGCTGACGGTCGGCGGCGTGGCCGCTTTCTCCGTCCAGGTTCGAGACCGCAAGCATGCCCAGGAGAGCCTGATCGGCGTCGGATATGCGGTCGCATCGGCGCTGGCCGTGCTCTTCGTCGCCAAGAGCGCTCAGGGCGAGGCGCACCTGCTGGATGTGCTGTCAGGCAACATCCTGACCGTCGCTCCGGGCCAGCTTTGGTGGGCCGCCGGGGTGTGTCTTGTTGCTATGGCCCTGCACGCTTTGTTCCACAAGCAGTTGCTGTTCTCCGCATTCGATCCTGACACAGCCCAGGCGAGCGGGTTCAACGTCGGCTTCTGGGACATCTTCTTCTTCGTGCTGCTGGGCGTGGTGGTTGCCGTGGCGATGCGTCTGGCAGGCACCCTGTTGGTGTTCGCCTACCTGGTGCTGCCCGGAATCACGGGTTTGATGCTCAGCCGGCACTTGAACGGGATCTACACCATCGCCGTGGGCGCTGCGACGATAGCGACGGTAGCCGGGCTGTACCTCTCGTACACGATGGACCTGCCGACCGGGCCTGCCATCGCCGCGTGCTCGTTCGTTCTGCTGCTCGTCGCCTGGGTTATATCGAAGTTCCGTCAGTAGCGCGAGGGCGCGGGCGCGTTCGCCGAGGCGCACCCCACACGCCGGCGACCGATCAGACGAGCCCAAATCGCCTGTCAGGCCGGGTGAACCGGGAAACCAGCCCCGAGCGTTCTAGGAGTAGAAAGCAGTTTCCAATGGCCGGTGGGTGGCGAGGACGACCATGTGAGGCAGGGGTTGAACATGCAGTACGACGATACAACTGGCGGCTATACGCAGTCTCGAAACGGCGGCATTCTCGCGAGGGCCTTCGCGGTGACGATGGTCGCCGTCGGCTTGATGGTCGGAGGCGACGCCGTCGCGCTGGCCTTGCATGAGCCCTGGCGCGCTATCCTGTCCTATTCGCTCGACACAGTGACGCTGATCGCGGTCGCCTACCTGTACCTACAGGCAAGACGATACGCGGGTCAGTTGCGGGAGGCTTACGACCAGGTGAGAAGCCTCGAGCAGCTACGCGAGAACCTCGCCCAAATGCTCGTCCACGACTTCAAGAATCCCCTGGGGGTCGCTCGCGGAGCCTTGGAGGCGGTCACCACAGGGCCAGGGGCACAAAACCTCCGGCCCCGCGACATGCGGCTGCTGCGGCTGGCCTACGAGGCGCATGACCGGCTGGACGGGATGATCGGCGATCTTCTCGTGATCTCGCAGGCCGAGCAGGACTGCCTGGGCGTTGAATGCTATGACATCGACCTCGGCGAGATTGCGGGAAACTGCGTCAGGAATGCGCAGCCCGAGGCCGAGGCTGCCGGCGTCCGGCTCGTCGCCGAGACTCACGCGACCCGGGCGCCCATAGACGTAACGAAGATAGAGAGAGTCGTGGACAATCTTCTGGCGAATGCCCTCAAGTACACCCCTCCCGGCGGGGTCATCACAGTGGGGACAAAGCGCGAGCGCGAACGGGCGTTGTTGTGGGTGTCAGACACCGGCATGGGAGTCGCGCCCGAGGATCGCGAGCGCATTTTCGAGAAGTTCGGCCAGGGGGCCGTGCAGCCGAAAGGGCGCAAGTCCGTCGGCCTGGGCCTGGCCTTCTGCAAGTATGTGGTCGAAGCCCACGGCGGGCGGCTGTGGGTTGAGGACAGCCCTGAGGGCGGCGCCGTCTTCAGGGTGGAGCTGCCGACGCGGCGGAAACCTGCCGCATCCTCCCCGGCTGCGCCCGAGACTATAGGCCGAGCCGCGTGAGTCATATCTCCAGGGGGTGCGTCTTTCAATTGTAGGTAGTATTCCTACGCCGGTTGTGCGGCCCTGCTCGGCAATGAAATGCCCTGCGGGGAAATGAACGGCGCTGAACCACGGAGACACAGAGGACACGGAGAACGGCAACGTCCCTTAATACCTGTCGTGGGGCAGGCGGGACGCATCCCAGCCGTTCTCTGTGCCCTCTGTGTCTCCGTGGTTCAATGCCGTTCGTCTTTCATCTTGTGATACAGTCAGCCTCTGACAGGATTCCAAGCGCTTCGTCTGCCGGTTGTCAAAGCGGCGTAGTTATGAAACTATCCGCCCTGTCGTAATCCCCCAAGTCCCACCAATCCTGCGCCCTTCGCCGTTCCTTGTCACCACGCTTGCGGCAGTCCTACCTATAATCAGCGGACGGACCCTCTCCAGGTGGACGGGGTTGTTTTTTTCTGAATTTATGTTATAATAGACACATTATCAATAATATCATCAACTTTACGGCTATTATTGACTTGAATTGCCGTCCTGCCGGAGGCCGGGCATCTGGCTACTGGGTGGGACGATCCTTCCATACCAAACAGGCGGGCACTCGGCTCAGAGGATCGAGCGCGCGCCTGTAGTGTGAATCATCCCAATTGCTGAGGTCTGACCATGCGCAGGAGATCACCAGTCGTGTTCGCTTCATTGCTGGCCCTAGCGATGCGTCCCGTTCTCGCTCAGGAACTGACCACTCTGGGCGGGCTGGTGCGGGAAACAGACAGACACCACACGTCCTACTCATACGAAGTGGAGTACAAGCAAGCGCTGGGAAGTCATGCTGCAATCAGCCTGGGGTACCTCAACGAGGGACATCTGCCTAACGACCACCGCGACGGCTACCCCTTGCAGCTTTGGGGACGCACCGATGTGCTCGACGACCGCGTCGCGCTTTCTGCCGGAATCGGGCCATATTGGTATCTGGACACCAATCGGCGCACAACCAGCGGGGCATTCACCGATGATCACGGCTTCGGGCGGATCATGAGCCTCGACGCCGCGTGGGATGCGGGCCAGCGCTGGAAGCTGCACCTTCGCGGCAACTGGATCAGAGCCTCTGGCACTTTTGACAGCACGACCTTCAGTATAGGGACGAGTTACGCTCTCTCATCCGACTGGTGCTCGGCGCCACGGTTGGAAGCGCCTCAGTGCCCCAGCTGGACGACGGGACAGGAGATCACGCTTTATGGAGGGATAGATGTCGTCAACAGCTTCGACCCCTCCGAACGCTCGGAAACGGAGTGCCTCGAATACCGGCGCGGCCTTGCGCGCAACGCAGATTGGACGGTGGGTCTTTTCCACGAGAACAACCCGCTGCTCGCCCGGCGACTATCCGCGGCCACACAGCTTTGGGTGACGCGTCCGGTTTCCGGCGAGGAGTGGACGCTGGGGCTTGGCGTCGGCCCTTATTTCGTTGTGAGCGAGCAGAGCGGCTCCAACGAGGCTGATCCGCCGAAGGTGTGCGGGATCATCTCGGCAACGGCCGCCCGGCGTCTCAGCGACCACACGCATCTGAGGTTCACATGGAACCGCGTCTTCACGACCGATAGTCGCGATACGGACATGCTCATGGTGGGCCTCGGCTACGACCTGGCCGCTCCCAGAGGGTGAATGCGTCCGGGGACCGGGCTTCGTATGGGTGTAGAGACGTGCCGCCGGCACGTCTCTATGGTGTCCAGACCCGGCCCCTCGGAACGGTGCCGTGGTTACAAAGCCTGCGATCACAACCCAAGCCGCGTAAGCATCTCCTCCGGCGCGCCTGCCCGCGGCCGGACTCGATGGCGGCCGGGTTACCTGGGCTCACGGGCGATGGCAACTCACCTCGGCACTGACGTGGCCGTGGAAGCGATGCTCGCCGTCCTGGCCGAGGTGACCGACTCGCAGAACGCGAGGAGGGATTCGCGGTCACGGTGCCCTGAACACCTGTATGCGGTGGTTCAACTGGTCTGTGACGAAGACCTGGCCCGCCGCCACCGCCACACCTGTGGGAGCCCAGAACTGCCCGTCACCATCACCCTTTGTGCCCCATGCCCTAAGGACCGCCCCTGTGTTGGTGAACTCCTGAATGCGATCGTTCTCTAGATCGGCCACAAAGACGTTGCCGGAGGCGTCCACCGCAAGGCCCAGTGGCCCCTCCAATTGCCCTTGATTAGCGCCGCGCGTGCCCCACTTGGCGACAAAGATCCCCAGGTTCGTGTACTTCAGTATGCAGTTACCGTAGGCGCTCTCGTCTGTAATGTACACGCCGCCGGTGGAGTCCACCGCCACGCCACCAGGCAAGGGAGCATCCACCTTACGGCCGCCCACATCGGGCCACTTGCCGAGGAAATGTCCGGCGCCGGTGAACTTCTGGATGCGTCTGTTCCCGGTGTCGGCCACGTACACCTGGCCCGCGGCGTCCACGGCGACGCCCGCGGGGTCGAGGAACTCCCCGTCGCCGCTGCCCTCCGTGCCCCACTTGGTGATGAAGGTCCCATCGCCAGTGAACTTCTGGACGCGGTGGTTCATGTAGTCAGCAACGTAGACGTTGCCAACGGCATCTACGGCAACGCCAGAGGGTTGGCGGAACTGCCCGTCGCCGCTGCCCTCCGTACCCCACTTGGTGGTGAAAGTCCCATCGCCAGTGAACTTCTGAACGCGGTGATTGCCTGCATCCGCGACGTAGACACTCCCATGGGCGTCCACCGCAATGCCCCACGGGCTATCGAATTGCCCGTTGCCGTCGCCATGTGTGCCCCACTTTGTCACGAATTGCACCGGAGCAGCACAGCCGGCCACCATTAGCAGCACCGTGCCTATCGTGGCCATCACCAGCGCGGCGGCAACGGTTCTGGCCTGCATTACGCGCTCCCTTCTCTTGTGCTTCGGAATCTGAGAACCCCGTTGCTCCGCGATACCGACTCTCATCGCACTCCGGATTCGCCGCCCCGCGCCGGACCCCTGCCCGTCGGCGGGGCCGATAACGGCGTCCCTCCGGCCAGTGGGCTATCTCAACCCCAACCTCACGAACATCTCCTCCGGCGCACCGATCTCCTTCAGCGCATCGCGCATGAGGGCCTCGTACTGCGGCTCCAGGTCCGTCCCCGCGAGGTTTCGCTCCTCGGTCGGGTCCTCGGTGATGTCGTATAGCTCGTTGTCTCGCACTACCCCCTCCGGCGGGATGCTCATTGTGCGCATGTAGTCCGGCTCGACGGGCATTCGGCCCACGATCATCCCGTTCGCGTGCGGGAGAAAATCCCCGATCTCCATGCGGCTGTCCGGCATGGGAATGCGCCACCACGGCGCGGTCGACCAGCGGTTCGTGTAGATGTACAGCGGATCGTTGCCGGGTGTCTGCGCGCCGCGCATGTAGGTGCGGCGGCCGTCAGTGACCTGCGTGATGCCCCCGAACCAGCCGTATAGCGCCGACGAGCGGATGCTCTCGGCTCGACCGTCGAGCAAGGGCAGCATCGAGCGGCCGTGAATGCCGCGTGGGGCGGGCGTCTCGCCCGCCGCCGTCGCAGGCGAGACGCCTGCGCCACGCGGAATGCCTGCGCCACGCGCATCAATGCCACACGTGTCGATACCAAGACCCTCGAGGATCGTCGGGTAGAAGTCCACCGTCGTCGTCAGTGCGCCGATCTCCTCCCCTGCCTTCAGGTCCCCCGGAGCGTGAATCAGCAACGGCCGGTGCGCGATGGCCTCGTACTGCGGGCAGACGGGCTTGCCCCACCAGCCGTGGTCGCCGAGGAAGTGGCCGTGGTCGGTCATCAGGATGACCATCGTGTCGTCCCACAGCTTGAAGTCGTCGAGGCGATCGAGCACGCGGCCCAGCCAGCGGTCGGCCATCGTGACCTTGCCGGCGTACTGGGCGCGTATATGCCGGGCCTCGGCCTCGCTGTAATCGGGGCGGCCATATTCCGGCCAGATGAAGAAGCGCGCCTCGGGGTCGTCGTCGTACAGGGTGTCATACGGCGGCGGGACGTGGAACGGCTCGTGCGGGTCGAACTCGTCGATCATCAGGAAGAAGCGGTCGTGGGCGTGGTGGTTGGCCTCCAGCCAGTCGCCGGCGGCTTTGAAGGTGCGCGGGGAGAGGTAGTCCTCCTCGTGGCGAAACCGGGCGAGGTTGCGGTGATAGCGCTCCATGCAGTGGCTGCGCCAGGGGAGCTTCTCGGCGGGCTCGGTGGCCCACATGTCGTTCTCGTGCCCGCGGATGAACTCGACGCCCTCGAAGTCCGCGTGGTAGTTCTCGCCGCCGTGTTCCCACAGATGGTAGTGGTCCGTGACGAGCATCGACATGACGCCGTTGTCGCGGCAGACGCGCGGGAGGGGGTTGTCGTACGGCTCCAGCGACCCCCAGTTGCGCCAGGGGAACTCCAGGCAGCCGGTCCAAAGATCGCGCCGGGTCGGCATACACGGCATCGAGCCGATATAATTGTTCGTGAAGATCGCCGAACGCTCGGCCAAACGGTCGATATTGGGGGTCTTCACGCCCAGTTCACTTCCGTACAGGTCGAGGAAGTGGCGGTTGAGGCTGTCCATCAGGATGCAGATGACGTTCATGGGGGGACACCAGGTTTCAGGGACGGCAGGTTTTGGGGACGGCAGGAACGGCAGGAACGGCAGGAACGGCAGGTTTTGGGGACGGCACCTCACCCCCGGCCCCTCTCCACGAGTGGGGCGTGGCCGCCGCAGGCGGCCGAGGGGGTGAGGCGCCGTTGCCGCTGATTCTGCGTTCAGCGTTCCGAATTCAGCGTTGCCGTCCTCAATGCTCCATCGGGTGATGTCCCTGGGTCGGGGACTTCTTGAAAAAGAACACCAGCGGCACACACACGATGAACAACATGCCTATTATGTAGAAACACCGCTCGAAGGCCAATACCCCCGCTTGCTGGGAGATGATCCCGTCCAAGATGGCGAGGGTCTTGTTGCGCGCATCCCAGGAGTTGATCCCCTCCAACATCAGACCCTGCTGGATCCGGTTGAACTCGATCGAGTAGGCGACGCTGTAAGGGTTGATGTGCTTGACAAGCACCGCGTGGATGCCCTGTTGGCCGCGGGAGAGGAGAGTGGCGAAGGTCGCCGTGCCGACGGATGCGCCGAGCTGGCGTATGAGGTTGAACAGCCCGGTGGCGCTGGTCATGCGCGCCTTTTCGATACCCATGAGGGACGCCGTCGACAGGGCGACGAAGATGAACGCGAAGCCCACCCCCTGGGTCACCTGGGGCCAGAAGAACTGCACGCTGCCGGTGTCCAGCGTGAAGCGGCTCATCATGATTGCGCCCATCCCGGCGATGCACAATCCGCCTCCGATCATCACCCTCGGTCCGAGGCGGTTGTAGAGCATCCCTGAGATCGGGAGCAACGTGAGCATGACAAGAGCGCGCGGCATCATCACCAGCCCGCTGGTCATCGCCGGATAGCCGAGCAATTCCTGCATGAACAGGGGCAAGAGGAACAGGCTGGCGAAAAGACTAACCCCCAGAATCCCGCCGATGAGCGTGCCGGTGGTGAAGGTTGCTTTGCGCAGGATAGTCAGGTCCACGGCCGGTTTGGGGGCGCGACAGACCTCCCACCAGGCAAAGACGGCAAGCCCGACAACTGCCAGCACGGTGAGAATGACGATGAAGTTCGAGTTGAACCAGTCGTTGGTCTCGCCTTCCTCGAGCACGGCCTGCATGCAACCGAGACCGACGGCAAGCGCTATGATGCCTACGGCGTCAACGCCGGCTTCACTCCTCCGGGCTTTCGCATGAGGCGGGTCGTGGACGAACTGGCTGACCATCCACAGGCCGATGATGCCGATCGGAAGGTTGATGTAAAAGATCCACGGCCAATTGTAATTGTCCGTGATCCATCCGCCGAGCGTAGGCCCGATGGCCGGGCCGATCATGACGGCGAAGCCGTAAAGCCCCATTGCCAGGCCCTGTTCCTTGGGGGGGAAGGTCTCGCGCAAGATGGCCTGCTCGGTGGGCTGCAATGCCCCGGCGCCAAAGCCCTGGAGGCAGCGGAAGATGACCAGCTCCATCAGGGTATGCGCGTGGCCGCAGAAGAAGGAGGCAGTGATGAAGAGCCCGAGGCAGGTCATGTAGACCCGCTTGCGGCCGAAGGTGGCCCCCAGCCACGCCGTTAGGGGCATGACGATGACCAGACTGATGATATACCCGGTCGATATCCAGGTGATCTCAGTGATGGTCGCTCCGAGGTTCGCGCGGATGTAGGGGATGGCGACATTGACGATGCTGGCATCAATGGCGCCCATCAACGTGCCGACGGTCACGGCGACAGTGACCAGCCAGCGGTTGACTTGAGGCGGCTGTTGTTCTGATGGGGGCTGTGGCGCAGGAACGATTCGCGTCATAGTTGGCAATTATGTTAACATGATTGGGCTTGGGATGGAAGCAGAACCCGCGCTATGCCTCCGAAGCGTGCCTGTCGAGGTGCCGGTGGGGATTCTCTTTCAAGAGTAACACCAATGGCAGGCAAATGAGAAACAGCATTCCGATAACGAAGAAAGTGTGATCGAAAGCCAGGACGGCGGCCTGTTGGTTGACGATTCCCTCGAAGAACTTAAGGGTCTTCACTTGGGCATCATACGGGTTGATGCCCCTTCCGACCAGCCCCAGTTGATAGAGCGTCTGGGACTGCAGCGCATAGGCGGGACGGTAGGGACTGATGAACTTGACGAGCTGCGCACGGGCGACCTGTTGCTGGTTAGTGAGCATGGAGGCGAAGATCGCCGTGCCGAATGAGCCGCCAAGCTGACGCACCAGATTGTAGAGCCCTGTCGCAGCGGTGAGCTTGCGCCGGTCGATGACCGCGAGCGATGTTGTAGATAGCGCAACGAAAATGAGGGCGAACCCGATCCCCTGGGTCATCTGTGGCCATAGCAGGTCCATCCGGGTGGAGTCGAGGTTGAACCGTGCCATCATAAGCGGCGCGCTGCCGGCAATGAGAAGGCCGGCGCCGATCATCACTCGCGTGCCAACATAATTGTACAGCAGCCCTGCGATGGGCATGAGAGGCACCATGACCAGGGCGCGCGGCATCATCACCAGCCCGCTCGTCAAAGCGGGATAGCCTAGCAATTCTTGAAGGAACAACGGGAGCAGGAACATACTCGCGAACAGGCTGACGCCGAGGATGCCGCCGATGAAAGTGCCTGTAGCGAATGTCGCCTCTCGCAGCAGCCGCAGTTCCACCACCGGTTTCTCCGCCCGCAGTTCCCACCAGACGAAAGCCAGCAGGGCGATGGTCGCCACGACCGTGAACGCAATGATGAACCGCGACTCGAACCAATCCTCGGATTGCCCCTGCTCGAGCACTGTCTGCAGTGCTGCCAGGCCAACGGTGAGAAGGATGATGCCTGCCGCGTCAATGCCGGCTTCGGAGCGGCGCGCGCGTGCATGAGCAGGGTCGTGGATGAACGAGTTCACCATCCATAGTCCGATGAACCCGATGGGAACATTGACATAGAAGATCCAGGGCCAATTGTAGTTGTCGGTGATCCAGCCACCAAGCGTCGGCCCGACGGCGGGGCCGATCATCACTGCGACGCCGAAAATCCCCATCGCCAGGCCCTGTTGATGCGGTGGGTAAGTCTCGCGCAAGATAGCCTGCTGCACCGGCATCATGACTCCGGCGCCAATGCCCTGGATGACGCGAAAGACGATGAGCGAGGTGAGACTCCACGCCGCGCCGCAGAGGAATGAAGAGACCGTGAACAGGGCAAGACATGCCATATACAGGCGCTTGCGCCCGAAGATCTGCGACAACCAGGCTGTCAGAGGCATCACGATGACGAGGGCGATGATGTAGCCGGTCGAGATCCAGGTGATCTCGGTTACCGTGGCGCCCATGTTGGCTCGAATGTAAGGCAGAGCCACATTGACGATGCTCGTGTCAAGGGCCCCCATTATGGAGCCAAAGGTAATCGCTGCAGTCACTAACGATCTGTTGACCGACGGCTCATCTCTCGAGGCCGACGGCGATATGGCCGTCCCCGCAGCAGCGCTCATTCCGTGGTCACCACGGGCACCACGGACATGCCGAGGCGCAAGGGGTGATCCGGGTCGGGCGGGGAATCGATCCCGATGCGAATCGGAACGCGCTGGACGATCTTCGTGAAGTTGCCGGTAGCGTTCTCCGGGGGCAGCAGCGCGAAGACCGATCCGGTGCCCGGGCTGAGGCTGATGACATGACCGGCGAACTTGATCCCCGGGTATGTGTCGACTTCGAACTCAGCGGGGTTGCCCACCTTCATGCTGTGAAGCTGGGTCTCCTTGTAGTTGGCGGTGACGTAGATGTTCACCAGGTCGACGACGGCCATCAGCGGCTGCCCCTCCGAGATCGCCTGCCCGACGTTGACGTTCTTTTGGCTGATGTATCCGTCATGCGGGGCGATAACTTTCGTATAGGAGAGCTGCAGGGACAGCTCGTCGATGCGGGCCTGGGCTTGCTGTATTCGCGCCTGGACAGTGCCCGCCTGCGCGACGCTGGCCTGGACCTGATTCGGCCCGGACTCGGTGCCGCGAAGCGTCGCCTGGGCCTGCGAGATGCCCGCGCCTCGCTGACTCACATCGGCCTCGAGTTGCGGGATGGTGCGCTTGTACTGCAGCTCCGCCGCGCGGGCCTGGTCGGCTCTGGCTCGGGCCACGTTCACATTCTCGTTGGAACTTCGGTAAGACGCCTGCGCTTGGGAGACCGAGGCCCGTGCCTGATCGCGTCGGGCGGCCGCCTGCGAGAGCGCGCTTCGAGCCGATGACAGGTTCGCCCGCGCCTGATCCAACGCCGCTTGCGCCGCCGTCTCTCGCTTCGCCGCGCCCACCACGTGCGCGTCGGCTGTTGTCGAATCGGCTTCCGCTGCGTCGAGCTGATTCTGTGGGATGGCCTCCTCGGAAAACAGCACACGCGCGCGCCGAAAGTCCGAGTCGGACTTCTTTGCCGCTGCCTTTGCCGCCGTCAGGTCGGACGACGCAACGCTCACATTGTCCTGAGCCGCTCGCACGCCCGCTTCGGCTGCGACGACGGACTGTTCGGCGGATCGGATGCCCTCCTCCGCCGACATCAAAGCGGCCTGCGAACCTGTGACGCCCGCCCTTGCGGCATCAATGCTGTTGGCCGTATCCGCGACCGTCGCCTGCGCCGCGGTGACGCCCGCGGCAGCCGACATGATCTGCGCCTGTCCCACGCTGACCTGATGGCGCGCGGCTTCCCGCTGAGCGCGGGCCAGCGATACGCCGGCGGTCGCCTGCCCCGCGGCAGCCCCGGTTGTCTTCTGGGTGACCTCGATATTCGCCCCGGCGGCCCGCAGGTTCGCGGTCTCCATCGCCAGGTCCGCGCGCGCCTGATCCAGTTGAGTCTGAATGTCCGCCGGGTCCAACTCTACGAGGACCTGTCCGGCGTGGACGTAGTCGTTATCGGTCACGTTCACTTTCAGCGCTCTACCGTTGATCCGGGCGCTGATCGGATACAGGTCGCCATCGACCGCCGCATCGTCGGTGGACGGATGCGTGCGCATGTAGTTGATGAAGTGCATGGCGAAAGGTGAGCCGGCGATGAGCACGATCACGACGATCGCCAGGCCGATCCAGCGCCTCCTGGGCCGGCGGAACCGAGGGCCTTCGCTCCCCTCCTCCGGCGCTGCAGGCTGCCCTGCTTCGCCCGGATTCGCCGGCAGATCCGGCATTTCCACATCGAATGATTCGTTTTCAGGCGCCAAGGTTGTCTCCTACCTGTTCCAGGGCTCGGATGAGTTGCGCGCGATCGCCTGCCGCTATTCCCTCGAGGGCCAGCCGGTTCACGTCGCGTACAGCCTGCATGACCGGGCGCTCCAGGTTCCGTCCCTCTTGCGTCAGATGGATGCGGATCGCTCGCCGGTCCGCAATGCTTCGCTCCCGGCGGATAAGGCCTTTCGCCTCGAGCCGGTCCAGCACCCCGGTGATCGTCCCGCCGTCAAGCCCCGCTGTGGCGATCAATTCCGACGTCAATACTCCATCTGATTGCCATAGACAGTATAATAGATGAAACTGCGCGGAAGTAATACCTGATATGCTCACGTGTTCGCCGAATTTACGGCGAAGCGCCTTGCGGATGCGACCGATCCAGAAGACGAACGCAGTACCATCGTCCAACGACGTAGCCTCCGTCCTGGCCGGCGAGGCGGGATCGAGAATCGGCACGGTTCAGGGTGGCCCCAAAGGCCAGTATACTGTTGATTTAGATCATAGGTAATCACGGCGCGTAGGTCAACAGGCAAAAAGAGGCAACGCTGAACGCTGAACGCAAAACGCAGAATCAACGGCGAAGGAACGGCGAAAAACGGCAAAGGAACGGCAGTGATATGCACCCCATTTCCCGGACAATGGGAAAGGGACAGTTCGGCAGGTACGC